>CAZCVG010000057.1:0-15626 GCA_964501735.1 uncultured Gemmatimonadaceae bacterium | reverse complement strand
TGGCTGCCGGGTCCCGGCAGCGCGCCCTCCGGCAGCACACCTACATGCATCGCATGAGCGAGCTGCTTGAGGCGGTCACCGGCCCGGGCGGGAGCTGAGGCCCGGCCCCACTGCCGTCAGTCCCCGGTCGCCCGGCCCTCGGGCAGCCGTCCCGACTCCAGGAACTCCCCGTAGAAGCGCAGGTACTCCGCCGCCATCGTGGTGTGGCTGAAGTAGCGCTCGGCCCGGGCCCGGCAGGCATGGGGATCCTTCTGCTCCGCGGCTGGGCGGAGCGCCACCAGGTCCTCGAGGGAATCGCCCAGCTCGGCGACGTCGGGCGCCAGCACTTCCGGCAGCGCGCCCCGGCGGGTGCCCAGCACCGGCGTCCCGCTCCACAGCGCCTCGATGAGGGTCAGGCCGAAGGGCTCGTCCCACTGGGCCGGCATCCAGAGCACCCGGGCCCCGGCCAGGAGCGCCGCCTTCTTGAGGCCATCCACCGCCCCGAGGAAGCGGAGCGAGCGTGACAGGGTCGGGCGCCAGCCGCCCGCGACGACCAGCCGGTGGTTGGTGCGGCGGGCGCCCTCCACTGCCAGCCGCCATCCCTTGCTGGGGTGCAGGCGCCCCAGGAAGAGGTCGTAGTCGCCTTTCTGGGCCTGGAACCGGAAGTCGTCGGGGTCGAGCCCGTTGTAGACGAAGGCGGTGCTGCCGTGGCGGGCCGCGTGATCGCGGCTCACGAAGATGGTGTTGGGGGGGCGGACCACGCCCGGGCGGGTGGTGCCCTCCAGGGTCCACACCCAGGGCAGCCGGGGCGGCACCCGGAGCGGGTAGAAAGCGTGCAGGATGTCGGTGCCCGGCGGCACGAACGGAGTGAGGTCGGTGGTGGGTGCGTGCAGCTGGCGGGAGGGCACGGGCACCAGGCGGGCCTCGGGCACCAGGGTGCCGGGCGGCGCCAGCAGCGCGACCTCGTGCCCCAGGCGGGCCAGCCCGCGGACCAGGGCCACCACGACGCGCTCGGTGCCGCCGTAGCCTTCCACCGGCAGGCGCGCGTGATGGGCTATCGCGATCCGCATATCTTTCCGCCGCCCTTTCCACTCCAGCGCCGGGTAGTCATGCGCGTCTCGGGTTTCAGCCTCGTCGCCAATGCGGTCCGCCTCGACTTCCCGGTCCGGGAAGCGCTCCGCTCCATCCTGCCGCTCTGCGACGAGCTGGTGGTGAACGTGGGCCCCCCCGAGGACGGCACCCTCGACCTGATCGCGGCCATGGCGGAGCCGCGCATTCGCGTCATCCGGGGGGACTGGGACGGCGGCACCGGCGGGGCGGTCCTGGCCCGGGAGACCCAGCGCGCGCTGGACCAGGTCCGGGGCGACTGGGCAATCTACATCCAGGCCGACGAAGTGCTCCACGAGGACGGCCTCGCCCCGCTCCGCGCCGCGATGGCCGTGACGCTGCCCGATCCACGGGTGGAGGGACTGCTGGTGGACTTCCGGCACTTCTACGGCAGCACCGACTGGCTGGGCCGGGGGCGGGCCTGGTATCGCCGGGAGGTGCGGGTGGTGCGGCCCGGGATCGGCATCCGGAGCTTCGAGGCCGCGCAGGGGTTCCGGGCCGGCCCGTCGGCCCGCCGGGTCAGCGCCCGGCGGAGCGGGGCGGCATACTTTCACTATGGCTGGGCCCGGCCCGCCGCGGCGCTGGCGGCCAAGGGGGAGGCCGACAACGCGCTCTACTACGGCGGCGCGCCGCGGCGGGCGCCAATGGCCCAGCTCCCGTGGGATGTGGGGCTCTCGCGGTTCGCCGGCCGGCACCCGGCGGTGATGGAGCAGTGGATCGCGGCCCGCCGGGATCGGATGACCGACCAGTTCGCCCCGCGCCGCTGGGACGGCCGGCGGCTGGCGCTGCTCGCCTCGCTGGGGGTGGAGCGGCTCACCGGCTGGCGGCCGTTCGAATACCGCAACTACGTCGAGGTGTAACCCTGGCCGGCCAGCAGGAGGGCCAGACGGTGCGCGTAGGTATGCTCCGCCAGGACATGGGCCCGGCCGGCGCGGGCGAGGCGCTCACGGCTGGCGGAATCGTCCAGCAGGCTTCGGAGGATCGCGATGGCCTCCTCCGTCGAGGCGTACCACCGGGCGTGCACGCCGTCACGGGCGAAGGCCTCGACGCCGGTCACCCGCTCGCCCAGGTACACGCCCCCCGCCGCCAGCACCCGCCAGAGCCGGTTGGAGGTGCCGCCCATGGTCTCCCGGCGCTGGTCCTCGAGGGCGTCCATGCCGAGGCAGACCGTGGCGCCCCGGACCACCCTGGCGAAGGCCGCGCCACGGACCCGGCCGCCGGCCACCGGGACGCTGTCAGGCGCCCCTTCCCAGCCGGGCCCGCGCACCTGCAGGCGGCAGTGCCGCGCGACGGCGGCGAGGAGCGGGTGGCGCCGGGTGTACTGGCCCGACCCCACGAACGAGAGGTCGCAGTGATACCGGCGCGGGGCGCGCGCCACCGGGGCATCGAGCTCGGGGTCGGCGCCCTGGGGGAGGAACAGGGCGCGCGCCACGCCGGCGGCCCGGAATGCCGCACACTGGTAGCCGTAGGTGGCGAAGACGGTCTGCACCCGGCGGCCCAGCGCCGCCACGGCGGTGGGCAGGGGGGCGCCGGCATCGAAATACCAGAAGGCGGACTGGGACTGGCCCAGGAGCCGGTCGAGGGCCGCCGGCTCCAGCGCCGCCGCGTGGCGGGTGCAGAGCACCAGGTCCGGCGCGAACCGGTCCGCCTGCCAGCGGAGCAGGCGCGGGCCCCAGGGCCCGAGCCGCCGCCAGGCCGGCGCGTCCAGCACCATCGCCGCGTGGCCCAGGCTCCGGGCCGCGCGGGCCAGGGAGCGCTCGGTGCGGCCGGGACCGGCCCGGCCAAGGATGAGGATCCGCATGAATAGGCGGGAAGATACCGGGTCACCGCTCCGGGTCATGCTGGCCCTGCACCAGGGGGGCGGGGCCGGCTCGGTGAACTCGGTGCTCCGGCTGGGCCTTGGGCTCCGGGAGGCCGGGCTCCAGGTGCGCCTGGTCTGCCCGCCTGACTCGCCGGTGGAGCGGGCGGCCCGCGCCGGCGGGCTCGAGGTCCATCCCCTGCCGCTGGCCCGGCAGTCGCGCCTCACCAATGCGCGGCAGCTCTCGGCCCTGCTGGCCCGGCACCCGGTGGACCTGGTCAACTCCCAGGGTTCCCGGGACCGCGAGGCATTCACCCTGCTCCGGACCTTCCGCCAGCTCCACGTTCCTCTGGTGCTGACCCGCCGGTCCTACCCGAGGAGCACCCGCCTGGAGACCTGGTTCGCCGGGCGGGCCGCCGACAAAGTCATCGCCCTGAGCCAGCCGGTGGCCGAGGTGCTCGTGCGCCAGGGCACGCCGGCCGGCCGGATCACCGTCATCCCCAACGGCCTGCTGGCCGACCGGGTGGACCAGCCGGTCACCGCCGAGGCGGTGGAGCGGTGGCGGGCCCGCATCGGGTGGGAACCCTCGCGGCGCACCGTGGGCGTGGTGGCCCGGCCCAAGGATCAGGCGGTGCTGCTCGAGGCGCTGGGCGACCTCGTCACGCCGGTCCGGCTGGTGCTCGCCGGCCTCGACGGCGAGGCGCTCACCGGGCCGCTGCCCCCGGTCCCCGAGCGCCATGCGGTGGTCCGGTTGCCGTTCGATCCCGAGATCCGGCCGCTGTACGAACTCCTCGAGGTGGCGCTCCATCCCTCCCGCTACGACGCCTTCCCGCAGGCGGTGCTGGAAGCGCTGGCCCTGGGCAAGCCGGTCATCGCCTCACGGGCGTCAGGCAACGCGGTGATCATTCGCGAGGCGGTGGATGGCCTGCTGGTCGAGCCGCGGGCGCCCCGGGCCTGGGCCAGCGCCCTCGACCGGCTGCTCACCGACAGCGGTCTGGCCCGCCGGCTTGGCGAGGCCGGCCGCCGCCGGGCGCGGGAGGACTTTCCGTTCTCGCGCACGGTGGAGCAGACCATCGAGGTGTATCGCGCCCTGGTCCACCGGTAGCTCCGCCGGGCCGGTTACCCTTCCCTCCATGCCTTCGCTGCTCCTGGCCTACGACTTCCCGCCGCTGCCCGGCGGCATCGCGCGGGCGCTGGGGGAGATCGCCCGGTACGCGCCGGCGGGACAGCTGCTGGTCTCCACCGGCACCATGCCCGGGGCCGGGGCGGTGGACCCGGCCGCCGGCGGCTGGGTGGACCGGGTGGCGGTGCCGAGCCCGCGCTTGCGCACCATCCCCGGCCTGGTGCGCTGGGCCGCCCGGGCGGACGGCCTGGTCAGGCGGCACCGGCCCGGATTCACCTGGGCCGGGAACCTCAAGCCCGCCGGCCACGTGGCGCGGTGGCTCCGGTTCCGCCACGGGATTCCGTACGGGCTGATCGTGTACGGGCTGGACGTGGCCCTGCTGCAGGAGCAGGCCGCCACATCGGGACTCAAGCGAAGGGCGGCGCGCGGCATCGTGGCCAGCGCCGCGGGGACCGTGGCCATCAGCCGGTGGACCGCCGAACGCTTCGCGGAGCTGGCACAGTCGCTCGGCTTGCCTGGGGCCGCCGCCCGGATTCGGGTGGTGCACCCCGGGGTGGACACCGGCCGTTTCCGGCCCGGTGGGCCGGATGCGGGGTGGCGCGAGCGCCTGGCGCTGGGCCAGGGCGCCTGGCTCCTCACGGTGGCCCGGCTGGTGCCGCACAAGGGTGTTGACCTCGGGCTCGAGGTGCTGGCCGACCTCCGCGCCGCCGGCCTCGATGTGGGTTACGTGGTGGCGGGGGAGGGACCGGCCCGCCCGGCGCTCGAACGTCAGGCGCAGGCGCTGGGGGTGGCCGATGCGGTGCGCTGGTGCGGTCACGTGGATGAACGGGACCTGGCCGCGCTCTACGCCACCGCCGACGTCTACCTGGGCCTGTCGCGGCAGTCGGGGCCCGAGGTCGAGGGCTTCGGGCTGTCGCTGCTGGAGGCGCAGGCCTCGGGGCTTCCGGTCGTGGCCGGGTCGGGCGGCGGCACGAGCGACGCCGTGGCCCACGGGGAGACCGGTATCCTGGTGCCGCCGGAACGGGCCGCCGCCGCCCAGGCAGTGGCCGGGCTGCTCCGCGACCCGACCCGCGCCCGGACGCTGGGCGCGGCGGGGCGGGCGCGCATGGAGCGGGAGTTCGGCTGGGACCGGGTGGTGGCGGACCTCGAGCGGGCCGCGGCGGACTTCAGTGGCGCGGCGGCGCCAGCCGGGCGCTGATGGCGTAGGTGGGGCAATTGCGGACGTAGACGCCGTCGAGCGGTGACCAGCTCTGCCTCGGCTCCAGCACCACGGCGCGGCCGTCCTCGTCCATGCGGAACACGGCCGGAGCCAGCATGTCGCAGACCCCGCAACCGATGCAGCGCTCCCGGTCCACCCGGATTTCCACCTGCCGCTGGGGATAGACGCCGGGCGCGGCGGGATCGAAGTCCTGGCCCAGGGTGTCCAGCAGGTCCAGGGTGGAGCGGTAGCCCTCCTCGATCAGCTCCCGGTTGTGCCCGAAGCCGAACAGCGGCACATGCTCCACCCGGGGGTGGAGCAGCACCAGCGGCGGGGTGGCCCAGCGGCGCAGCCGGCTCTCCATCATCGTCTGCATCACGATCTCCAGGCCGCGGATGTAGGTCGCCGCGAACCCCTCCTCCTGGATATCGCTCCGGAGCGCCGAGGTGGCGCCCACGTCCACCGCCAGGACCGGCCCGTGCCCGTGTGAGGCGGCCACCTGGACCGGCATGTTCTCCACCACCGCGCCGTCCACGAAGAACCGGCCGTCAATCTCCCGCGGCGGGAAGATGCCGGGCAGGGCGCAGGACGCGAAGACGGCGTCGGCCACCCGCACGTGGCGAAGCCCGGGCAGGCCCCACAGCACCTGCATCCCGCTGTTGATCTCCACCGTGTTGATGACCAGGGGGTGATGCAGGTCCCGAAAGGCGCGATCCCCGACCAGGGAGTGAATCAGCTCATCCAGCGGCTCCCGGCGGTAGACCGCGGGTGAACGCATGCGCTTGAGGGCCATGTCCACGTGGGCCACCTGGAAGATGTCCCGGCGGCGGACCGCCAGGCCGCGCTCGGTCATCTCCCGCACCGGCATGCCCGCGGCCCAGGCGGCCGCGATGAGCGACCCCATGCTGCTGCCCACCACCAGGTCCGGCGTCAGGCCGCGCTCCTCGAGGGCCCGGAGCACGCCGATGTGCGCCAGGCCCTTCAGGCCTCCGCCGCTGAGGACGAGTGTGAAGGGTCCTTGAAAAGCCATTGCCTTGCTTGGGGGATCGTGGTGCCAGTAACGTACGTCGCCATCGGAAGTTCGGGAACGGGCGGGACAGCCAGCCGGGGGGTGACGGGGTGGGGAACCAGACGGAATCAATGCCGCCCTCGCCGGCCGTGTCCTCCGGCCCGGGCTACGATCTCGCCGGGCTGCGCCGGCGGGAATTCCCGTGGAGCGACACCGCCACCTACCTGGATCACGCCTCGATCGGCCCGATCCCCGAGCGAACGCGCCTGGCCACCGAGGCGATGAACCGCCGCCGCAGCCGGCCCTTCGAGCTGACCCACGACGACCTCTTCGGCGGGTTCGCCCAGGCCCGCGCCACCCTCGCCCGGCTGGTCAATGCCGAGCCCGGCGAGATCGCGCTGGCCACCAACACCAGCTTCGGGCTCGCCATCGCGGCGCGGGCGCTGCCGCTGGGGCGGGGGGACATCGTGGTGATCTCCGACCGCGAGTTCCCCGCCAACGTGTACCCATGGAAGCGGCTGGCCGACCGGGGCGTGCAGCTGGAGATGGTGCCATGCACCGCCGAGGGCTGGCCCGACGAGGCCCGCATGCTGGAGCGCCTGGCCGATCCCCGGGTCCGCTGCATGGCGGTGTCCCTCACCCAGTTCGCCAACGGCTACACGGTGGACCTGGCCCGGTTCTCCCGGGAAACCCGCGCCCGGGGCCAGTTCCTGGTGGTGGACGCCATCCAGGCCCTGGGCCAGCTGCCGGTGGACCTCCGCGAGACGCCGGTGGACATTCTCTCGGCCGGCGCCCAGAAGTGGCTGCTCGGCCCGTGGGGCAGCGGGTTCATGTATGTGCGGCGCGAGCTGATCGCCGGGCTGGAGCCGGCCATCGCCAGCTGGATGTCGTTCGAGGGCACCGACGACTTCACCCGGCTCACTGAGTACCGGGACGCCTTCCGCCCCGATGCCCGCCGGTTCGAGCTGGTCACGCTGCCGTTCCAGGATTTCGTGGGCATGGTGCAGTCGGTGGGGCTGCTGCTCGAGCTGGGCGTGCCAGCCATCCAGCGTCACCTCCGGTCGCTGCACGCGCCGGTGGAGGAGTGGGCCCGGCGGCGGGGCGTCCGGATCACCTCGCCCGAGGGGGCGCACGGCTCCGGCATCATCTGCGTGGCGCCGCCCAGGGTGGAGGAGTGCTACCGGGCGCTGCGCGAGGCCCGGGTCTCGCTGAGCCTGCGGGAGGGATCGCTCCGCATCAGCCCGCACTGCTACAATACGCCCGACGACCTCGCCCGGGTCACCGACATCCTCGACCGCGTGCGATAGCCCCGACGGCGGCGGGCGCCCGCGGGGCCCGCGCCCATGATCACGACATTCCGAGGTGGGCATGACCGAGTCGCTGAAGGACACCCTGGAATCCGGCTACGGGTTCCCCAATCCCTCGGTGGTGCTGGGGGCGGCCCTGGAGGGCGCCACCCTGCACCCGGAGCCCAAGGTCCGCCTGCCGCTGGCCATGGTGAACCGGCACGGGCTGATCGCCGGGGCCACCGGCACCGGCAAGACCAAGACGCTCCAGCTCCTCGCCGAGCAGCTCTCGGCCGCGGGCGTGCCGGTGTTCGTCGCCGACATCAAGGGGGACCTGTCGGGGCTGGCCATGCCCGGCGTCCCGGGGGACCGCATCACCCAGCGGGCCGAGGCGACCGGCTGGTCCTGGAGCCCCCAGGCCAGCCCGGTCGAGTTCGTGAGCCTGACGGGCAAGCTCGGCGTGCAGCTCCGCGCCACGGTGGCCAGCTTCGGGCCGCTGCTCCTGGCCAAGGTCCTGGGGCTCAACGAGACCCAGACCAGCGTCCTCACCCTGGTGTTCAAGTACTGCGACGACAGCCAGCTCCCGCTCCTGGACCTGAGCGACCTCCGGGCGGTGCTGCAGTACCTCTCCGGCGACGCGGGCAAGGAAGCGCTGGCCCAGTATGGCGGGATGAGCGGGGCCACCGTGGGGGTGCTGCTCCGGAAGATGGTGGAGCTGGAGGCCCAGGGGGCGGAGCGGTTCTTCGGGGAGCCCGAGTTCGATGTGCGGGACCTCCTGGCCACCACCCGGGACGGCCGGGGCGTCATCACCTGCCTCGAGCTGGCCGACGTGCAGCAGACCCCGCGCCTGTTCTCCACCTTCATGATGTGGATGCTGGCCGAGCTGTTCCAGAACCTGCCCGAGGCCGGCGACCTCGAGAAGCCCAAGCTGGTCTACTTCTTCGACGAAGCCCACCTGCTCTTCAGCGATGCCTCCAAGGCGTTCCTCGAACAGGTGGAGCAGGTGGTGCGGCTGGTCCGGTCCAAGGGGGTGGGTGTGTACTTCGTCACCCAGAGCCCCAAGGATGTGCCGGCCGACATCCTGGCCCAGCTGGGGAACCGGGTGCAGCACGCCCTGCGGGCCCATACCCCCGACGACGAGAAGGCCCTCAACGCGGCAGTGCGCACCTTCCCCAAGACCTCCCACTACGACCTGGCCGAGACCCTGACCTCCCTCGGTATCGGGGAGGCGATCGTGACGGGACTCAATCCGCGCGGCGTGCCGACACCGGTGCTGGCGGTGCGGCTGATTCCGCCGGCCTCCCGCATGGCGCCGCTCACGCCGGAGGAGCTGCAGGCCGACATCCGCCAGTCGGACCTGCTGGCCGAGTACGGCACGCCGGTGGACCGGGAGAGCGCCCGGGAGCTGCTGGCCCGCCGGCTGGAGCGGAGCGCGCCCGCCCAGGACCCGGCCACGCCCGCCCCGCCCGCGCCGCGCGGCGGCGGAGGGGTGTCCTCGACCAAGGCCAAACTCGGTACGGCCATGCTGGGCGCGCTGGGGACGACCATGGCGCGGACAGTGGGCAGGGAACTGGTGCGCGGGCTCATGGGGATGCTGGGCGCCAAGCCCAGGCGGAGCACCCGCCGCACCCGGTGGTAGGCCGGGCGGGAGGAGCGGGCCTCGAGGGCCCGCTGCACCCTTGCCGGTTACTTCTTGCTGACCGTTTCCTCCTTCAGCACTTTCTTCGAGAACCAGAAGACCAGCCAGGCCACGATCAGGAAGTTGACCAGCGCGGCCAGCACAATGCCCACCGCGAACGGGCCCACCATCAGCGACTGCCAGTCGCCGCTCGGCAGCACCATGCCCACCAGCGGCATGAGCAGCCCGTCCACAATCGCCTTGACCAGTTCGCCGGCCTTGCCGCCGATGATCACCGCGATGGCCAACCCGATGACCCCGTACTCCTTGAGGAACTTCATGAACTCGCCCTTCATGGTGCACTCCTCCTGTGAGGGGGATTGACCTGCGGTACATTCGTGACGTCCAGCAGTGCCTACCGTCCTACCGTCCTATCTTCCGACCGTCCGACCGTCCGACCGTCCTCCCCTACCCCCGGCAGTCGAGCAGCGCATAGTTGCGCTTCCCCTTCTGGAGGAGCACAAACCCGCCGCCCACCCGGTCCGCCGGCCCGATGACGCGGTCTGCACTGGCCACGACGGCCCCGTTGAGGGAGTACCCTCCCTGCTGGATGCCCCGCCGCGCCTCGGCCTTGGACGTGGCCAGGCCGGCCGCCACCAGGGCATCGACGACGCCCAGGCTGCCGAGCTCAGCCGGTGGCAGCGCGGTGGTGGGGATCTCGCCGGCCAGCACGGTGAAGGTCGCGGCGTCCAGGCCGGAGAGGTCGAGGGCTCCGAACAGGAGCCGGCTGGCTTCGATCACGCTCCGCGTGGTCTGGGCGCCGTGCACCCGGGTGGTCACCTCCTCCGCCAGCCTGCGCTGGGCGGCCCGCCGCCCGGGATCGGCGCGGAGTTCGGCCATCACAGCGGCGATCTCCTCGAGCGGCAGGAAGGTGAAGAACTTGAGCAGCCGCTCGGCGTCGGCGTCCTCGGTATTGAGCCAGAACTGGTAGAACCGGTAGGGCGAGGTCCTGGCCGGGTCGAGCCAGACGTTGCCTGCCTCGCTCTTGCCGAACTTGCCGCCGGAGGAGGTGGTGAGCAGGGGAAAGGTCAGCCCGTGCGCCTGGGCTCCCTCCCGGCGGGCGATGAGCTCGGCGCCGGCGGTGATGTTGCCCCACTGGTCGCTGCCGCCCATCTGGAGTTCGCAACCGTCCGCCCGCCACAGGTGCCAGAAGTCGTAGGCCTGCACCAGCATGTAGCTGAACTCGGTGTAGGAGATCCCGCTCTCCATGCGGCTCTTCACCGAGTCCTTCTGCAGCATGTAGTTGACGGTGAAGTGCTTGCCGGTGTCGCGCAGGAACTCCATGAGGCCGAGGCCCCGGAGCCAGTCGGCGTTGTTGCGGATCAGGGCGGCGTTGCCGCCCTCGAAGCTCACGAACGACTCCAGCTGCCGCCGGATCCTGGCCACATTGTGGTCAATCTCCTCGACGCTGAGCATGGGCCGCTCCGCCCGCTTGCCGCTCGGGTCGCCCACCATGCCGGTCCCGCCGCCCACCACGATGACCGGCCTGCCCCCGGTGCGCTGCAGCCAGGCCAGCCCCATGACCGGCACCAGGTTGCCGACGTGGAGCGAGTCGGCGGTGGGGTCGAAGCCGACGTACCCGGTGATCGGGCCCCGGGCCAGGCGATCCGACAGGCCGGGGGTGACGTCGTGGATGAAGCCGCGAGGCTGGAGTGCGTCGAGCAGGGTGGGCATGGGTGGGCGAATGCTACGGGGAGGCGGCGGACCCGGCAAGCGCCGCCGGGGCCTCAGGCCCCGCTGGTGGCCACCGGGCCGGTTAGATTGTGGGCATGGCGTCCGGCCTTCGAAACACGCTCTCCCGGTGGTGGTTCACCCCCCGCATCCGGAGCAATCTTCTGACCGTGGTGGGCGCCGGCCTGGCGCTCGGCTTCGGCCTGGGCCTGGGCGCCTGGCACCGGGCCTGTGCCAACAACGCCTGCCCGTCCATCGCCCGGCTGGTGCACGGCGACCTGGACCCGGCCCAGGCCGCCAAGGTCTACGCCGCCGACGGCCGGCTCATCACCGATCTCGGCGAGGAGCGGCGGACGGTGCTCTCCACCGAGCAGATCTCCCCCGCCGCCATCTCGGCCTTCGTCACCGTCGAGGACAAGCGCTTCTACCGCCACGCCGGGGTGGACTGGGTGCGCTTCGTGGGGGCCCTCCGCCGCACCGCGGTCTACGTGTTGTTCGGCCGGGGCCGGGTGCACGGCTTCTCCACGATCACCATGCAGCTGGCGGGAAACATCTTCCCCGAGATTGACCGCAACGACCGGTCCATCAAGCGGAAGCTGCGGGAGATGCAGGTGGCGTTCGAGATCGAGCGCAACTTCCCCAAGGACCGCATCCTCGAACTGTACCTGAACCAGATCAACCTCGGCAACGGCGCCTTCGGGGTGGAGGCCGCGGCCCAGCGCTACTTCGGCAAGCCCGCCCGCGACCTCAACGTGGCGGAGGCGGCCACCCTCGCGGGCATTCCCCGCTCCCCCACCCGCTACAACCCCCGGCGCAACCCCGACCTGTCGGTGGAGCGGCGCAACCTGATCCTCGACCTCATGGCCAACGAGGGGGTGCTCACCCGGGTGGAGGCGGAGCGCTGGAAGGCCTATCCCCTGGCCCTGTCGGCCCGCTCCGACTTCAGTGAGGTGGCGCCCTACTTCGTGGAGTTCGTACGCCAGCAGCTGCGCACCCGCTTCGGCTCGGAGCTGTACCGGGCGGGGCTCCGCATCTACACCACGGTGGACCTCGATGTCCAGCAGGCTGCGGAGCGCGCGCTCTCCCGCCAGCTGGACGATATCGAGCGCAACAAGGCCCGCTACGGCACCTACCCCCGGGCCACCTACGCCGATTACATCGAGAAGCGGGACGACGACGCGACCCTGCCGGCGCAGTCCCCCTACCTCCAGGGCCTGGCCGTGGTGCTCGAGGCTCGCACCGGCAAGATCCTCGCGATGGTGGGGGGCCGGGACTTCAACGACAGCAAGTACAATCGCGCCGTGCAGGCCCGGCGCCAGCCGGGCTCCACCTTCAAGCCCCTGGTCTACACCGCCGCCCTCCGGGCCGGGCACCCCTGGTCGGAGATCGTGCTGGACAACCCGATCAGCGTCGAGATGCTGCCGGGTGAGCCGCCCTGGGAGCCGCAGAACTACGACAGCCGGTTCTCCGGGCCAATGTCGCTGAAGGAGGCGTTCTACCAGAGCCGCAACATCCCGGCGATCAACCTCGGCATGGAGATCGGCGCCCAGGCGGTCATCGGCGAGGCCGCCCGCTTCGGCATTTCCACCCCGATCCCGCCCTATCCCTCGATCCACATCGGGTCGGCGGACGTCTACCCGATCGAGCTGATCGCGGCCTACAGCGCCTTTGCCACCATGGGGACCCGTACCGCGCCCTTTGCCATCGAGCGCGTGGAGGACCGCAACGGCAATACCCTCTGGGCCCCGAGGCCGCGCTCCGAGACCATCATGGACTCGACCCTGGCCTGGCTGATGCTGGACGGCCTGCGGGACGTGGTCCGCCGGGGCACCGCCCACGCCGCAGTCGGCTCTCAGTTCACCATCCCCGCCGGCGGCAAGACCGGCACCACCAACGATTACACCGACGTCTGGTTCGTGGGCTTCACCCCCGACCTGGTGGCCGGGCTGTGGATCGGGATGGACAAGCCCGAGCGCATCATGGACAACGCCCAGGGTGGCCGGCTGGCGGCGCCGGCCTGGACCGCCATGATGAAGGACATCTACGAACGCCGCCCGGCGCCCACTCCCTGGGTCCGGCCCGACGGGCTCACGTTCGTCGAGGTGGACCGCCAGAGCGGCGAGCGGTTCAGCCCCTTCTGTCCCCGGGATTCGATCTCGGTCGAGTCGTTCCTCCCCGGGACGGAGCCGCGCGAGTACTGCCGGATCCACGACCCCTGGGGCGGCGGCGTGCAGGCCAGCCCGCTGCAGCCGCAGCCCCGCGAGCCTCCCGGCAACCCGCTCACCAATCCCCGCCCGCGACGGTGACCGCGCGGGCTCGCCGCCTGGCGGCGCCCTGGCTGGTCCCCGCCGACCGTCCTCCGCTCCGGGATGGCGCCGTGCTGATTGCGGCCGACGGCCGCATCTCGGCCGCGGGCGCGGAGCGGGACGTGCCGGCCCCGCCCGGGGTGGCGACCGAGCGGTTTCCCGGCGCCCTGCTGCCCGGCCTGGTCAATGCCCACACCCACCTCGAGCTCACGGGGCTGGACGGACAGGCTCAGGCGGCGGAATTCCCGGCGTGGATCCGCGAGGTCATCGCCCTCAAGGCGGCGCGCACCCCGGCCGATTTCCTGGCCGCAGCGAGGCAGGGCCTGCGGGACTGCTGGGCCGGCGGCGTCACCACGGTGGCCGACACCGGGGACTCGGGCGCCGTGATCCAGGCGCTGGCCGAGGCGGACGGAAGCGGGATCGCCTATCACGAGGTCTTCGGCCCCGCCCCCGATCAGGCCGAGGGCGCCCTGGCCGCGGCAGTGCGCCGGCTGGATCAGCTGCGCGAGTTCAGCGGTCCCCGGGTCCGGCTCGGCCTTTCCCCCCATGCACCGTACTCGGTGTCGGGCGCGCTGTATGCCGGGGTGGCGTCCCTGGCCCGGGCGCTCGAGCTGCCCATGGCCGTGCATGTCGCCGAGTCGCGGGACGAGTCCCTCCTCCTGCAGGACGGGTCCGGTGGGTTCGGGGACCAGTGGCGGGCCCGAGGCATCCCGGTGCCGGTGCCTCCCGGATCAACCCCGGTTGAGTGGCTGGATCGTCACGGGGTGCTGGGGCCGTCCACCCTGTGCATCCATGCGGTCACGGCTGGCCCGGCGGACCTGGACCTGCTGGTCCGCCGCCGGTCGTCGGTCGCCCACTGCCCCCGGTCCAACCGGCGGCACGGGCATGGGGACGCGCCGCTCGGGGCCATGTTGCAAAGGGCAATCCCGGTGGGGGCGGGCACCGATTCCGTGGCCAGTGTGGCCCCCATTGACCTGCTCGCCGAACTCGCCGCCGCGCGCACCCTGGCCGGCTTGACTGCCGCGGCCACCCTGGAGCTGGCCACCGTGGGGGCGGCCCGGGCGCTCGGTCTGGAGGCGGAGGTCGGCAGCCTGACGCCGGGCAAGTGGGGGGACGTTGCGGTGGTGGACCTGCCCGCACCGGTTGACGCCGGGCGGCTGGCGGATACCCTTTTGTCGCGCCGTTCCACCGACATCCGGGCCACTTTCGTGGCCGGCCGCGACGTCTGGCGGCGGGACTTCCAGCAACCGGCTCGCCAGTAGCCGGCGGCGGAGTTCATGTTGTCTCATACCTCGGACCAGTCCAGGCCATGAAACTCAAGCGTCACGCGGCCATCGTCCGCATCGTCCGCGAGAAGCGCATCGAGAGCCAGGACGGGCTCCGGGCGGCGCTGTCCGCCGAGGGCATCTCGGTCACGCAGGCCACGCTGTCGCGCGATATCCGGGAACTGGGCCTGGCCAAGCTGGTGGATCCGGAGGGGGGCTCGTACTACGCCAATCCCCACGAGGGCTCGATTCGCCCCGACCTCGCCCATATCCTCCCCACCCTCCTGGTGAGCGTGGAGGGAACGGGCCCGCTGATCGTCATCAAGACGGCGACGGGCGGGGCGCCGGCGGTGGCCGCGGCGCTGGACCAGGCGGGCTGGAAGGAGATCATCGGGACGCTGGCGGGGGATGACACCCTGTTGATCATTGCCCGCAATCCGCGGTTGCGGCAGCTGGTGGAGGTGCGGCTGGCGGGCTATGCCCGGTAATGGCCCGGCGGTTGCTTGCGCGGGCTCCACGAAAGCCGTTACGATTCAACGGTTTCGGGAACCGAGGAGAGATCACGTGCGCTGTCTGGCGTTGAACGCGTCGTTCGAGCCCCTCACCATGGTGCCGGTGCGGCGTGCCCTCCGGCTGGTCATCGAGGGCAAGGCGGAGATCGTCGAGGCCGAGGGCCGGGACGTGGTGCGGAGCGAGCGCCTCGTCCTTCCCCGGCCGGCGATCATCCGCCTGGTCAAGTTCGTGCACGTCCCGCGCCGGTTCCGCCGCCAGGTCACCAACACGTTCCTGTTCGCCCGCGATGGCTACCGCTGCCAGTACTGCCACCGCAGCCCGCTGGATCTCCGGTCGCGGGAGTGCCTGACACGTGACCACCTGCTGCCGCTCTCGCGCGGGGGGTCCAACGACTGGACCAACGTGGTCACCGCCTGCAGCACCTGCAACACCCGCAAGGGCAACCGGCTGCCCGAGGAATGCGGCATGCATCCGCTCACCCACCCGCACGAGCCGCACTTCGTGCACCTGGCCTGGGCGGTGCGCCGCCTCACGGCCATCCAGTCCAAGTACATCAAGCTGTTCTACGGCCAGGATGCGCTGAAGGCGCTGGGCGGGTAGCAACAAGGCGGAGCCGAGGTTACCCTCGGTACCGCCCAACCGCCCAACCGCCCAACCGCCCAACCGCCCAACCGCCCAACCGCCCAACCGCCC
>CAZCVG010000056.1:0-16272 GCA_964501735.1 uncultured Gemmatimonadaceae bacterium | reverse complement strand
CTGCTCCCAAAGCAGGCGCGCTACCGGACTGCGCCACACCCCGTGGGGACGGGAAGTTAGCGGGCGCCACAGGCCCCGCCAACTGGCCGCTTGCTCGGCTGGTTCGGCTCAGCGCCCCGGCTGGCCCGGCTCCCCCGGCCCGCCGCTCTCGGGGTGGAGGAAGCGGTAGCTCGCGGCGGCGGTGTCGGTGAGGTGGCGGGCCGGCTGGGCGTCGAGCCAGCGCCACTGCAGCACCGCCAGCACCAGGATGGCGGTGATGGACACCGCCGAGATGGCGCACCAGGGACAGAAGGTGCCGAGCACCACGAACTCGCCGTACTTGAGCCGGAGGGTGAAGGTGAAGCCGAGCGAGGCGAGGAAGAGGAGCAGCAGGGCCGGGCCGCGGTGGCGCTGCCAGGCGGCCTGCAGGCCCCAGAGGGAGGCGCCCAGCAGCAGGCTGTAGCCGATGATCCCCACCATGGCCACGTCCACGCCGAGGAACCAGCCCCATTGGCTGAACATGGCCTTGTCGCAGCCGCCGGTGCTGCAGGTGAGCGTCCCGGCCAGCCCGATCTTGTAGAGATGCAGGTAGACCGCGGAGGTCCCGGCGATGAGGCTCAGCATGGCGATGGCCATGCGGGCGCGGAGGATGCGTTCGGTATGGGTCATGAGGCTCCGGGCAGTCTTCCCGAGGTTTCCAGCCAGCGGCGCTGCACCCACCGAATGTAGCCGGTGAGGGCCGGCAGCTCGGCCGGGGCCACCCGTTCCACCGCGGGCATGGCGCCGTAGTTCCAGTGCTGCTGCCGGGCGCCGGTGGTTACCGCCCGGGCCAGGGCGTCGTCGCCGAAGCCGGGGGCCAGGTAGAGCGAGTCGAGCAGCGGCGGCCCCAGTCCCTGCCCGGTGCCGAAGGCGCCATGGCAGGAGGAGCAGTAGCTCCCGAACAACGCGGCGCCCCGGCTGAGTTCGGGCGGGGTGGCGCCGGGGCTGAACCCCGCCAGCGCGCCCGAGCCGCCCTGCCCTCCGCCGCAGCCGGCGGCCAGGTGGAGGCTGGCGGCCACGAGCAGCATCGCGGCGCCGCGCCTCCGGGAAAGCGGCATCAGCCGGCGGCCAGGGCGGCGATGAGCTTCTCCAGCGCCCGGCCCCGGTGGCTGATGGCGTCCTTCTCCGCCCCGGAGACCTCGCCGAAGGTGCGGCCCAGCTCGTCGCTCAGGAAATAGGGGTCGTAGCCGAAGCCGCCCTCGCCGCGGGGGGTCTCGATGATGAGGCCCCCGGTGGTACCGTCGAAGACCGCCGGCACGGCGCCGGCGCTCCTGAGGTAGACCAGCACGCAGCGGTAGCGGGCCCGGCGCCGGGTCTCCGGCGCGCCCCGCAGCCGGCGGAGCAGCTCGGCGTTGTTGGCGGCGTCCACGGTGCGGGCGTCGCCGGTGACGCCGGCCCAGCGCTTGGAGCGCACCCCGGGGGCGCCGCCGAGGGAGAAGACCTCGAGCCCCGAGTCGTCGGCCACGGTGGGGAGGCCGGTCTTCCGGATGAAGTACTCGGCCTTCAGCCGGGCGTTGGTCTCGAAGCTGTCGGAGGTCTCCAGGCTCTCCTCGGCGCTGGACTCGGGCACTCCGGCGTCGTCGGGGAAGACCACCTCGTGGCCGGCCGCCTCGAGGAGGCGCCGGACCTCGCGCTGCTTGCCGGCGCTCCGGGTGGCGAAGAGGAGCTTCATCCCGCCAGGGCGGCCTGCTGGGCCCGGAACAGCTCGGCGATGCCGCCCTCGGCCAGGGCGATGAGCCGGTCCAGCTCCGCCCGGGCGAAGGTGCCGTGCTCACCGGTGCCCTGCACCTCTACGAACTGGTCGGGGTGCACCATGACGATGTTGGCGTCCACTCCGGCGTCGCGGTCCTCCAGGTAGGCGAGGTCGAGCCGGGGCTCGCCGTCCACGATCCCCACCGAGATGGCGGCGACCAGCCGGCCGAAGGGGTTGGGCACGCCGGCGTTCTGGGCCAGCCAGGCGCACGCGTCGGCCAGGGCCACGCAGCCGCCGGTAATGCTGGCGGTGCGGGTACCGCCGTCGGCCTGGAGCACGTCGCAGTCCACCTTGATGGTCCACTCGCCGAAGGCCATCGTGGCCATGGCCGCCCGGAGCGAGCGGCCGATCAGCCGCTGGATCTCCTGGGTCCGGCCGCCCGGCCCGCGGCGCTCGCGGTCGGTGCGCTCGGCGGTGGCCCTGGGCAGCATGGCGTACTCGGCCGTGACCCACCCCTCGCCGGATCCCTTCTTCCAGGGCGGCGCGCCCTTCTCCACCGAGGCGGCGCAGTGCACCAGGGTGCCCCCCATGCGGATCAGGCAGGAGCCCTCGGCGTAGGGGTTGATGCCGCGCTCGAGGACGAGGGGGCGGAGCTGGTTGTTCTGGCGCTGGTCAGGACGGGGCACGAAGGCGCTCCACGATGGCGGTGGTGCTGTAGCCGGGCTCGAGCTCGACGTGCTGGACCCGGCCGCCGCGGGCCTCGACGAAGTCGGCGCCGATGGTGGTGGCGCGGGTGTAGTCGCCGCCCTTGACGAGGACGTCGGGCTCGAGCAGGCGGATGAGGTCAATGGGGGTGTCGCCGTCGAACAGGATCACGCAGTCCACCGCCTGGAAGGCGGCGATCACCCGGGCCCGGGCCAGCTCGGGGATGAACGGCCGGCCCGGGCCCTTGGCGAGGCGGCGGGCCGAGGCGTCGGTGTTGACCCCGACCACGAGGGCGTCGCCGGCGGCGCGGGCGGCCTCGAGGAGGGCGATGTGTCCGGGGTGCACCAGGTCGAAGACGCCGTTGGTGAAGACCACGATGCCGCTCTGGGCCGCCCGCCAGGCCGCCGCGGCCTCGTAGTCGCGGATCTTCGCCGCGGTGCCGCTCACCCGGGCCGCTCCCGCCTGGCCACCACGAACTTGAGCACCAGCGGCCCCAGGAAGGTGGTGGCCATGACCATGATGAGCACGGCGTTGAAGCTGGCGGCGCTGAGCAGCCCGGCGGTGAGGCCGACGTCGGCGAAGATCAGGCCGACTTCGCCCCGGGGGATCATGCCGGAGCCGACCAGGAGGCGGTTGAAGCTGAGCCAGGGTGCCGCCCAGCCGGCCGCCACCTTGCCGGCCACCGCCAGCACGGTCAGCACCCCGGCGATGAGCAGCAGGTCGGTGGCGCCGGGCACGCGGGGGTCGAGCAGCCGGACATCGGCGGCGGCACCCACGCTCACGAAGAAGATCGGCGCCAGCACCGCCGCCACCGGGCGGACCTGCTCCTCGACGGTGTGGCCGTGCCGGGTGGCCCGGAGGATCAGGCCGGCGGCGAAGGCGCCGATGATCAGGGCCGAGCCGACCTTGGCGGCGAGGGCGGCGAGGCCGAGGGCGAAGGCGATGGAGAACGCCACCACGATCCCCCGCACCCGCATGCGGGTGACCCGGTCGGCCACCCGCGGCACCACCAGCCCGCCCACCATCACCGCCACCACCAGGAAGCCCACCGCCACCGCCAGGGTGTTGGCCACCCCGAAGGCGCTGACGGTGCCGCCGGCGGCGATGCCGGACACCACGCTCAGGATGACCAGGCCGATGACGTCGTCAATCACCGCGGCGCCGAGGATGATGCGGGCCTCGGCGGTCTCCATCTGCTTGAGGTCGGCGAGCACCCGGGCGGTGATGCCCACCGAGGTGGCGGTGAGGGTGGCGCCGATGAAGATGGCCACGGTGGCGATGTCGGCGCCGTCGCCCATGACGGGATGGGGGATCAGGGCCCAGTAGGTGTAGCCCAGGGCGAAGGGCAGGCCCAGGCCCACCAGGGCCACCGCCATCGCGGCCGGCCCGACCTTGAAAAGTTCCTTGAGGTCGGTCTCCAGCCCGACCTCGAACAGCAGCAGGATCACGCCCAGTTCGGCCAGCACCCGGATGGTCTCGGCCCCGGCGGCGCCGGGGGCGGGGACGATGCCGAGCAGGCTGGGCCCGATGAGCAGCCCGGCCACCAGCTCGCCCAGGACCGAGGGCAGGCCGATGCGCTCGGCGCCCTCGCCCAGGATCTTGCCGGCCGTGAGCATCGCGGCCACGATGAGCAGGAGGTCGGGGAGGGCGCCGTCGCCGCCCGCGGCCCAGAGCATGGGCGGGCACAGCAGCATCAGGATCAGCAGGTGCCGCGCCCGCGGCACCCGGCGTGGACGGCCCATCACAGCGGCTCTTCCGCCCGGGGAGTGTAGTGGAAGGTGTGGGTGATGAGCGGGACCGTCACGGTTTCACTGTACTCCGTGGTGATGACGATCTTCCGGGGCTTGCCCGAGCGGGTGATCTGGAACTTGAGCGCTTCCTTGGGCAGGCCCAGCTCCTCCACCTTGGCCTCGAGCCGGCGGCGGATCACGCCGTCGCTGAGGGTGGGCGCCAGCCGGGCCGACCCGCGCATTTCATCCAGCAGGCGGTAGTAGCGCACCCACGGCTCTCCCAGGTGGATGCCGTAGTACACGCCGGCCACCAGCAGCAGGAGCGAGACCAGGCACCCCATGGTGCTGGTGCCCCGGCGGGACCGCAGGCGAGTCGTCACCATTGTGACTGCGCTCCATCCACGATATTGGTCACCAGCTTGCTGAGTGCCCGGCCCCGCCCCCGCGCCTCGGTCTCGGTGGCGGGCTCGTAGTCGCCCTCGACCAGCATTCCGCTGCGCTGCCAGATGGTGCGGCCGTCCTTGCTCACGATCTCCACTGACACCGTCACCTGGACCAGCCGCTTGTCCACGGTGACCTGGCTGTTGCCGCCCCCGGCAAAGGCCACGACCACGTCGGGCTCGTAGCGGCTGATCGAGCCGCGCACCACCGCGTCGGCGGTGGCCTCGCCCGCCTGCCTGAGTCCCAGCCGTCCCTGCACTGCCGCCCGCACCGAGTCCGAGACCTCCTGGGCCAGGATCGGCTCGGGGGTGAGGTTGTCGAACGGGAGGATCGCGACGGTCTTGATCTCGGGCGGCAGGCCGCCGCCCGCGAACCCATAGAGGCACCCGGACAGGCCGAGCGCGCTAAGGCTCAGGAGGACGCCAGGTGTCAGGCGGAAAGGACGGGCGGCGCGTGGTTTCGTAGTACGTGATCTCCAGTTTGGCCGGCACCGACGGCACCAGCAGCCGGGCCGACACCGGGGTGCCCTCGGCGCTCAGGGTCATGCGACTGCGCCCGATGACCTTGCCGGCGCGCCGCATCTCGGCATGCAGGGTGACGGTTCCCGCCACCACCCGAAGATACTCGACTGTGTCGGCGCCCGCCGAGTAGCGCCAGGCGGTGCGCCCGTCCTGGACCAGCCCGGCCAGCTGGGCGCCTTCCCCCGGCTCCCGCGCGATGCCGAACATCGCCCACAGGAGGGGGATGCTGGGGATCAGTTCCTCCACCGAGCGCTCCGGCACCACCCAGCGGGAGGAATCGCCCACGATCAGCGCCGATCCCTTGCCCAGCCCGAGCGACCCGGCGAAGTCGAACCGGAGGGTGTCGGGTCCGGCGAGGTGGGCGCTCCCACGCCCGCCCTTGCTGGACTCTTCGTCCTGGTACAGCCAGCGGAAGCGGTGCCGGGCGCTGCCCTCGGGCTGGGTGGCGGCCACCCAGGCGCGGACCTCCTCGGGCGGCCTGGTTTCCAGGCCCTCCGGCAGCAGCGCCGGCTGGGCGCCGCGGCACCCGGCCAGCCCGAGGGCAAGATAGGCGAGCCCAATTCGAGGGTCAAGCCGAAACCGTTGCAGCATCAGTAGTTATATCCGAAGAAGAACTGCAGAAAGGAGCGCCGGCGCTGTTCCGGTTGCAGGCCGTAGCCGCGGAAGTCGTTGTCGCTGAACCGCCGTCCCCAGTCCAGCCGGAGCACCAGCCCCTGGAACAGCGGCCACCGGAAGCTCACGCCCCAGCTGCCCAGGACGGCGCGGTCGCTGTTATCGAACAGCCAGGCCCGGCCGGCGTCCACGAACAGGGCGGCCTGGATGTCGGGGAAGGTCACCCCGCCCGCCGGTGTGCCGAGGGTAAGGTAATTGAGCAGCGGGAAACGCAACTCCCCGTTGAGCATCCAGGCCCGGGACCCGATGATGTAGCCGTAGTTGGGGTAGCCGCGGAGCCCCAGGGTGCCGCCGATGTTGGCCCGCTCGGGGCGGTCGCCGCCGCTGTGGAAGCCGAAGGCCCGCACCGCGAAGGCGCTCCGGCCGGAGAGCCGGAGGTACTTCCGGGCGTCCAGTACGGTGGTGTAGCTGTCGAAGCGGGCGTTGCTGAAGTCGCTGCCGATGCCGGCGGTCACGGAGAGGAGGTGGCCGTCAATGGGGCCGCTGGGGAGCCAGAGCGAGCTGTTGTGGGTGTAGGTGACGTACTGCGAGGCGATCCACCCCTTCCGCCGGGGCTCGGCCACCGGGAGGGTGAAGTCGAAGCGGTCGCTGTGCTCGATCACCGCCCGCCCCTCCACGCTGGCGAAGCGGGAGAGCGGGTAGCGGATCAGGCCGAAGGCGCCGGTGGTGTTCTCGGTGTAGGCCACCGAGTAGTCGCCCTCGTACTGGTTGCCCTTGAAGCGGTAGGCGCCCACGCCCCAGTTGAGCCGGCGGGTCTGGTTGAGGTAGAGGCCCTGGGCGCTGATGTTGTTGAACAGGCTGGTGAAGCCCCGGCCCTGGTAGGTGGAGATGTTGACGTAGACCAGGTTGTCGCTCAGCAGGTCGCTCACCAGGAAAGTGGCGCCCTGGCCGGTGCCCAGGCGGGGGGCGTAGGCGATCCCGCCGGCGGCGAAGTCGAGGGCGTACTTCCGCTTGTACGGCTGGCTGGAGGCCCGGGCGGTGGCGCCGAACTCGCCGGCCGGCCAGCGCCACTCGCTGTGGACCGGGGGCTCGGCCGGCGGGAAGGTCTCCCGCCGGGCGGCCGAGTCGGTGGGATAGACGTAGATGCCGAGCTGGAGGTCGTGGAAGCCGCCCACCAGGATGGACTCCCGCCCGGGGATCGGCGCGGCGTCGAAGGCGCCGGTCCACGCCGAGGTCTCCCGGCGGCCGGCGCCGAGGGTGTCCACCGAGAAGACGTTGAGCACCCCGTCCCGGGAAGAGCTGAACAGGATCCGGTTGGGCTCGATCCAGCGCGGGGTCTCGTCCACCCAGGCGCCGTAGGTGAGCTGGCGGATCGCCCCGCTCTCCAAATCCAGCAGGAAGAGGTTGACCGCGTCGTCGAGCCCGTTGGCGGTGCGGTCGGAGGCGAAGACCACCCGCCGCCCGTCGGGACTCACGCTGGGATCAACGTCCTGGTAGGGATCGTCGGTGAGCGGCTCGAGGGTGCCGGCCGGTAGCCGCACCCGGTAGAGGTTGGAGATGCCGCTTTCGGCAAGGCCGCTGAAGATGACCGACTGGCCGTCGGGCGCCCACACCGGCGAGAGCACCGAGACCAGGTCCGGAAACTGGTACCGCCCGGCCACCTCGCGGCGCTCCCGATCGAAGATCATGAGCGCGTCGCGGTCCTGGTAGCGGGAGCCGAACAGCAGGAAGCCCTGCCGGCTGGCGTCAATCCGGGACTCGAAGGCGTGGAAGTTCTCGAACTTGGCGCTCCGGCCGGCGGTGATCAGGTTGCGCGCCTTGCCGCCATCCAGCGGCTGGGTCCGGATGGCGATGTACCCGTTGCTGGCGGCGGCGTAGACCACCTCCGCCTCGCCCGAGTCCCCCACGGCGTAGGTCGGCTTGATGGCGGCGGTGGCCACTTGCGAGGCCAGGGCCGGGAGGGCGGTGTACTGGTCCACCACCGGGTAGTAGTGGCGCCGCATGGCCACCTGGAACTCCTGGTTCAGCTCGGCCAGGCTCCGGCCATACACCGCCAGCACCGCGTCCTCGAAGCTGAGATAGCGCCAGAGGTCGCGGTAGAGCTGGGCCACGCGCCAGTCGCCGTACTCCGCCGCCAGCCACCGGTGAATCCGCCCGCCCAGCGGGTAGACGATGCCGCTGGTGACCCAGGAGAGGTCCTCCAGCGCCGGCAGCCGGCCGGAGATGACCAGGTCCCGCATGATCATCTCGTCCCGCGCGTCCTCCCCGCCCGACCACAGCTCGGCCAGCCCCTCGGTGAACCAGAGCGGCAGCGGCACCCCGGCGGACTGGGGCGAGCGCTCGTAGCGGTCCGACAGGAGGCTGAGCTGGAAGACGTGCACCATCTCGTGGCGCAAAGTGTGCCGGAACTCCGCCAGGTTGCCGCGGAACGGCAGGGTCACCCGGCGCTTGAGGAAGTCGGTGACGCCGAGCAGGCCCTCGGGCGGAGTGAAGGGGAGAACGTTGGTCTGCTCGAAGTCGGCGTGGGAGGCGTAGATGATGAGCGGGATACGGGTGGTGACGGTGTGGCCGAACTTCAGGGCCAGCACGTCGTAGCTCTCCTCGGCGTAGGCCAGCGCCACCGGGGCCAGCTCGGCCTCGGCGGGATAGTAGTACACGTCCACCCGCGGCCCCTTGAGCACCTGCCAGTCCAGCCGCCGGTACTGGATCTTGTTCTGGCTGAGGTAGTAGAACTGCGCGGCCGCGGGGCCGGCGCTCGCGGTGGAGAGTGCCAGCGCGGCCAGGAGCCCGAGGAGGAGCGGCCGGGGCTGCATCAGCGGCGGATGGCCCGGATGAGATCGCCCTGGGTGATCCGGGCGACCACGCCCTTGCCGTTGGCCACCTCGCCGAAGACGGTGTAGCCGCCGTCGAGGTGGGGCTGGGGGGCGAGGGTGATGAACCACTGGCTGCCGCCGGTGTCGGGGCCGGAGAGCGCCATGCCGACAACGTAGGAATCGTAGCGCCGGCGGTTGAACTCGTCGCGGATGGCGCCGCCGGGGCCGCCCCAGCCGTCGCCGCGGGGATCGCCGGTCTGCACCACGAAGCCGGGCACCACCCGGTGGAAGCGCAGCCCGTCGAAATAGCGGCGGTCCACCAGCCGGAGGAAGTTGGCCACGGTGAGGGGCGCCAGCGGCCCCAGCAGCCGGAGCTCGACCACGCCGAGCTGCTCCAGCTCCACCCGGACCACCGGCATCCGCTCCTCGGGGGCGCCCAGCACCAGGGTGCGGACGATGCCGCGGTAGTCCTCCAGGGTCCGGCCGGTGGGCACCGGCCAGGGGTCGCCCCAGACGTCGCGGGCGGCGGGCCAGTTGTCGTAGGCCCAGCGGCGGAGCACCGGATCGGCCGGGCGGGCCAGGCTGGCCAGCGCGTCCCGCTCGAGGTTTTCGGCCTGGGCCGGATTGGCCCGCGCAATGGCGATGACGGCCGACAGCGCCGCCACCGCGGCATCGGCGGAGGAGTCCCGCTCGGCCAGGCGGACCGATGCGACCAGCCGGGGGATGTCGGCGGGATTGCCGGAGCGGCCCAGCAGGTCGGCGGCGGTGGCGCGGACGGCGAGGTCGCGGTGACTGAGGTGCACCGCGGCGGCGCGCATCAGCTCGGCATCGGCGCCGGGCACCGCGCCGCCCCACGCCTCGAGCGCCGCGGCAACCACGCGGGGATCGCTGTCGGCGAGGAACAGCTGCAGGGCCGAGAGCCGCACGCCGGCCCAGGCCCGGGCGGCCGCGGCGCGCTCGCGCCACTCGCCGCTTGCGCCCCAGCGGGTGGCCGCCGCCACGAAGCGGACGGTATCCACCCGGGCCAGGCTCTCCAGCGATTCCACCCGCCGGGCCCACGCCCCCTTCGACCCGGTGGCCACCCGCTCCAGGTCTTCGGCCGCCCCGTCGCCGCCGATCTCGCCCAGCGCCTGGGCCGCCTGCACCTGCACGTTGGGCACCGGGTCCTCGAGCAGGAAGGTCACCCGGGCGGCGGTGCGGGCCAGCCGGAAGGTGGCCAGCGAGCGCACGGCCTGGATGCGGACCACGGGGTCGGCGTCGCCCAGGGCGCGCACCAGGAGGTCGGCCACCTGGTCGTGGCCAAGCCGGGCGGAGTCGGCATAGGTCCGGGTGAGGGCCCGGGCGGCGGTGGCCCGGACCAGCGGCGAGCCGTCGCGGAGCCCCTCCAGGAACCGGGACGCGGCGGCGGGCGAGCGGAGCCGGGCAAGAGAGTAGGCAGCGGCGTAGCGGAATGCGTCGCGGCTGTCGCCCAGCAGGGGGAGGAGCGAGGAGACTGGCGCCAGCCGCCCCAGTCGCCAGCTCTCCAGCGCCGCCCGCTCCGCCAGCGCCGGGGAGCGCTCGCCGAACTCGGCCAGCGCGTCGGTGATGAACCGGGCCGCCTCGGGGCCGCCCAGCCGGGCCAGCGCGGTGATCAGCTCGAGCCACGCCGCCTGGCTCAGGGGACGGCGGTCCCGCACCAGCCGGAGCAGGAGATCGGCGCCGGCGCTGTCGCCCACCAGCCCGACGGCGAAGACCGCCTCCGCCTGGATGGTGGTGTCGGCCTCGTTGAGGACCTGCCGGAGAAGGTCGAGCCCCCGCGGGTCCCGCAGCCGCCCGATGGAACGCACCACCGCGTGGCGCACCGTTGTGTCGCGGTCGCCCAGCGCCCGCCGGAGCAGCGCCTCGTCGTAGCGCCGGGCATCCTCGGCGGCGATCACCTCGGCCAGCACGTCGGTGCCGCCGCCGCCCTGGGCGGCCAGCGGCAGCGGCAGCGACAGCAGCAGGACCAGCGAGAGCGCGCGGCTCACCGGCGCTTCCCGGCGTCGGGGCCGGGCTCACTGAGGGCCGAGATGATCGCCTGCGGGAGGCGGGTCAGCCGGTGGTTATGGTCAAGACAGAGCAGCGTGGTCTCCGCGTCGGCGATGGTCGTGCCGGTGGACTCGTGTTCCAGGACGTAGCTGAAGGTGACCCGCCGGCTCCCCACCTCCCGGACCCGGGTGCGGATGCGGATGACGTCGTCGTAGCGGGCCGCCTGCCGGTAGCGCACCTGCAGGTCGGTGACCACCAGCCGGATGCCCTGCTCTTCCAGTTCCCGGTAGCTGTACCCGCGCGACCGGAGATGCTCGGTGCGCGCGATGTCGAGCCAGACCACATGGCGGGCGTGATAGACCACGCCCATCTGGTCGGTCTCGGAGTAGTTGACTCGGACGGTGGTGACGGATTCCGCGGCAGGTGAGTGCACAGGCGCGCTGGTGGGGGGAGAAAAACCGGATGGCCGGCGTGGGCACGATGCCCTGAGAAGAAGGTGTCGGCATGGGGGCCGGGGAGCAAGCGCCGGGCTGCTTCCGCTCGCCTCCGGGGCGCCTATCTTCCTGCCCGTGCAATGTGAGCGCCTGGTGCTGGTCGGCGATGCCCATCTTGGCCGGGGTGACGCCGCCAGCGAAGAGTCACTGCTGGCCTTCCTCGAGGCCGTCCCCGGCCTGGGGGACGGGCTGGCCGTCACCGGCGACCTGTTCGAGTTCTGGTTCGCCTACCGGCGCGCCATCCCGCGGGACGGAATCCGGGTGGTCACCGCCCTCGCCGCCCTGGGGCGCCGCCTGCCGGTGGCCATCGTGGGCGGCAACCACGACCGCTGGGCCGACGACTTCTGGACCGGGTTCGGGATCGAATTCTTCCCTCATGAGGCCAGGCTCACCCTGGGGAGCGCCGCCGCGGTGGTGCGCCACGGGGACGGCATCACCGAGTCCCACCGCTCGGCCAGCTTCCTGCACCGGCTTACCTCGAATCCCGGCGTGGTGACCCTGTTCCGGGCCCTGCACCCCGACCTGGGCTTCTGGCTGGTGGACCGGCTGAGCGGGGTGCTGGGGGATACCACCCGGGATCCGGCGGTGCTGGACCGGGCGGCGGAGCGGCAGCGGGCCTGGGCGCTGGGGCGGCTGGCGGAGGAGCCGGCCCTCTCCCTGGTGGCGATGGGGCACACCCACCGCCCCGCGCTGGCCGAGGCGGCGGCGGGGCGGTTCTACGTCAATCCGGGGCCGTGGTGCGACGGGCGGCACTACGCCATCGTGGGCGGCGGGCGCGCCACGCTGGAGACCTTCCCGGGCTGACCGTCATCCCAGCGGCACCACCTCGGCGCTGGTCAGTTTCTCCCCGATGAAGCGGCTTCCCACCTGGCGGAAGCGCGGCTCGTCGTCACTCACCACAAAGCGATGGTAGACCGGATTCGCCGCCGGCGCCTCCAGCCCCGCGGCCTGGAGCGCCTCGGCCGCGGCCCGGGCGGTCTCCTCGGCGCTGTCAATGAGCCGCACGCCGGGGCCCATCACCCGGCCCAGCAGCGGCTTGAGGAGGGGATAGTGGGTGCAGCCGAGCACCAGGGTGTCCACCCCGGCGCCGGTGAGCGGGGCCAGGTACTCCCGGGCGATCAGCTCGGTGGCCGGGTGGTCGAACCACCCCTCCTCCACCAGCGGCACGAACATCGGGCAGGGCGCCTGCACCACCGGGAGCGCGGGGGCCAGCGCGTGGATGGCGCGGGGATAGGCGTTGCTGGCGATGGTGCCGGCGGTTCCGATCACGCCCGCCGGACCGCCCTGTGAGGCGGCCACCGCGGCCCGGGCGCCGGGCTCGATGACGCCGAGCACCGGCACCGGGGAACTCTCCCGCAGCGCGGCGAGGGCGTGGGCGGTGCTGGTGTTGCAGGCCACGACCACCAGCTTCACACCCTGCCCCAGCAGCCAGCGGAGGATCTCCAGGCTGTAGCGGCGGACGGTCTCGGGGCTCTTGGGGCCGTAAGGCACCCGGGCGGTGTCCCCGAAGTAGATCGTGGACTCGGCCGGGAGGCGCTGGTAGATGGCCCGGGCGACGGTCAGCCCGCCGATGCCGGAATCGAAGATGCCGATGGGGGCGGGGTTCACGGGAAGCGGAAGGGCAGCCGGATGCCGGCGCCGGTGCCGCCGCCGGGAATGGGGGTGGCCCGGATCTCGAGGTCCTCGGGGAAGTCCCAGAGGTGCGCCGAGACGTAGGCCTCGATGGCCGAGAAGAGATGGTTGAACGCCAGCAGCACCAGCCAGTCCTGGCGTTCCTTCTCCTTGCTCCTGACGCTGGCGGAGCCGGTGCGGCGGAGGTAGCTGAGTTCGTGGCTGGTCTTGATGCTCATGCCCAGCGTCACTCCCTCCCACATCACGAAGAGCGCGCCGGTGAGCTTGCGGTTGCTCTTGGCCTGGCCCCAGCCGGGAATGAGCAGCGAGCGCCACAGGGCGCCCATCGGAGAGGCGGGCGCCTTGGCGTACTGGCCCTCCCCGGCGGCGACCAGGGCGAGGGAGTCGGCCGGCGGCGGGGCCTCGGCCGGAACCACCGGCTCGATCTCCTGGGCGGCGGCGGGGCGCGCCAGGCCGGCCACGAGGCCCAGCCCGGCCGCAAGGAGGAGGCGCCTCATGACAGCGTCTCCCGCACCGCCCGTGCGAACTGCTCCACGTCGTCCTCCGTCGTATCCCAGGCGGTCATCCAGCGCACTTCCGAGGTCTCGGGGTTCCACACGTAGAAAAACGACTGCTCCTGCAGGGCCGGAATATGCCGGGGCGGCACCCGGGCGAACACCCCGTTGGTCTCCACCGGCTGGGTGAGGACCACGCCGGGGATGTCCCGGACCCGCTGGGCCAGCAGGGCGGCCATGCGGTTGGCGTGGCCGGCATTGCGGCGCCAGAGGTCGGTGCCCAGCAGGGCGATGAACTGCGCCGCCAGGAAACGATGCTTGCTGGCCAGCTGCATCCCCTGCTTCCGGATCCAGGGGAAGTCGGCCTGGGGCCCCCGCAGGAACACCACCGCCTCGGCGCCCAGCAGCCCGACCTTGGTGCCGCCGAAGGACAGCAGGTCCACGCCGGCGTCGGTGGTGAAGGCGCGGAAGGGGAGCTGCAGGGCCACGGCGGCGTTGCAGATCCGGGCCCCGTCGAGGTGCAGCAGCAGGCCCAGCTCGTGAGCCCGGTCGGCCAGGGCGCGGATCTCCTCGGGG
Source organism: uncultured Gemmatimonadaceae bacterium (assembly GCA_964501735.1). Lineage (GTDB taxonomy): Bacteria > Gemmatimonadota > Gemmatimonadetes > Gemmatimonadales > GWC2-71-9 > JADJOM01. The sequence goes on along the minus strand of CAZCVG010000056.1, from coordinate 2,536 downwards.
CGGTAGACGGTGCCCAGCTCGGTGGCCTGGGTGATGGAGACGGCCCGGGGCTGGACCCGGTGCTCGTCGCCCACGCCGTGGAGCAGCCGGTCCAGCTGGCCGGGACGGAGCTTCCCGTCGGGGGTCGGCACGGTCACCAGCTTGCAGCCGGTGAAGCGCTCGGGCGCGCCGCACTCGTCCACGTGGATGTGGGCGGTGTCGGCGCAGATGACGGCATGATGGGGCCGGGTCACCGCCTGGAGGCCCAGGACGTTGGCCGCGGTGCCGTTGAAGACCGGGAAGGCCTCGGCGGCGGGCCCGAAGTGCTCGCGGAAGACTGCCTCCATCTGCGCGGTGAGCGGGTCGTGGCCGTAGCTCCGCACGTGGCCGGGGTTGGCGTCGGCGATGGCCTGGAGCACCTCGGGGTGGACGCCGGCGTTGTTGTCGCTGGCGAAGGCGCGGGGCGGGATCATGCGGTCACCAGCACGGGGAGGACCAGGGGGTGGAGGGTCACGGTCATCTCGCTCCGGAGCGAGCGCAGCTCGCCGTCCATCTGGGCCCGGAGCGGCCCCTCGTCCCGGCGCACCTCCAGCCGGGCGGTCCGGAAGCTCCGCACGGCGGCCAGCCGGGTGTGCCAGCCGAAGATGGCGAGGGGGAGCTTGGTGAGGATCCCGAAGGTGCTCTGGTGGCGGATGGCGCAGACGTCGAATACGCCGTCGTCGGGGCGGGCCCGCGGGGTGATCCGGAACCCCCCGCCCACCACCGGGCCCACCCCGATCTCGATGAGCAGCAGCCGGTCGGTGAAGCTGGCCTCGGCGGCGTGGCAGGTGAGCGTGGGCGAGACGAAGCCGCGGAGCACCCGGATCACCGCCAGCAGGTAGGCGGGAATGCCGCTCAGGGCGCCGCCCCTGGCCACCTCGGTGGCTACCTCGGCATCGAACCCGATCCCGACCGAGTTGAGGAAGAACTCGTCCCAGGCCTCGCCCACGTCCAGCATCCTGATGCGGCCGCGGGCCAGCCGGGCCACGGCGTCCGCCGGGGTGCGGCCGACGGTGCCGGCCAGCTTGGCGAAGTCGTTGCCGGTGCCGGCGGGGAGCACGGTGATCGGCGGGCGGGTGGCCACCCGGGCGCGGAGCAGCCCGTTGGCGGCCTCGTGCAGGGAGCCGTCGCCGCCGAGGACGATCACCCGCTCCACCCCCCGCTCCACCGCCTGGCGCACCTGCTCCACCGCGGCCCCCGGGCCGGTGGTGTCCACCCGTTCCACCGCGCCCCAGGCGGCGGCGCACGCGGCCCGGGCGGGCTCGGCGAGGCGGGCGGCACGACCCCGGCCGGCGGCGGGATTCACCAGCAGGAGTGTGGTCATGCGCGGGTGGCCAGGGGCCGGGGGCTGTTGGGGATACGGGAGCGTGTGGGAATCGAACCCACCGGAGCCACCTGTGGCAGCTCCGTCGCGGTTTTGAAGACCGGCCGGGCCACCAGGCCCGATCCACCCCCAAATTTGCCGGGCCGGCGATCCGGCGCGGCTACTGGGCGGCGATCACCTCGATCTCCACCCGCACACCGCGGGGCAGCGCCGAGACCGCCACGGTGGAGCGGGCGGGCTTGTGGTCGCCGAAGGCGCGGGCGTAGACCTCGTTCATGGCGGTGAAGTCGGCCATGTCCACCAGGAAGACGGTGGTCTTCACCACCTTGCCGAGGCCGGAGCCGGCGCCTTCGAGCACCGCCTTGAGGTTGGCCAGCACCCGTTCGGTCTGCTCCCTGATGCCGCCGGGGACGATCTCCATGGTGGCGGGATCGAAGGCGATCTGGCCGGCGGTGTAGATGAAGCCGCTGGCGATGGTCGCCTGGCTGTAGGGGCCGATGGCCTTGGGGGCGGCATCGGTGGCCACGAACTGGATGGGCATCAGAACAACCCCTCGATCTTGCCGTCGGAGTGAACCCGGATGGCCTCGGCGCTGGGGACCTTGGCCAGCCCGGGCATGGTCATGACCTCGCCCGCCAGCGCGACCACGAACCCGGCGCCGGCCGAGGCGTAGACGTCGCGGACGCTGACCTTGAAGCCGTGGGGGCGGCCCAGCTTGGTCGGGTCGTCGCTGAAGGAGTACTGGGTCTTGGCCATGCACACCGGGGTCTGGCCCATGCCCATGTCCTCGCACTGCTGCATGGAACGCTCGGCGGTGGGGGAGAAGGTCACCCCGTCGGCGCCGTAGATCTGGGTGGCGATGATCTCGATCTTCTGCTTGATGGGAAGGGCGCTGTCGTAGATCGGCTTGAAGTTCGCCTTGCCCTCCTGCAGCAGGGCCAGCACCTCGTTGCCCACCTCCACGCCGCCCTCCCCGCCCCGGGCCCACACATCCGACAGCGCCGCGCGGGCGCCCCAGCTTCGGGCGGCGTCGAGCACCGCGTCCTGCTCCTCCTGGGAGTCGGTGAGGAACCGGTTGAGGGCCACCACCACCGGGACCCCGAATTTCTGCACGTTCTTGACGTGGGCCTCGAGGTTGACCATGCCGCGCTGCAGGGCGGCCACGTCGGGCACGCCCAGCTGATCCTTCTTCAC
>CAZCVG010000055.1:0-16453 GCA_964501735.1 uncultured Gemmatimonadaceae bacterium | reverse complement strand
CTCGAGTCGCAGCTCGCCAAGGTGCAGAAGCTCGACAGCATCGGCCAGCTGGCCGGCGGCGTGGCCCATGACTTCAACAACCTGCTCACCGCCATCCTCGGCTACTCCGAGCTGGTGCTGGAACGCCTCCCGGCAGAAGATCCGGTCCGGGACGAGATCTCGGAAATCCGCCTCGCGGCCAACCGCGGCGCCGAGCTGACGCGGCAGCTGCTCACGTTCGCCCGGACCCACGTGGTCCAGGCCCAGGTGGTGGACCTCAACGAGCTGACCCGCGGGGCCGAGAAGCTGCTTCGCCGCCTGCTGGGCGAGGACATCGAGCTGGTCTCCCGGCTGGACGACGACCTGTCGCCGGTGCGCATTGACCCCGGCCAGATGGAGCAGGTGATCGTCAACATGGCGGTGAACTCCCGCGACGCGATGCCGGACGGCGGGCGGCTCACCCTGGAGACCCGGAACGTCACCCTCGACGCCGCCTACGCCGCCAGCCACGCGGGCGCCGAGGCGGGCAACTACGTGGAGCTGTCCATCTCCGACACCGGGCACGGGATGGAGCGCGAGACCCTCGACCGGCTGTTCGAGCCGTTCTTCACCACCAAGAGCGCCGGCAAGGGCACCGGCCTGGGGCTGGCGATCTGCTACGGCATCATCCGCCAGGCGGGCGGGCACATCTGGGCCTACAGCGAGCCCGGGCGCGGAACCACCATGAAGATCCAGATCCCGGTCGTGACCACGGCCGAGTTTCCCGTGCCGGTGCCGGAGGAGACCCGGCCGGTGCCCCGGGGGCAGGAGACCATCCTGCTGGTGGAGGACGAGCAGCAGATCCGGGAGGTGGTGACCCGGGTCCTCGCCAGCAATGGGTACCGGGTCGTGGCAGCAAGCAACGGGCGGGAGGGTCTCGACCTCGCCGCCCAGCACGGCGACGACATCTCGGTGGTGGTCACCGATGTGGTGCTGCCCCTGGTGGGCGGGCAGGAACTCGTGGCCGAACTGCGCCGGGCGCGTCCTGGGCTCCCGGTGCTGTTCATGTCGGGCTACACCCAGGGCGCCATCCTGGAGGCCGAATTGCAGCGGCCCGGCACCCTCTTCATTTCGAAGCCGTTCACTCCATCCGCCCTCGCCCGGCTGGTCCGCGACCTGCTCGACCAGAGCTCGCGCTGATTCCGGGGATCCCGCGGGGGCTGCTTTGTGACGGCCTCCCTGTCCCAACCTACTTCGGGTGCTTCCCTCGGCTGGTTCCCTCCAGCCCGCCCCGGATCCGGGCTGCGACCGATTGCCGTACCGGCTTCTGCTTGAGATTGGGCAGCTTGGTAGGCTTGCGAGGCGACTTCGGGGGTGACGGCATGATGCCCTCCCTGGCGCGGGTGGGTCAGCCGCGTGCCGCGCCCGCCAGCGGGCGGGGCAGAGGCGGTGTCACTGGGGCCGGGTGACCGCCGGCCTGACGGGATAATCTGGGAGCCGGTACCGCGGTAGGCAATCGGGATGGGCGCCGGGGCGCCTGGTGCCAGCTACTCGATCATGGCCGCGGCGAGCGCGGCACCGACCACCGCCGGGGCCACCCGGTCCAGCGTCCGCGGATCGAGCAGCAGCCGGCCACCCTCGACCCGCGCCACCAGCGGCGGGTCCCCCAGCCTGAGCCGGAGGGCCAGGCCGTTCGCGCCCAGCGCCCCCGGATCCAGGGCCACCAGCGTGGTCGGCAGGGTGGCGCCCGGGAAGGACCCCCCGCCCACCGCCGACTCGCCCGGCGCCAGCTCCGGCTTGAGCGCCGCCGGACACACCGCCGCGAGCGCCGCGGCCCGGCGCCGGAGATCCTCCGGCCCGGCCGTGAGCATCGCCAGGACCGGGATCTCGCCGATGGCCTTTTCCGGCTCGCGATACAACGCCAGGGTGGCCTCGAGCGCCGCCAGGGTGAGCTTGTCGGCCCGGAGCGCCCGGGCCAGCGGGCTTTCCCTGACCGCCCGCACCGCCGCCGCCTCGCCCACGATGCACCCCGCCTGCGGGCCGCCCAGCAGCTTGTCTCCCGAGAAGATGACCAGGTCGGCCCCGGCACTCACCGCGTCGGCTACGCGGGGCTCGCCGGTGAGTCCCCAGGGCGAGAGGTCGGCCAGCAGGCCGCTCCCCACATCGTGGATGTAGGGAATGCCGAGCCGTCCGGCCAGCGCCGCCAGGTCGGCGGGGTCGGGGGAGGTAACGAACCCCTTCTGCTCGAAGTTGGACCGGTGGACCGTGAGGATGGCGGCGGCGCCCTCGGCGGCCGCCTCGTAGTCCCGGAGGTGGGTGCGGTTGGTGGTGCCGACTTCAACCAGCTGGGCGCCGCTCCTGGCCATGATGTCGGGGATCCGGAACGATCCCCCGATCTCGATCAGTTCGCCCCGGCTGATGAGCACCCGGCAGCCCGCCGCCAGGGCGTTGAGCGCCAGCACCAGCGCTCCCGCCGCGTTGTTGACCGCCAGGCCGTCCTCGGCACCGCTCACCGACGCCAGCAGTTGCCGGCAGTGATCGGCGCGGTGGCCGCGGGCGCCGGCGGCCAGGTCGTACTCGAGGCTGGCGTACCCAGCGGCCACCGCGATGATCGCCTCGACCGCCGCCTGGCACAGCGGGGCCCGGCCGAGATTGGTGTGCAGCACCACCCCGGTGGCGTTGAGGACCGGGCGGAGGGAGCGGCCACCGGCCTCGAGCAGCCGCTCGCGGATGGCCTGGGCCCAGTCCTCGGGCGGGCCGCTCCGCCCCTCACGCACCGCAGTCAGGGTGTCCCGGATCGCCTGGACCACGGCGTTCCGGGGAGCCGTGGCCAGCAGTTCCTCCACCGCCGGCTCCCGGAGCAGCCGGTCCACCGAGGGGAGCTGCCGGCGGGCGTCGGTCACGGCGCGGGGGCCGGCTTGGGGACGGAATCGGTGACCGGCCGGGCCACGCTGTCGGGCCGGACCGCGGCGCTGTCGGCCCTGGGCGGGGGCGGGGGCTTGGGAGTCACCAGCACGTTGCGGGCGTCGCCCGCGACGCCGGCGGCGCTCCGGATCCCCAGCACCTCCACGATGAAGCGGGACTCGGGCGGGAATGCCGAGTCGGTCCGCAGCACCAGCTTGTCATAGAGCGGGGGCCGGAGCGCCAGCACCGAATCCACCTCGGGATCCCGCCGCGCCGCCCCGGCGCCCGGCCGGGCCGGGGCGCCGGCCGCCGGTGGCTTGACCGCGGGTGGACGGGGCGGGGCCGCGTCGGGCCTGGCGGAGTCGGCGGCGGCGCGGGCCGAGTCGGCGGCCGCCCGGGCCAGGCGCTGGAGGCTGTCGTCGAGGACCTTGGGCAGCAGCGAGCGGAAGGGCACCGGGGACGAGTCCGCCTGGCGGAGCAGCCGGACCACCAGGCTCTCGGCCGGCTGGTAGGGATCCAGCGGGCCGGAGAAGGTGACCGTGGCGCTCACGCTGTCGTTGGGCGTGATCTGGGTGATCCGCGGGCCGAGGGTGTCGCGGGGGATGAGCCAGAGCGGGGCCGCCGCGGGCCGGCCGGCGGCCAGGTGGGTGGAATCGTAGCTCTCCCGCCGCTCCCGCTGGTTGTTCTTGTTCTGGTCAATGGCCCCGAACACGATGTACTCGGCCCGGGGCAGCGGCCCCACCCGGAAGCGCCCCGAGGAATCGGTCACGGTCCGGTAGACCAGGCTGTCGGGCAGCAGCACCAGCTCCACCAGCGCCAGGCGGGCCGCCCGGCCGGCGGGCCAGTCAATCACGATGCCGCTCAGGGTGTCGGTCGGGGCGGTGCCGCCCGTGGAGAAGGTCAGCACGGCGGTGGTGTCGAGCCGGTTGCGCCGGAGGTCCATCAGCCCCGGCAGCAGCTCCACCCGGTACACCCGGTTGGGCTTCCAGCCCTCCCGCGGGCTGATGGTGAGCCGGTTCCGCTTCCACCCCACCTTGGGCACTCCTCTGCTGGGAGAGAGCAGGATCAGCCGCTCGAGATCCCCAGTGCCCAGGCCGAAGTTGGGGGTGCTGCCCTCCGAGACCACCTCGTCGAACAGGAACTCGACGTCCCGGTTCCACTCGGGGTAGCTGCCGATGGACTCGGGCACGGTGGCCAGCAGGACCGGCGGCACCTTGTCCTCGGGGCCGCCCTGCGGCGGGCCCATGCGGGCGCAGGCGGTGGCGCCGAGCAGCACGCCCGCCGCCCACCACCGCGCCGAGCCGGCGGCCCTCACCCGAGCGCGTCCAGCTTGAGCAGCAGCGCGTCCCGCTGCCCGGACCAGTCGGCCAGCTTGGTCCGTTCCCGCTCCACCACGTCGGCCGGGGCGCGGGCCACGAACTGCTGGTTGTCGAGCTTCTTCTGCTGCGCCTCGATCAGCCCGCGCAGCCGGTCGCATTCCTTCTGCAGCCGCTCCCGCTCCTTGCCGAGGTCCACCAGGTCGCCGAGGGCGATGAACACCGTGGTGCCGTCGCTGAGCACCGCGTGGCCTCCCGGCTCGTCGGGCGGGGCGCCGTAGCTCAGGTGACCGACCTTCGCCAGCCGGGCGATGGTGCCCTCTTCCTTTATAAGGGCGGGATGCCGCCGGGCCACCCGGACGTTGACGCTCCGGCCCGGTTCCACGCCATACTCCGCCCGGATCTGGCGGATGGCCCCGACCAGCTCCTGCAGCAGGGCGAAGTCCCGCTCGGCCGCATCGTCTGGGGCGCGGCGGTCGGGGCGCGGCCACGGGGCGAGCATGAGGGTCTCGCCCGGGCGCCGCGCCGGCATCCGCTGCCACAGCGCCTCGGTGATGAACGGCATGATCGGGTGCAGCGTGGCGAGGGCCACCTCGAAGGTCCGGGCCACCACCGCTCGGGCCACGTCGGCGCCGGGTTCGGTGCCGTACAGGCGGGGCTTCACCTGCTCCAGGTACCAGTCGGCCAGGTCGCTCCAGATGAAGTGGTAGATCACCGACGCCGCCTCGTTGAGGCGGAACTTCTCGTAGTGGCCGGTGGCCTCGCGCACCATGCGGTCGCAGCGGGCGATGATCCAGCGGTCGGCCAGCGCCAGCTCGCTCCGCGCCACCACGTCCGGGTGCCGGCCCGCCAGGGGGCGGGTGGGCGCGTCGCCCAGGCTCCCCAGGATGAAGCGGCCCACGTTCCAGAGCTTGTTGGCGAAGTTCCGCCCCGGCGCGAAGGAGGTCTCCAGGTCGGCCGGGTCGAGGATCACGTCGGTGCCCACCGACATCCCGGCCACCACGGTGTAGCGCAGGGCGTCGGCGCCGTATTTCTCCACCACCTCCAGCGGATCAATGCCGTTGCCCAGCGACTTGGACATCTTGCGGTGTTGGGTGTCCCGCACCGTGCCATGGAGGTAGACGGTGTGGAACGGGATGTCCCCCATGAACTCGCAGCCCGCCATCACCATTCGCGCTACCCAGAAAAACAGGATCTCCGGCGCGGTCACCAGCACCGACCCCGGGTAGAACCGGCGCAGGTCCCCGGTCTGGGCCGGCCAGCCGAGGCTGGAGAACGGCACCAGCCAGGAGCTGAACCAGGTGTCGAGTACGTCGGGGTCCTGGCGGAGCGGGGCGCCGCAGCCGCAGGTGACGAGGTCGGTCCGGCTCACGTGAGTCTTGCCGCAGCCGTCGCAGTACCACACCGGGATCCGGTGTCCCCACCACAGCTGCCGGGAGATGCACCAGTCCCGGATGTTCTCCATCCAGTGGGCGTACTCCTCGCCCCGGCGCTCGGGGATGAAGCGCAGCCGGCCGTCGGTATAGGCCCGGAGCGCGGGCTTGGCCAGCGGCTTCATCTTCACGAACCACTGGTCCGACAGCCGGGGCTCGATCACCGTGTCGCAGCGGTAGCAGTGGGCCACCGCGTGGCGGTGGTTCTCCACCCTGGCGAGCAATCCCGCCGTCTCGAACTCCTTCACCACCCGCTTGCGGGCCTCGAACCGGTCCAGGCCCCGGAAGCGCTCCGGCACGGTGTCGTTGAGGTGGGCGTCGTCGGTCATGATGTCCAGCACCGGCAGCCCGTGGCGCTGGCCGATCTCGAAGTCCACCGGGTCGTGGGCCGGGGTGACCTTCACCGCGCCAGTGCCGAAGTCCTTGTCAATCGCCTCGTCGGCCACCACCGGGATGTCACGCTCGGCCAGGGGCAGCCGCACCAGCTTCCCCACCAGCGCGGCGTAGCGCTGGTCCGCCGGGTGCACCGCAACCGCGGTGTCCCCCAGCATGGTCTCGGGGCGGGTGGTGGCCACGGTGATGTGGCCGCTGCCGTCGGCCAGGGGATAGCGGAAGGACCAGAGCCGGCCGTCGGTCTCCTCCTTCTCCGCCTCCTCGTTGGACAGGGCGGTCAGGCAGCGGGGGCACCAGTTGATGATGTACTTCCCCCGGTAGATCAGCCCCTTCTCGTGCAGCCGGACGAACACCTCGCGCACCGCCCGGGAGAGGTCGTCGTCCAGGGTGAAGTAGGTGCGCGACCAGTCCGCGCTCGAGCCCAGCGCCCGGAGCTGCTCCAGGATCACCCCGCCGGTCTCGTCCACGAACCGCCACACCCGCTCGACGAAGGCCTCCCGGCCCAGGTCGAAGCGGGTGCGGCCCTCGGCCGCCACCAGCTTCTCCACCACGTTCTGGGTGGCGATCCCGGCGTGGTCGGTGCCCGGCAGCCAGAGGGCGGGGTGGCCCCGCATCCGCTCGAACCGCACCAGCACGTCCTGCACGCTGTTGTTGAGCCCGTGCCCCATGTGCAGCACCGCCGTCACGTTGGGCGGCGGCATCATGATCACGTAGGGCGACTCGCCGGGCCGGCCGGCCGGCGCCGGGGCGGGAGCGAAGGCCCCCAGCCGGAGCCAGGCGGCGTAGATGTCCTTTTCGATCAGGGCCGGACTGTACTGCGGGGCCAGGGGCTCGGTCATGCGGGCCGGCCGGTGGCGGGGTCGGCGGGGGTGCCGAAGTCGTCCTCGCCGCGCACCAGCAGGCAGTCCACCAGCCGGTCCACGCCGGCCACCGCGCCAACCGCCCGCACCGCCCGGGTCCGGACCGCCCGGCTGGGCACCCAGCCGTGCAGCTCCACCGCCCCCGGGCCAGCCGCGATCGGCAGGAGGTCCAGGGCGCGCAGGGTGGCGTCCCCCTCCAGGGCGGCCCGGACCACCCGCACCAGCTCGGCGGGGCGGAGCGCCGGGCCGGGCCGCGGGCCGGGCCGGAGCAGTTCGCGGACCCGGCGGCGGTCCACCGGGCCAAGGAACTCGCCCAGGGCAAAACCGGCCACCACCCCCAGGGCGGCGCCGACCAGGGTCCAGGCGAGCAGTTCGGAAGCAGGGGGACGGCGCATCAGGGGAATCGCTGGCTTACGCGGGTTGTCGAGGAGCGATTAACTTAACACCATGACAGAGGAAAATGCGCCGGTCTCCGGGGCCGACATCGGGCGCTGGCTGCTGCTGGGGCTGTTCCTGGCGGCCTGCATCGGGGCCTACTTCGCCTTCGCGCCGAAGGTCCCGCCCATCGTGAAGCCCTACACGACCACCGAGCCCTCCTGACGCCCATGGCCACGATCTCGCTCACCCTCCCCGACGGCAGCGTCCGGGAGGTGCCCCGGGGCACCTCCGCCCGGCAGGTGGCCCAGGCCATCGGGCCGGGGCTGGCCAAGGCGGCCCTCGCCGCCCGGGTGGACGGCCAGATCCGGGACCTCGACCGGCCCATCGAGGCCAGCGCCAGCTTCGCCATCCTGACCGACAAGGACAAGGACGCCCTGGAGGTGCTGCGCCACTCCGCCGCCCACATCCTGGCCACGGCGGTGCGGGAGCTGTTCCCCACGGCGGGCATCGGCTTCGGGCCGCCCATCGAGGACGGCTTCTACTACGACTTCGCCGTGGACCGGCCCTTCACCCCCGAGGACCTCGAGGCCATCGAGAAGAAGATGGCGGAGGTGGCGGCGCGGGACTACCCGTTTGTCCGGGAGGAGGTGAGCCGGGCCGAGGCCAACCGCCGCTTCAAGGACGACCCGCTCAAGCTCGAGCGCATCGAGGACCTCGGCGACGACGAGGTCATCTCGGTGTACACCGACGGCCCCTTCGTGGACCTCTGCCGCGGGCCCCACATCCCCACCACCGGCCGGCTCAAGCACTTCAAGCTGCTCTCCGGCGCCGGCGCCTACTGGCGGGGCGACAGCCGCCGCCAGATGCTGCAGCGGATCTACGGCACCGCCTGGTTCAAGAAGGAGGACCTCGAGGCCTACACCCACCGCCTGGAGGAGGCCCGCAAGCGGGACCACCGCAAGCTGGGCAAGGAACTGGACCTGTTCCAGTTCCACGCCGTGGCCCCGGGCGCGGCCTTCTGGACCGCCCGCGGCACCGCCATCTACAACGCCCTGAACGACTACATGCGGGAGCTGCAGCGGGACGGCTACCAGGAGATCCGCACCCCGCTGCTCTACCAGAAGGGGCTGTGGGAGACCTCCGGCCACTGGGGCAAGTACAAGGAGAACATGTTCCTGGTCCTCGACAACGAGACCGGCGAGCACGACATGTCCCTCAAGCCGATGAACTGCCCCTCGCACCACCTGTACTTCGCCTCCCGGGGCCACTCCTACCGCGACCTCCCCACCCGGTTCAGCACCTACGACGTGCTGCACCGCAACGAGGTGAGCGGCGCCCTCTCCGGGCTCACCCGGGTGCGGCAGTTTGCCCAGGACGACTGCCACATCTACCTGGCCGAGTCCCAGATCCCCGCCGAGGTGCGCCAGCTCACCCGGTTCATCCTGGACTACTACGCCACCTTCGGCCTGACGGCGGCGCTCAAGTTTGCCACCCGGCCCGAGCAGCGGATCGGCACCGACGAACTCTGGGACCGGGCCGAGGGGGCGCTCCGCGCGGCGCTGGAGGCCACCGGGCTCCCCTACGAGCTCAAGGCCGGCGACGGCGCCTTCTACGGCCCCAAGATCGACTTCGACGTGGCCGATTCCATCGGCCGCACCTGGCAGCTCGGCACCATCCAGCTCGATTACAACGCGCCGGAACGGTTCGACCTCCACTACACCGGCGAGGACAACGCCGCCCACCGGCCGGTGGTGATCCACCGGGCGGTGAACGGTTCGTTCGAGCGCTTCATCGCCATCCTGATCGAGCACTTCGCCGGGGCATTCCCGCTCTGGCTGGCGCCGGAGCAGGTCCGGGTCCTCCCCATCTCCGACGCCCAGGCCGAGGCGGCGGCCGGGGTCCACCGCCAGCTCCGCGATGCCGGGCTCCGGGCCCACCTCGACGCCGGCAACCAGACCCTCAACTACCGGATCCGCGAGGGCGAAGTGCAGAAGGTGCCCTACATGGCGGTGGTGGGGCAGCGCGAGGCCGACGCCGGCACCGTGGCGGTGCGCACCCGGGGCGCCGGCAACAAGCAGGAGGTGCTGCCGCTAGCCGAGTTCATGGCCCGCCTTACCGAGCAGGTCCGGACCCGGGCGCTCAAGCCGTAGCCGGTTCCCGGGCCGCCGCCGGCCGGCGGCCCTCCCCCCACGCTGCAGGAGAAAGGTCCCCTCATGGCGGTGCTCTGGTGGGTGTTGGGCGGGCTGGCGGCGCTGATCGGCTTCATCGTGCTCCAGGGGATCTACCTGGGCGCGGTACTGAAGTGGGAAGACCAGGAGTCGGTGGGCCTGGGGTACTACGGCCGGACCCCGGCGGGGCGGGACCGGTTCAAGCGCACCCTGCGCCTTCACGCCCGCCTGCTGTCCCCCATCCTCCGCCTGAACGCCGCCCTCACCAAGCTGGACTTCCGCAAGGCGAGCTTCCTGTACAAGGGCGTGGCCGGCCCCCAGGGGAGCTGCAGCCCGGAGAGCTACGCCCGGGCCGAGGCCTACCCGCCCCGGTCCGAGGACGTCTTCGTGGTCACCCAGATGAAGTGCGGCACCACCTGGATGCAGCACGTGGTCTACGAGGTGCTGCACCGCGGGGCCGGCAACCTGGTGGAGACCGGCACCGCGATGTACGCCGTGGCGCCCTGGCTGGAGGGGCGGAAGAGCGTTCCCCTGGAGGCGGCGCCGCTCCTGGGCCGTGAGCGGCCGTCGCGCATCATCAAGACCCACCTCCCGGCCCAGCTCTGCCCCGCCTCCCCGGCGGCCCGCTACATCTACGTGGCCCGGCACCCGGTGTCCTGCTTCGCCAGCTGCATTGACTTCATCGTGACCAACGTGGGCGGGATGGCCCCGGGGGTGGCCGCCTTCGAGGAGTGGTTCTGCTCCCCCGACCTCATGTGGTGGGGAACCTGGCCGGCCCACGTGCGCGGCTGGTGGGAACGCGCTGCCCGGGACCGGAACGTGCTCTTCCTCCACTTCGAGGACATGAAGCGGGACCTCCCCGGCATCACCCGGCAGGTGGCCGAGTTCCTCGGCGTCCGCCCGCTCGAGCCCGGGGAGCTGGCCCGGGTGGTGGAGAAGTGCGGCTTCGCCTACATGCAGGAGCACCAGGACAACTTCGAGATGCACCCGCCGCACATCCTCCAGACCAACGCCGAATTGTTCGTGGCCGGCACCGCCGACCGGCACAAGGACGTGCCCGCCGAGGTCCGTCAGCGGATCCTGGCCTGGAGCGCCCGGGAGCTGGCCGGGAGCGACTATCCCGTGGGCCGGGCCTATCCCGACCTGGCGGGGCAGCCATGATCGGGACGGAGGCGATTCGCCGGGCCCTGATGCCGGGATGACCGGGGCCGCGGGTGAGGCCGAGCGGCAGACCGCGAGGGCGCCCGGGGCCCTCCGCCCCAGCGGGCGACGGCCCGATTCGCCAGCCCAATGCATAAGCATCCATTTCGGCGCCGCGACTGCCACTTGGGGCTTCCGCCGACTATTTTGCGGGCGCCAAGTGAGTTGATGCCAGCAAGTTGCGGTCTACCCTGACAGCCGAGTCGCCGTGTCCGAGTCCACCACCGCCGTGATCGTCTCCGCCTGCCGGACCCCCATTGGGAAGTATCTCGGCGGGCTCTCGGGCTTCAGTGCGCCGGATCTCGGCGCCATGGTCATCCGCGAGGCGGTGCGCCGGGCGGGGATTGACGCCGCCCTGGTGGAGGACGTGATCATGGGCCAGGTGGTGCAGGGGGGCTCGGGCCAGGCCCCGGCCCGCCAGGCGATGATCCGCGCGGGCCTCCCCGGCACCATCCCCGCCGTCACCATCAACAAGGTCTGCGGCTCCGGGCTCAAGGCGGTGATGCTGGCGGCCCAGGCAATCAAGGCGGGAGACGCCCAGTGCGTCGTGGCCGGCGGCCAGGAGTCCATGTCCTCCGCACCCCACTACCTGTACGGCTACCGCAACGGGATCAAGGCCGGCAACCAGACCATCGTGGACGGCATGATCCACGACGGGCTGTGGGACTCCTTCGGCCAGAACCACATGGGCGAGTACGCTGAGTACACCGCCGGCAAGGCCAGGGTGAGCCGCCAGGAGCAGGACGACTTCGCGGTGGGGAGCCACCGCAAGGCGGTGGCGGCACAGGAGACGGGCAAGTTCAAGGCCGAGATCCTGCCGGTGGAGATCAGCGGCAAGGGCGGCACCACCACCATCGCCGCCGACGAGTCCCCCCGGAAGGACACCAGCCCCGAGAGCCTGGCCCGGCTCAAGCCGGTGTTCCGGAAGGACGGCAGCGTCACCGCCGGCAACGCCTCCGGCCTCAACGACGGCGGCAGCGCCACGGTGGTGACCTCGCTGGCCTTTGCCCGGGCCCACGGCCTCAAGCCGCTGGCCCGGATCACCGCCTACGCCACCGGCGGCGGTGAGCCCAAGGACCTGTTCTTCGCTCCCATCGTGGCGGTGCGGAACCTGATGCAGAAGGCCGGCACCGCCATCGGCGACTACGACCTCATCGAGGCCAACGAGGCCTTCGCCGTGCAGGCCATCGCCGACGGCCGGGAACTGGGCTGGGACTGGGCCCGGGTGAACGTCCACGGCGGCGCGGTGGCCCTGGGCCACCCCATCGGCGCCAGCGGCGCCCGGGTGCTGACCACGCTGGTGTACGCCCTGATGGATCGCAACAAGTCCACCGGACTCGCAACGCTCTGCCTGGGCGGCGGGAATGCGGTGGCTCTCTCGGTGGAAAGGATCTGACATGCGCAACTCCGGCCGTTCCGAGCCCGTGCCGCAGTACCTGCTGGCCCCGAACCTCGCGGTCCGGTGGCCGGTGGCCGTCCTCTCCGGGGCCCTCATCGTGGCGCTGTCCGCGCAGGTGGCGGTGCCGGTGCCGTTCTCGCCGGTGCCGATGACCCTGCAGCCGCTGGCGGTGCTGCTGGTGGGCGGCCTCTTCGGAGCGCTCGCCGCCGGCGGCTCCCTGGTGCTGTACCTGGCGGCCGGCGCCTTCGGCGCCCCGGTGTTCGCCTCCGGCGCGGCGGGGCTGGGCTGGCTGTTCGGGCCCACCGGCGGCTACCTGCTGGCCTTCCCGCTGGCGGCAATGATCACCGGGCGGCTGGCCGAGCGGGGCCGGTTCTCCCGCTGCCTGGTGGGCGCGGCGGCCGGCATGCTGGCGATCTACACCGGCGGCTGGGCCCAGCTGGCACTCCTGAGCGGCGATGCCGCCGGCGCCCTGGCCGTGGGCGTCGTTCCCTTCGTCGGGCAGGACCTGCTCAAGGTCTTCATCGCCGCGCTGGTGCTCTGGCGGGGTCATCACATCCTGCGCCCGGGCGCGTGAGCGCGCCGGGCCCCACGGTGGCTCCTCCGGCCGCCCCGCTGTCGCCGATCCGGGCGCTCGGCTGGGCGGCCCTGTTCATCGGGGGCGGGTTCTTTCTGATGGTGGCGCTGGCCGTGACGGGCGCCACCCTCACCGGCGGGCTGGGATCGGGCACCGGGCCGAAGCTGCTGCTGCTCCAGACCGTGAGCGGGCTGGCGGCGTTCGGCTTCCTCACCTGGCTGATCGGCATCCGCCTGCTCCGGCTCAGCCTGACGGACCTGCGCTGGGCCCCGCGCCGCCTTGCCCTTCCCGGCCTGGCCGGCGGGCTGGTGCTGGGGTCCGCGCCCGCCGCGCTGGCGGTGGGGCTCTCGCTGGTGGCGGGCGGGGCCAGCTTCCTTCCGGATGACGGCTCGGTGGAGGCGTACCTCAGGCAGGTGGGGCTCACGGCGCTGATGCTGGCGCCGGCGGCGTTCCTCGAGGAGATCATGTTCCGGGGCGTGGGGCAGGTGGTGCTGGCCCGGCCGCTGGGCCGGATGCGGGCGGTGGTGCTGCTCTCGGTGGTGTTCGCGCTGGCCCACCTGTTCAATCCCAACAGCACCCCGCTCGGGCTGTTCAACATCGCCCTGGCCGGCGTGTTCCTCGGCGTGGCCTTCTACCTCCCCGGCGGCATCTGGACGGCGTGGGGCGCGCATCTCGGCTGGAACGCCACCCTGGCGGCGCTGGATGCGCCGGTCAGCGGTCTGCCGTTCGAGATTCCACTCATTGATTACGCGCCCGGTGGCCCCCAGTGGCTGACCGGCGGGTCCTTCGGGCCCGAGGGCGGGCTGCTGGCCACGGCGACACTGGGGCTCAGCATTGCGGTGGCCTGGCGCTGGACCGGAAAGGAGCAGGCGCAATGAAGGTTGCGGTGATCGGCGCGGGCACCATGGGCAACGGCATCGCCCAGGTCTTCGCCACCCACGGGCACGCGGTCACCATGGTTGACGTGTCGGCCGCCGCCCTGGAGAAGGGGATGGCCACCATCCAGGGCAGCCTGGCCCGGGTGGTGAAGAAGGGCACCATCACCCAGGAGGCTGCCACCCAGGCCCTCGGCCGGGTGGCGGTGGCCACCACCATCGCCGACGCGCGCGGCGTGGAGCTGGTGGTGGAGGCGGCCACCGAGAACCCGGCGCTCAAGTTCCAGATCTTCGCCGACCTCGACAAGGCCATCCCCGCCGGCGTGATCCTGGCGACCAACACCAGCTCGATCTCCATCACCGAGATCGCCGCCCGGACCGGGCGGGCGGATCGGGTGATCGGCATGCACTTCATGAACCCGGTGCCGGTGATGCAGCTGGTGGAGGTCATCCGCGGGCAGGCCACCAGCGACGAGACCACCCGCACCGTGATGGCACTGGCCACCGCGCTGGGCAAGACCCCGGTCGAGGTCAACGACTACCCCGGCTTCGTGGCCAACCGCATCCTGATGCCGATGATCAACGAGGCCGTGTTCTGCGTCATGGAAGGCGTCGCCACCGCCGAGGCGGTGGACACCGTCATGAAGCTGGGGATGGCCCACCCGATGGGGCCCCTGGCCCTCGCCGACCTGATCGGGCTGGACACCTGCCTGGCCATCCTCGAGGTGCTGCACAAGGGGCTGGGCGACGACAAGTACCGGCCCTGCCCGCTGCTCCGCCGCATGGTGGCGGCGGGCCAGCTGGGGAAGAAGTCGGGCCGCGGGTTCTACACCTACTGAGGAGTCCATGGACGCGTTCAAGGCAATGGCGCAGTATGCCCACGAACAGGTGGTGCTCTGCCACGAGCCCTCATGCGGCTATTTCGGCATCATCGCCATACACAACACCACCCTGGGCCCGGCCCTCGGCGGCACCCGCTTCTGGAACTACGAGTCCACCGACGCCGCCATCACCGACGCCCTCCGGCTGGCCCGGGGGATGAGCTACAAGTCGGCGGTGGCCGGCCTCAACCTGGGCGGCGGCAAGTCGGTGATCGTGGGCGACAACAAGCGGGCCGACCGGGAGGCGCTGTTCCGCGCCCACGGGCGGTTCGTCGAGAGCCTCAAGGGCCGCTACATCACCGCCGAGGACGTCGGCACCAGCCCGGGAGACATGGAATACGTCCGGATGGAGACCCGGCACGTGGCCGGGCTGCACGGGCTCTCCGGGGACCCGTCCCCGGTGACCGCCTACGGCGTCTACGTCGGCATGAAGGCCTGCGCCAAGGTGCGCTGGGGCAGCGACAGCCTGGCCGGCAAGCGGGTGGTGGTGCAGGGCTGCGGCAACGTGGCCCGGGCGCTGTGCGACATGCTGCACCAGGAGGGCGCCAAGCTCACCGTCACCGACATTGACGGGGAGAAGGTCAAGCGGGTGGTGGCGGCCACCGGGGCGGCCACCGTGGCGCCGGACAAGGTGTACGACGTGCCCGCCGACATCTATTCGCCCAACGCCCTCGGCGCCACCATCAACGACGACACCCTCAAGCGGCTCAAGGTCGAGGTGATCGCCGGGGGCGCCAACAACCAGCTGGCCGAGGAGCGCCACGGCACCGAGCTGGAGAAGCGCGGGCTGCTGTACGCGCCCGACTACGTGATCAACGGCGGCGGGGTCATCAACGTCTTCGGCGAGATCATGGGGTGGGACATGGACCGGTCCAAGCGCAAGGCGGCCCGGATCTATGACACCCTGCTCAGCATCTTCGCCACAGCGAAGGCCGAGGGCATTCCCAGCTACCTGGCCGCCGACCGGGTGGCCGAGCAGCGGATCAAGGCGGTGGGGACGGTGGCGGGCATCCGGGTGTAGCCGCCACCTGCATTTTTATTCAACGGGGAGCTATACTGTCACATGGCCGAGGTCATCCCCATCGGCGCCGATCACGCCGGCTTTGCGCTCAAGGAGCTGCTCAAGCAGGAGCTGGCCGCCCTGGGCTACGAGCCGCTGGATCTCGGCACCCACTCCGCCGATTCGACCGACTATCCCGACTACGCCCATCCCGTCGCCCAGCGGGTGGAGACCGGCGAGTCGGCCCGCGGGGTGCTGCTCTGCGGCACCGGGCTGGGGATGGCCTACGCCGCCAACCGCCACCCCGGGGTGCGGGCCGCGGTGGCCTGGACGCCCGAGGTGGCCCGCCTGGCGCGGGCCCACAACGACGCCAACGTGCTGGTGCTGCCCGCCCGCTTCGTGTCCGAGGCCGATGGCCGGGAGATCCTCCGCGCCTGGCTCACCACCCCGTTCGAGGGCGGTCGCCACGAGCGGCGGGTGCAGAAGATCGAACCGTAAGGAGACCGCATGCCGCTCGACCACAACGCCTCGCTCCGCCAGGCCGATCCCGCCATCGCCCGGCTCATTGACGACGAACTCCACCGCCAGCAGCACGGCCTGGAGCTGATCGCCAGCGAGAACTTCGCCAGCCGGGCGGTCATTGACGCCATGGGCACGCCGCTCACCAACAAGTACGCCGAGGGCTACCCCGGGAAGCGCTACTACGGCGGCTGCGAGGTGGTGGACCGGGTGGAGCAGATGGCCATTGACCGGCTCAAGCAGCTGTTCGGCTCCGACCACGCCAACGTCCAGCCTCACTCCGGCGCCCAGGCCAACTTCGCCGCGTTCATGGCGCTGGTGAAGCCGGGCGAGACCATCATGGGGATGTCGCTGCCGCACGGCGGGCACCTCTCCCACGGCGCGGCGGTGAACCACAGCGGCACCGTCTGGAAGGCGGTGCACTACGGCGTGGACCCCGCCACCGGCCGGATTGACTACGACCAGGTCCGGGAGCAGGCCCGCCGGGAGCGGCCCCGGCTGCTCATCGCCGGCGGGTCGGCCTACGCCCGGATCATTGACTTCGCCGCCATGCGGTCCATCGCCGACGAGGTGGGCGGGTTCCTGCTGGTGGACA
>CAZCVG010000054.1:0-16554 GCA_964501735.1 uncultured Gemmatimonadaceae bacterium | reverse complement strand
GGCCGCTGCTGCTGTTTGCCGTGGTGGACGCGGCCGGCGCGGCCTGGACCTGGAACGCGATGCGCCGCTCTAGTGCCACGGCCTGAGCCTGCGACGATCAGGGCCTTCCTCCTCCTCGTCCTGCTGCTCGCCCTGGGAGGCGAGCCGGTGCGCGCCCAGGGTCCTGCCGTCAGTTCGCCATTCGCCTCCTGGACGGCAAAGCTCCCCGAGTCTCGAGGCGCAATTCCCGCGGCGCCCCGGGACAGCCTGGCTCGCCGGGTCGGCTACCAGCACTGGAAGGGTGCGGCCATCGGTGCCACCCTTGGGGCATTCGCTGGGTTCATGTTCACCCTCATCTACGACAACAGCTGCAGCGACTGCGACAAGCCGAGCTACCCGCTGGTGAAGGGAGCATTGGGGGGCGCCGCCATTGGCGGGATCATCGGCTTCGTCGCCGGCCTGGCCAGCCCGCGGTACGCACCGGAACCGGCGCCGGCCGGATCCTGAGCCGGTGGGTGGCAACCTCCCCACGCAATCCACGGCTCGCGCCGTGGCGGCCGGCACGGTACACAGAGAGACGGACTTGCCGGGAGTGACCCATGCTTCGCCCGCCCCGCCCGTGTGTCATCCGCCCTCGCGGCGCTGGCCTGCGACCCACCGGGTGAGGTGGCGGCGCCGCCACCGGCCCGCG
Source organism: uncultured Gemmatimonadaceae bacterium (assembly GCA_964501735.1). Lineage (GTDB taxonomy): Bacteria > Gemmatimonadota > Gemmatimonadetes > Gemmatimonadales > GWC2-71-9 > JADJOM01. The sequence goes on along the minus strand of CAZCVG010000054.1, from coordinate 15,884 downwards.
ACCCACGGCGCCCTCGCGACGCACACTCTCGTGGACCTTTCGCCTTGAGCGAGTCGCCGATTCCTCCCCGACCTCCGGGCCTCGCCTTGCGGCTTCCTGACCCGCTGGGGGCCCGCAGTTCCGGCCCGGCGTCCATCGAGTGGTGGGCGGGATTTTCCCTCCAGCCGGTCGGCAGCTGCGCCCTCGAAGCCGGTGTACCGATTGATCTCAAGCCTGACATTGGTGACCTGCCCGGTCCCGGGCCGGTGCGGATCTTCCGATTGCATCGTGACGGTGGTCCGGCCGGCTGGGAGCTCCGCCTCCCCCTTGGTCGGGATGAGGCCATCTTGGGCGGGGGCGGACACTTCACGGCGGTGGACCTTCGCGGAACCCGGCGACTGCTCCTCAACCGCGAGGCCAACGGCCTGCGGACGCCCGGGGCGGCCTACCTGAACGTCCCCTTCGTATGGTCCACCGCCGGCTGGGGCCTGCTGCTGGACACCGGCGGTCCGGTGCTGCTGGATGGGGGGACCGCCGACCCCGCAGTCCTCCGGCTATCCGCTCTTGGGGACGCCATCACCGTCACCACCCTTCGGGGAGAGCCGGCAGCGCTGCTTTCCGCCGTTGCTGATCTCACCGGGCGAACTGGGCCCTGGCCGGATTGGGCCTTTGGCACCTGGATGAGCCGAGCCACCTACATGTCGGCGGACGAAATCCACCGGGTTCTGGACGACCTCGGCAGGGCGGGCTGTCCGGTGGACGTGATCCATGTGGATGCGTGGCTCGCCGGCAATGTCTTTCGCGACCACGCGTGCAGCTGGGAGGCGGACCGGACCCGCTTCCCGGCCGGCTGGACCGATGCACTCAGGGCCCGGGGCGTGCGGACCAGCCTGTGGCTCAACCCCTATGTCCTCGCCGGCTCCCCGATGGAGGGCCGGCTTCGCGCCGCCGGTCTGTTGCTGGCTGGTCCCGATGACCGACCCGCTGCCACCCCCGACCGGGAGGGCCGCCATATCGTGGACTTCACCAACCCGGCCGCCCGGGCCTGGTGGGGTGACCAGGTCCGAGCTCTGCTGGCCACGGAGCGTCCCGACGCCCTCAAGCTCGACTATGGGGAGGAGATTCCGCTCGATGCCGTCTGCCACGACGGCCGGCGGGGTGTCGAGATCCGCAACGCCTATGCGGCGCTTTACCAGCGCGCCACAGCGGACGCCATTCCGGCCGGCCATCCACCGGTACCGTTCTTTTGCCGGAGCGGGAGCACCGGATCGCAGGTCCATCCCTGCCATTGGGTGGGGGACACCCCCTCGAGCTGGGATGGACTGGCGGCCGCCCTCCGGGGCTGCCTGTCCCTCTCCCTGTCCGGGTTCCCGCTGGTGAGCCACGACGCGGGCGGCTTTTATACACCGGGTACCAGCGCCCTTCCGGGCCGGATCCTTGATGGGGCTACCGGGCCCGGAGCCCAGTTCACCGCGGACGTCGAGCCGGAACTCTTCGGCCGGTGGGCCCAGCTTGCGGCCCTCAGCCCGGTCACTCGGTTTCACGGCCGTGGCCTCCGTGAGCCGACCGCCTACCCCGAGCCGTGGCGTTCGGCCGCGATTGCGGCCCTCCAGCTTCGCCGCCGGCTGCTTCCCCGGCTTCGGGCTGCGCACGCCGAGGCGAGGGAGCGCGGCCTGCCGCTCATGCGCCCAACCGTGCTGACTCACCCCGGGGAGGCGGCCGCCCGGGGGGCCGGGACCCAGTACCTGCTGGGCCCCGACCTGCTTGTGTCGCCGGTGACGGCCCCAGGTGGACGGGCCACCGTTTGGCTCCCCGACCGGGACTGGATCCCGGTCCACGGCGCCCCCACATTGTCCAGCGCAGGGAGGCATGAGGTGACCGTGGCGCCGGGGGCGTTCCCGGTCTATGCCCGCGAAGGGGCGGTGGACCCGGACTAGTCCGCGGCTGCCAAGGATCGCCGGCGGGTTCACGACCGCCTACGGGGTGAACGACTGCGGCCAGGTCGTGGGCGTCACCACCACCGAGGCGGGCGGCGACCTCGCCACCCTGTGGGACCGGCCCTGCGCCCGTGAGGCAGCCGTCCCCTAGGGCCGATTCCGACATGCCAGATGTCTGTCTTGCGGCGTTCGATCCAGGTCGCGACATCCCGATACTTGTGACGTGGCTGGCTCGGCCCCACGTGGCGCGGTGGTGGGGCGATCCAGCCGAGGCACTGGCTGCGTCGCGGCGGTATCCGGCGTCCAACCAGGCCATGATCCAGGTCGGTACCCGCCCGGTGGGATATGCCTGCTGGGGCACCCCTTCCCCTGAGGAACTGGTGTCGGCCGGCCTGGACGATCTTCCCACTGACCTTGTGGACGTGGACATCCTCATCGGAGAACCAGATGCGCTGGGCCGAGGTGTCGGCCCGACCGCCTTGCGCCAGCTCGTTGCCAGGCTTCATGCCGGCGGAGTCGGGGTGGTGGGCTTGGCGGCCTCCGTGGCCAACCTCCGCGCGCTCCGGGCTTACCACAAGGCTGGTTTCCGCGAGCACGGCGACTTTCAGGATGAAGGCCAGGACATGAAGTACCTCGTTCACACACCCGGAGATAAGGAGACCTCATGACCCTCCGCCGGTGGGCTGGACTGGTGGGCGTGGCCCTCCTGGTGCTGGTCACCAACGTCGCCATCAGCGTCCTGTACATGGTGATGTACGGCCACCTGATCAACCCCGGCCACGAGGAGCAGTTCTATCGGGATCACATCGCGGTCGCCGCCCCGTACAGCAGCATCATCGCCGGGATCCCCTTGATGTTCGGGGCAGGCTGGTGGGTGGCCGGCTGGGGCGACGGCAAGGACGCGGTGAAGGCGGCGCTCGTGGTCTGGGCAGCCTACGCCCTGATTGACATCACCATGCTGCTGGCGGCGGGTCTGACCACCAGGGTCGCGGTGCTCGCGAGTGTTTCACTTCTTACCAAGCTGGCCGCGGCCTGTGGCGGTGCGGCAGTCAGGGGACGTCGTGGGAGCCGGCCCGGGTGACCTGTGCTGCGTCCACGGCTTCCAGCCCGACAGGAGTGGGTGGTGCCACCCCAGGACCGCGGCCAGGTCCGTTCCATCTCGCTGCGGCCGACCGCCGGTCCAGGTGAACAATCGGCTGCTCCCCGCGCGCCTCGGTAGAGTCCCGGGAACTCTCCACTCACCGGCGGCGTTGCGGGCAGCATGCCCGCCTGCCCCCGCTGCGGTAGCGACACCCCGGCCGCCGACCTCGCCCGTGCCCACGACCACCTCGCGTGGCGCTCCCCCAAGGGCGCCTGCCCGGCCTGCGTCCAGGAGGAACTGCTTCGTACCCTGCTGGACCGGGGCGATGCCGCCCTGCACCGTGCGGTGCAGGCCGCGTGGCCGCTCGACCCCGAAGCAGCCTTCGGCGCGCTTCCCACGCCGCTGCGGCTCCACGCCGATCCCCGCTTTGCCGGCCGGGGCGTTGGCATCGCAATGATTGACTCCGGCTTCTATCCCCACCGGGACCTGGTCGAGCCGGTCAACCGCATCCGCGCCTGGTCCGACCAGGGCCGGGAGCCCGAGGTGACGCTGCGCTTCCCGCCCGGCGCGCGGCCCCGCTGGCCGGGATGGGATGCCCAGACCGGCGAGCAGTGGCACGGCACCATGACCACGGTGGTCGCCGCGGGGAACGGCTACCTGAGCCACGGTTTGTACCGGGCGCTCGCACCCGGGGCCCACCTGGTGCTGCTCCCGGTTCGCGATGACCGGGGCCGGATCACCAATCAGACCATCGCCCGGGCGCTCGAGTGGGTGCTCGCCCATCGGGAGGAGTTCGGCCTCCGGGTGGTGAACTTGTCGTGCAGCGGCGACCTGGTGGACCCGCTGGCGGGCAATCCGGTGGACGAGCTGGTGGCCCGGCTCACCGCCGCCGGGGTGAGCGTGGTCGCCGCCGCGGGCAACAGCGGCGTGCGCTCGCTCATTCCCCCGGCCACCGCGCCGGACGCACTCACCGTGGGCGGCATTGACGACCAGAGCCTGCTCGACCACGCCGCGCTCCGGCTCTGGCACGGCAACTACGGGGAGACCGCCCTCGGGGCCTGGAAGCCGGAGCTGGTGGCGCCGAGCATCTGGGTGGCCGCTCCGGTGCTGCCGGGCACACCGGTGGCGGAGGAGATGGCGGCCCTGTTCGCCCGGCGCCGCAACGGGGACCGGAGCGTGGACGCCAGGCTGGGCGAACTCAAGGCCATCACCCCCCACTACCAGCATGCCGATGGCACCAGCTTCGCCGCACCGCTCACCGCGAGCGCCGCGGCCTGCCTGCTCGAGGCTCGCCCCGATCTCTCCCCGGCTGCCATCCGGGCCATCCTGCTCGGCTCGGCCCAGCCGGTACCCGGTGTTTCCCGGGAACGGCAGGGCGCCGGCGTGCTCGATCCCGGCCGCGCGGTGGCCCGGGCCCTGGCTGAGTCGCACCGTGGAGAGGTGGACGCCGGTGGCCCGCTGGCGGGTTCCGATGGAGTCCGCTTCCGGCTTCACGACCACGCCGCCACGGCCGTCGAGGTGTATGGCGGCTGGAACGGCTGGGCCGCGCCGCTGCCCGCGCGCGCAGTGGAGCCCGGGCTCTGGGAGACCGGTCCGGTCCGCCTGCCGCCCGGGTACCATGCCTACAAGTTCTGCCTCGATGGGGAGCGCTGGATGGACGACCCCGCCAACCCGCACAAACAGCCGGACGGTGTGGGCGGGCTCAACGCCACGGTGAAGGTGGAGTAGCCGGGCCGGCCTTTCCGCGCGAGAATTGGAAGCAGCGTCACCTGCCGAGGCACAGACCCATCCCGGAGGCCCCCCATGCCGGCAGCAGATCCAGTCGTGTTCAGGATCGCGGGATTCCCCTGTTCCGGGATGGACTGGATCGGCCGGCTGCTGGCCCGCCATCCGGCAGTGGTGGTCAGTGCCGGACCCAGCCGGGTAGGATCGCTCGGCGCCGCGGAGCGCCGCAAGCGAGCCGAACTGCAGGAGGCCGGTGCGGCCCTCGTGGAGCAGGGCCGGGCGGCGCTCGCGGCCAAGCCCGGAGCCAGCCACGTCGGCGTGATCACTCTAGCCGGGGATAGTACGGTCCCTGGACCGGAACTCATGGTGGTCAGGGATGGCCGCGATGTCCTCGTTGCCTGGACTATCCGCCAGCTCGAGGAGGATGGGCCCTGCCTGCGCCGGATGCTGGCCAGCGCCGGGCCGGACAGCAGGCTCCCGGAGCTGCACCGCCGCTTCCGGGCGGACCCGGCCGACGTGCTGGAGCGGCATCCCGGCCTCCTGCTGGCCGACTACGACTGGGTGCGCTACGGCACTCATCTGTGGGACGACGAAGTCCTTGGCTATTTCGAGGCAATGGGGGCCATGGCCGACGGCAAGCTCTTCGGCGCCGAACCGCTGGAAATCCGTTACGAGGCCGCCCGGGCGGAGCCGGCTGCAATGCTGGCGCGGGCGCTCACTTTCCTGGGCCTGGACCCGGGGCCGGCAGGGACGCTCCTCGCGGAGGATCCCCATCTGGCCGGCGAGGAGAGCGGTCTGGTGGCGGAGTGGGAGGTGGGCCGATGGCCGCGGTACTTCACTCCGCGTGCTGCCAAGCTGTTCCGGATGGATGGCTGGTCGGCGCTGGAGAGCGTCACGGAACGCTACGGGGACGACGAGTGGGAGGGGGAGTGCGCCCCCGAGGCGGGATAGAAACGTGACCGTGACCCGGTGCCCCTGTCGCATGGGCAAGGAGGCAGTATCTTGGATGCGCATCCGCCTCCGCGTGGAGCCGACCGAGTGTCGGCCACCAACGCCGTGGCGGGCTACTCCAGGGCACTGCCATGACGCCTGACCGCAATCATCGCCGGCACGAGATCGCCGTCCGTGCCCGGGCTTACCTCGAAGGGCTCATTCCACGGAGCTCGGTGCTGGAAGACCTCGAGGCGGCCGACTGGGAGGATCCGGTGCTCCGGCCGCTGCTCGAAACCATCGAGAACTCCCCCAAGAAGTCACGCTTCTCGGGCCTGTGGGGCCAGGCCTATGACGCCTACGTCGCCCGCACCAAGGCGATGATAGACGCCGCCGACCCGGGACCCTGAGCAGGCCGGGCCGGTTTCATCCCGCGCCGGCCGCTAGCCCCTCCACACCGGCCGGGTGAGGCAGGTCGGCCCGCCCTCCGCCTTGCAGGACAGCTCATTCCCCACGTAGGCCCGCACCTCGGCGCCGGCCCGCTCCAGCGCCAGCTGGGTGACCGGATTCCCCGCCAGCATCACGCAGCGCCTCGGCGCCAGCGCCAGCACGTTGGTGGCGAGGCGCTCGAACTCCTCGCCCGGCACCTGGATCAGCGTCATCCCCCGCGCCTCGAGCCGCTCCCAGAAGGGTACCGGCAGGAGCGGGGCGTACACCACCGCCAGGTCATCGTCCACCAGGCTGATCAGCGACATCAGGTGCAGGCAGGCCTCCGGCCCGGTGAAGTAGGGCAGGGGGATGGGGAGGATCTCGATGGCCGGGTCGAGCGCGGCGCGGATCTGCTCCAGCCCGGCCCGGTTGGTGCGGAATCCCAGCCCGACGGCCAGGGTGCCCGGGTCCAGCCAGAGGCAGTCGCCTGCCTCGGCGCGGGCCTCGCCCGTGAGCCGGGCAAGCACGGGGACCCCGTGCCGTTCCAGGGTCCGGCCGAGCGCCTCTTCTTCGCCGCGGCGGAGCGGCTTGCCCATGCGGAGCAGGATGGCGCCCCGGTCGGTGACCAGCACCGGGTCGTGCACGAAGATCGCGTCGGCGTGGTCGTCGAGCGGCTCCTCGTGGTGGATCACCTCGGCCCCGGCGGCGGCCAGCAGGGCCACGAACGCCGCGTGCTCGTCCCGGGCTCGGGCCAGGTCTGGGCGGGCGGTGTAGTGCCAGCGGAACGGGTCTGCCTCACCGAAGGCCTCGTCGGGGGCGCGGACGATCACCCGGCGGAGCGGGGCGGTCATGGACTGGGCGCCGTAGAGGGGCATGGGCGAGGCGGCGAGAGTGAAGTGCACGAGGCAGAGCACGACGGCCAGGACACGATCAAGGCATGGCCAGCGGCTCCTGCCGGGTCCGGGTACACGGACAGAAGATACGTGGTCGCCGGTGGGGACGGGACGGTCGGGACCGTCCTACCGTCCGACCGTCTGACCGTCTGACCGTCCGACCGTCCGACCGTCCGACCGTCTTACGTCCCGCCCCCACCCTCGCCCCTGCGGCCTGCGATCCCCATATTCCCACCGGTCAACCTTCATCCACACCTCGAGGCCCTCATGCCGCTCAAGCCCGTCAAGCCCGGAGCGAAGGTCCAGCTCACCGATGACAACGCCGCGGACGACCGCGAGCCCCGTGGCGACGCCGCCGAGGAGCAGCTCAAGCCGCTGATTGACCGGCTGGTCGAGCTGCAGGTGGCGCTCTACGCCGAGTCGAAGCAGGCGCTGCTGGTGGTCTTCCAGGGCCGGGATGCTTCGGGGAAGGACGGTTTGACCCGCAAGGTGTTCGGGCCGCTCAACTCCCAGGGCTGCGTGGTGAGCAACTTCAAGAAGCCCACCGAGTACGAGATGGCGCGCGACTACCTCTGGCGCATCCACCAGCACGTGCCGCCCAAGGGCACCATCGGGATCTTCAACCGCTCCCACTACGAGGACGTGCTGGTGGTGCGGGTGCACGACCTGGTGCCCAAGGCGGTCTGGTCACGGCGATACAGCCAGATCAACGAGTTCGAGCACATGCTGGCCGAGAACGGCGTCACCATCCTGAAGTTCTTCCTGCACATCTCCCGGGACGAGCAGAAGGAGCGGCTGCTGGAGCGCATTCACGACCCGCTCAAGAACTGGAAGTTCCAGGTCGGCGACCTCGCCGAGCGCAAGCGCTGGGACGACTACACCGAGGCCTACGAGGATGTCCTGGAGAAATGCAGCACCGAGTGGGCGCCCTGGTACGTCGTCCCGGCCGACCGCAAGAGCACCCGGAATCTGCTCGTGGCGCAGGTGGCGGTGGAGGCCCTGGAGCGGATGAAGCCCCAGTTCCCGCGGGTGGATCCCGAGGTGCTCAAGCTGGCCCGGCAGTGGGAGCGGGAAACCACCGGGAAGAAGCGGATCGAGGAGTGACGCGCCCGGCGGCTAGTAGTTGCCGCTTTCGTCAATGAGGATGTAGGTCAGCCGGTTGCCCACGATCATGTACGGGGCCCGGTTGCCAAGGTTGTTGCGCAGGGCGTTCATCAGCCGCAGGTCGGCGGTGGTCACCGACACCGCGATCTGGTACGGGTTGCGCTGCGGCGTACGGTTGTCCCAGTCGAGCTGGTACGTGGTGGTGTTGAAGCTGAACCCGTGGGGGAGATAGGGCAGCATCTCCGGCGGCACGATGCCCGGGCCCTGCTCGGCGGGCCACTGGTCGTTGTGGTCGGCCTCGTAGTTGTAGGCGGCCAGGCGCACCACCGTGAACTCGCCGGCGATCTTGGCGGCGAAGGCGGTGCGGGTGAGGTCGATGTACTTGAGCACCGCCAGCCCGCTCAGCAGCCCCAGGATCACCATCACGATCATGATCTCGATCAGGGTCCAGCCCCGGCGTCCCGTCATGGCCGTCCTCGCTCGCGGATGATCCGGTAGCTGTCCCCCAGGAACTCCTCCCGCGACATGTCGGGCGTGTAGGTCAGCGCCCGGCTGCCGTTGACGCCCGTCAGGGTGTAGCCGCCGTCCTCCACCCGGTAGGTCAGCCCGGTGCTGTCGCCGCCGGCCTCCGCCAGGGTGGTGGGCAGGCGGGCCGAGTCGCTCCGGAACCGCTCGATCCGCTCGATCTCCACGAACATGCGTACCCGGAGGCTGGCCTCCACGATCGCCGGCGCCTCGTTGGGCGGCGGGGTGAACAGCCAGGCCGGCTGGGAGACCAGCAGGGCACTGAGGCCGACGATGGCGACGATCGTCGAGATCCAGAAGCCGCGCCCCGAGGGTTCGGCCACTTCGGGCTGCGCCTCGGAGGCCCGGCGATCCTGCTCCGACCGCACCAGGTTCTGGTAGGCTTCGAGCAGGGCCCGGCGGTCGGGGCCCCCCGAGGGGGGCGTGGGACGTGGTGGGGTAGGCTCGGCCATTATGTGGTTACCTGCTGCCCGTCCAGCGCCCGGGCAACCTGCTCGGGAAAGCTCCGGATATCAATGGGCTTGGTAATATACCCGTCGAATCCCGCCTCGAGCGCCCGCTCCCGGTCGCCGGCCATCGCGTGAGCCGTGAGAGCCACCACCCGCAGGGCGCGGTGGGGCGAGTCCCGGATCTCCTGCAGCAGCGCGAAGCCGTCCTTGCCCGGGAGCTGGATGTCCATCAGCACCAGGCCCGGCTGCGCCGACTCGATGGTGGCGAGCAGCCCCTCACCGCTGGTCAGCCCCACGACGTCGTGCTTCCGCAGCGTCAGCAGCGTGCGGAACAGCTTCATGTTGTCCGGGCTGTCTTCAACGATGAGGATGGTCGCCATCGGGGACTCGGCGTTCCGCGTGGGGGGGCTCCCGGAAGATGGCGGATGCGGGCCCGCGCCGCCAGCTAGGTGCGGGCCCGCCGGAGGACCGCCTTGACCCGCGCGCTGAGGGCCGTGGGCCGGACCGGCTTGGTGAGGTAGTCATGGGCGCCGAGCTCGAGGGCCCGGCTCTCGGTCTCGTCGGTGCGGGCCGTGAGCATGATGACCGGGAGCTGCGCCGTCTGCACGCTGGCCCCGATTTCCTCCAGCACCCCCAGGCCGTCCAGCCTGGGCATGTCCATGTCCACCACCATCAGGTCGAATCGCTGCTGGCCGACCTGGTCCAGCGCGTCCAGCCCGTCGGCGGCCTCGACCACGGCGTAGCCGTCGCGCTCCAGCACCGAGCGCACCAGCCGCCGCATCTGGGCATCGTCGTCGGCTACCAGCACGCGGAGCTTGTCGCCGGGGGACGCGGGGCCGTCTGTGGCCGAGGTGTCCGCCGTGGCGATGACGCTCCGGATCTCCTCCGGCACCAGCATGACGCTGGGGCGGTTGGGCAGGGTGCTGCCGTCATCCATGACCCGCTCGCCCAGCACCCGGACCAGTTCCTCCAGCGTGGTGAGTCCCTGCCACATGCGGTCCAGGCCGCTTTCCCACAGGGTCTGCATCCCCAGGCGGCGGGCGGCCTGGGCCACCGCCTCGGGCATCGCCCCCGAATCAATGAGCTTCGCCACCGGCTCGTCCACCGGCATGATCTCCACCACCCCCAGCCGTCCCCGGTAGCCTGTCCCGCCGCAGGCCTTGCATCCCGCGGCCCGGCGGATGTTCACGGTGCCGGTCCAGTCGGGGGTCGGCCGGGCATCGGGGGGCAGGGTGTCCACGGCGACCGGGACCGCGCACTCGACGCAGACCCGCCGGACCAGCCGCTGGGCCAGCACGCCGCGCAGGACCGAGGCGATCTTGAACGCGTCAATGCCCATGTCCCGGAGGCGGACCACGGCGCTGGGCGCGTCGTTGGTGTGCAGGGTCGAGAGCACGAAATGCCCCGACAGCCCGGCCTGGATGGCGGTGCGCGCGGTCTCCTGGTCGCGGATTTCTCCCACCAGCACGATGTCGGGATCCTGCCGCAGTACCGAGCGGAGCGCCGAGGGGAAGGTGAGTCCCTGGGCCTCGCTGACCTGGATCTGGGAGATGCCCGGCAGGTCGTATTCGACCGGGTCTTCCACCGTGACGATGTTGACCCGGCCGGTCTTGAGTTCGTTGAGCGCGGCGTAGAGCGTGGTGGTCTTGCCGCTCCCGGTCGGGCCGGTGACCAGCAGCATCCCCTCGCGGTAGCCCAGGAGCCGCGACAAGAGGGCCCGCTCCGGCTCGCTCAGGCCGAGTTCCCCCACGCTGGCGCGGAGGTTGGTCTTGTCGAGGATGCGGATGACGACCTTCTCGCCCCGCCGGGCGATCGGCACCGTGGACACCCGGAGGTCCACCTGCTGGCCGTCCACCCGGATGGCGGCACGGCCGTCGTGCGGGTGCAGCGGGTCGGTCACGTCCAGCCGGGCAAAGATCTTGGCCCGCCGGACCAGCGACGCTCCCGCCGACCCTGGGAGCCGCATGACCTCGCGCAGCACGCCGTCCACCCGGTAGCGCACCACCGTGGCGCCTTCCTCGGGTTCGGCATGGATGTCGCTCGCGCCCTGGCGGACCCCTTCGCAGATCATCGCGTCCACCAGCTTGGCCACCGGGGCATCGAGCACCGGGTCCCGGCTGGCCGGCGCGGCCGACTCCTGCACCGCCTCGACGCTCGCTGGCTCGAGCCGGTCCAGCAGCCGCTCGATGCTCCGCTCGGGGCGGTAGAGGGTGTCGAGGCACTCCTGGATCGGGCCGGGCGCGGCCACCTCGAACTGTACCTCCCGGCCGGTCACGAACCGCACCGCCTGCTCGATGTCGAAATTGCGCGGATCGGCGGTGGCCACCCGGATGTGGCGGTCGTCGGCGCCCAGCGCCACGATGTGGTGCCGGCGGGCCAGGGATTCCGGAATCAGTGCGATGAGGCGGGGGTCGGCCGCCGCCAGGTTGGCCTGCTTCAGGCGGAACGATCCCGCCACCGCCGCCACGATGCTGGCATCGGTGCCCAGGCCCAGGTCGAGCGCCCGCTGCCAGACCGAGGTGCCGGTGCTGTCCAGCAGCAGCGCATCGGCCCGGTCGCGGTCGGCGATCCCGGAATCCACCAGGGTCTTGACCAGCCACTCGTCGGGCTGGGCCAGCTGTCGTCCTGCGTGATCAATCACGGGGCCTCGCCGCCCGGTGCCGGCAAGGCCGGCCACGGGCCTGTTGGTTGAGGGGGCCGCGCCTCGCGGCTACGTTTGGGCGCGCCCAAGCATGCCCGGCTCCCCACATCACTATCGGCCCGCCTCCGGGCATTCCTGAGTCCCCCATGCGACCCTCCCACCTCGCCGTCCTCGGACTCGGCGCCATCGGCGGCTCGCTGGCCTGGCAGGCCCGGCTGGCAGGGATTGCCCGGGTCATCGGCTATGCCCCCGATCGCAGCGACACTGTTCGCGCCCTCAAGGCCGGTGCCGTGGATGACGTGGCGCCCTCCCCGGAGCGGGCCGTGGCCGGCGCCGACCTGGTGGTCCTCGCCGCACCCCCGGAGGCTATCCTCGACCTGCTCGGGCGGCTGGGGCCGCACCTCGCCCCCGGGGCGCTGGTCACCGACGTGGCCAGCATCAAGGCCCCGGTGGTGGCGCGGGCCCTCTCTGCTGGTCTCGGCGCCCGGTTCGCCGGTAGCCACCCCTTCGCGGGTACCCACGAGGCCGGGTGGACCGGGGCCCGGCCCGACCGGTTCACCGGCGCCATCGTGTACGTCTGCCCGCTCAGTCCCGAGGGTGACTGGGCCGCCCGCGAAATCATGCATTTCTGGGAGACGGTGCTGGGGGCACACCCGGTGCTGATGCCGGCCGAGGCCCATGATCGCCAGCTGGCCTGGACCAGCCACCTGCCGCAGGCCGTGGCCAGCGCCCTGGCTCACGTGCTCTCGGCGCAGCCGTCGCTCAAGGGCGCCAGCTATGGCAGTGGCGCCCGGGACACCATGCGGCTGGCCGCCAGTCCGCCGGGGCTCTGGGTGGATGTGCTGCTGCAGAATCGCGAGCCGGTCCTCGAGGCCCTCGGCGCCGCCGAGGCCGAGGTGGCCGCGCTGCGCCGGCTGATCGCGGCGGGAGACCGGGCCGGGCTGGCCGCCTTTCTCGAGGCGGCCGCGCAGTACCGCCGCGCGATGGGAGCGCCGGAACCGCCCGCCACCGGCTAGCGATCGAACGACCAGCTGACGTATCCGCTTCGTCCCCGGCAGGAGGCCACCACGGCGGTGTTCCGGGCCCCGCCCAGCGTGCCGGCGGTTCGGGCGCACAACAGCGGGTCGGTGATGTAGATCCGTACCATCGGCACCCACCACACCCCCCCGTTCCGGCGAGTCCGGGTCACCACCCACTGCAGGCGGTACTCGGATGTCACGAACCGGAACCCCGCCGGAAGAAGCGTGGCCATGCCCCCGGGGACGCGGCCGATGGCCGTCGTCGCCGGCCAGGCACTGGCACTGGCCTGGTAGGAGTACGCCGCGGCCCGGACCGTCGTGGCCGCGCTGATGGCCTCTGCCGCCCGGGCCGAGCGCCGCGCCTGCCGGACGAGGGGGAGGCCCATCTGCGCAAGGATGCTGATGATGAGCAGCACCACAAGCAATTCAACCACGGTGAATCCGCGCTGGTCCCGTGTCATTGGGCTGCCGCTCCCGGGGCATCCAGCAGGTCGTAGCCGATTTCCGACCGGCCCATGCCGGCCGGGGCGACCAGGGCGCTGCCATCCTCCGCCTCGAGCCGGAACGAATCGCCCGCCTGCACCTGCAGCGTCACGCCCGGGGCCACGGTGTCCATTTCGCCCACTCCGGGAAAGCGCCCGGTCTGGCGGTGAAACAGCACGATCGCGTCCGCGCTGTTGATGAGCAGCAGGTGACTGCCCGCCGGGCCGGCGGGCCAGGCCACGTCCGGTCCCGGGGACGGATGGATCCACCCTGGCGGGCGGAACCAGAGCCAGGCCGCGATCAGCAACAGGAGGCCGACGGCCGAAGGGCGGCCGAATCGCTGCCACCACGACACCGGCTCCGGCGTGAGTTCCCCCTTCTGCTGCTCCGCCGCCAGCACCTCCCGGTAGGCGCCCACCAGGCCCGACGCCGGTGAACCGGCGTGGCCATCGCCCGGGGCCCGGGCCGTGCCCCGGGCCCTCTCCGCAGCGGCGACCGACCTGGCCACGGCCTCACCCAGCGGGTTGGTGGGGGATGCGGGTTGCATGGATCCGCTGCTGTTCCAGTTGAGGATGAAGGGCGCGCCGCCTAGTCTTAGGGCCGCTCGCACCCGTCGAGGCTTCCATTTAGGTATCGGCTGCCGTGGCCGCCGCTTGAGGGTCCTCCCCATTCGAGGTCGTGATGCACGTTCGCGGCGCCCTGCGGGTTCCCGGTGACAAGAGCCTGTCCCATCGCGCGCTCCTCTTCGCCGCCGCGGCCAGGGGAACCAGCCACCTCGGCGGCCTGCTCACTTCGCTCGATGCCCGCTCCTCGGCCCGGGTCCTCCGGCAGCTGGGCGCCGACATCTCACCGCTCGCCGAGGGCCGGGCGGTGGTGGTGCGCGGCCAGGGCAAGCTCCGCCGGCCCAGGGCGGTGCTCCATTGCGGCAACTCCGGCACCACCACCCGGCTGCTCCTCGGACTGCTGGCCGCCGCCCCGTTCCGCTGCACCCTCACCGGCGACGCCTCGCTCCGCCGCCGGCCCATGCGACGGGTCACCGTACCGCTGGGCCAGATGGGCGCCGCCATCACCGAGCACAACCCGGCCGGCACCCTCCCGCTCACCATTCGGGGCGGCCGGCTCCGGCCGCTCCGGCACGAGATGCCCGTCTCCAGCGCCCAGATCAAGAGCAGCCTCCTCTTGGCGGGGGTGGCCGGAGGCGTGCCGGTCTCGGTGCGGGAGCCCCACGGCCGGTCCCGCGACCACACCGAGCGGCTGCTCCGGGCCTTCGGCTACCAGGTCGAGGAGGACGGCGGCTGGATCCACTTCGAACCCACCGGGCGACTGGTCGGCTTCGACATGCAGGTGCCGGGTGACCCGTCTTCCGCCGCCTTTCCGGCCGGGGCCGCGGTGCTGGCCGAAGGGGGCGAGCTGCGCATCACCGGTGTCTGCGTGAACCCCACCCGGACCGGGTTCCTCCGGGTGCTCGAGCGGATGGGGGCCCCCGTGGTGGTGGACAACCTGGAAGTCCAGTTCGACGAGCCGGTGGCGGACCTGGTCGTCGCCCCGGCCACGCTCCGGGCCACCGAGGTGATGGCCGGGGAGATCCCCGGGCTCATTGACGAGATCCCGATGCTGGCCGCCCTCGCCACCCGGGCCCTCGGCACCACCGTCTTCCGCGAGGTGGGGGAGCTGCGGGTCAAGGAGAGCGACCGTCTGGGGCTGATCGCCGCCAATATCCGGGCACTCGGCGGGCTGGCCGAAGTCCGCGGGGACGACCTCCACGTCGAGGGGAACGCCCTGGTGCCCCGCGGCACGGTGCGGACCGAGGCCGACCACCGCATCGCCATGGCGTTCTCGGTGCTGGGCACCGTGCCCGGCGCGCGAGTGCGGGTGGATGACATCGCCTGCGCCGCGGTGAGCTACCCGGGCTTTCCCGCCATGCTCAAGTCCATCCGGGCCAGGTAGCCATGTCCCACATCGTGGCCATTGATGGTCCGTCCGCCTCGGGGAAGTCCAGCACCGCGCTCGCGGTGGCCCGGGCCCTGGGGTTTGCCCACCTCGACTCCGGGGCGCTCTACCGGGGCGTGACCCTGGTGGCGATCCGGGACCTTGGGGCCGCCCCCGGGGGGCCGCTCGATGCCAACCGGCTGCTGCTTGCCGCCGAGGGCCGCGGGCTCCGTCTGCTGTTCGATGGGACGGGATACACGCCGTACCTGGGCGGGGAGCCGGTGGATGCGGCCATCCGCTCCCCCGAAGTCACGGCCATGGTCTCGCCGGTCTCGGCGCTGCCCGAGGTCAGGGGGTGGGTAAACCAGCAACTCCGGGCGCTGGCCGGGGCGGGGCAATCGGTCGTGGTGGACGGGCGGGACATCGGGACGGTGGTGTTCCCCGACGCGGCGCTCAAGGTGTACCTGACTGCCTCCCCGGCCACCCGGGCCGAGCGCCGGCTCAGGCAGCGGGGCCAGGCAGTGGATCCCGCCGAGCTCGCCCGGGAAACCGCCGCCCTGGCTGCCCGGGACGAGGCCGACTCCCGCCGGGCGGTGGCACCTCTCCGGATGGCGGCGGACGCGGTCGCCCTGGATGGCACCAGCCTCGATTTCGGGCAGCAGGTGGACCGGATCGTGGCCCTGGCGAGGGAGCGCGGCCTGGGGTAACCCGGGATCGGGAACAGAGATCCCGGCTACCGTCGTCCGACCGTCCGACCGTC
>CAZCVG010000053.1:0-16690 GCA_964501735.1 uncultured Gemmatimonadaceae bacterium | reverse complement strand
CGCCTGGCCCAGTCGCCGTTCCGGAACGTGCTGATCAGCGCCATCGGCGGGGAGGCCGCCGAGCCGGAGGTCAGCCGGCTCGACATCAGTGAGCGGGGCTGTGTCCTGCTGCTGTGCAGCGACGGGGTCACCAAGCATGTGACCGACGAGGTCCTTGCCGACCAGGTGCGCGGCATGCAGTCGTCGGAGCAGCTCTGCCGGTCCATCCTCGAGCTGGCCCTGGCGGGGGGCGGCACCGATAACATCACCGTGATCGCGGGCCGGGCGCCCCGGCGGGACAGCATGCCCCTCGCCCGGCCCTGACCCTGGCGGCAGGGCAGTTCCGGCCGGCCGGTCCTCCTCTCAGCCACCTTCGCCCCGCTCCCCAACCATCATGCCCACCGCACCGCTCGGCATCGGCATCATCGGCTCCGGCTTCAATGCCCGCTTCCACATGCAGGCCTTCCAGGCGGTGCGGGACTGCCAGGTGCGCGCGGTGTGGAGCCCCAACCGCAAGAACGCCGAGTCGGCTGCCCGGTATGCCAACAAGCTCGACATCGGTCCCTGCAAGGCGGCGCGCTCGATCACCCAGATGGTGAGCGACCCCGAGGTGGACGCGGTGTGGATCTCGGGACCCAACCATGCCCGGATCGCCAACATCGAGGAGCTGTGCGACCCGATCATGCGGGGACGGGCCGAGCTGGCCGGTGTGGCGTGCGAGAAGCCGCTGGGGCGCAACGTGGCCGAGGCCCGGACGGTACTCGCGCTGGCCCAGAAGGCCGGCCTCCGGCACGGCTACCTGGAGAACCAGCGGTTCGCCCCGCAGGTCGAGACCGGCCGGGCCTTGCTGTGGGCCCGGGGGGCCTCCCTCACCGGCCGGCCCTACCTGGCCCGCGCCGCCGAGGAGCACAGCGGCCCACACATGCCTTGGTTCTGGCAGGGGACGCTGCAGGGCGGCGGTGTGCTCAACGACATGATGTGCCACTCGGTGCTGGTGGTCCGCCACCTGCTCACCCGGCCGGGCGAGCCGCTCACGTCGGTGAAGCCCACGCGGGTCACTGGGCACATCGGGAGCCTCAAGTGGAGCCGGCCCGAGTACGTGAAGCGGCTCAAGGCCACGATGGGCAAGGAGGTGAACTACGCCAAGGCGCCCGCCGAGGATTTTGCCAGCGTCATGATCGAGTTCGAGACCGCCGATGGCCACACCGTGATGGGGGAAGCCACCACCTCCTGGAGTTTCGTGGGCGCGGGCCTGCGGCTCTCGGCCGAGTTGCTGGGCCCGGAGTACTCGATGAGCTGGAACACCCTCGACACCGGGCTCAAGCTGTTCTTCAGCCGCGAGGTGGAAGGCCGGGCAGGCGAGGACCTGGTCGAGAAGCAGAATGCCGAGACCGGGCTGATGCCCGTGGTGGCGAACGAGGCCGCCGCCTACGGTTATGAGGCGGAGAACCGCCACTTCGTCCGGGTGTTCCGGGGCAAGGAGAAGCCGCTGCTCACGTGGGACGATGGGCTCGATGTCGTGCGGCTGCTCATGACCGCCTACCAGAGCGCCGAGGAGGGCAAGACGCTCGGCTTCCCGCCGGGTGGCATTGATCGGTTCGTGCCCGCGGTGGCACGGGGCGCCTGGACGCCGCGGTGACGCCACCCGGTGCCCTCCCCGGGCAGGGGCCCACGCCGCCCCGCGCGGGTGACGGGCGCTCCCCGACGCCGGAACCGGCCGCCCGGTTGCCCCGCGCATGAACCGGCCGGTCCGCTTCGCCCTGGTGGCCCTGGCGGTCGTCTTCGCCTGGAGCGAGGTGACCCAGTCCTGGCGCGAGTGGGGCACCTTCGGCCTCTACTTCACCTTCCTGGCCTTCGTCCCGCTGCAGCTCGCCTCGGCCACTTCCCTGCTCCTGGCCGCCCGGCGCACCGCCCTCCCTCCCGCGCTCCGCCGATCGCTCCGCCTCCTGGCGGGGAGCTTCGTCATGTTCGCGCTGGGGAGCGCCACCCTCGCCTACATCGCCATCCGGCTGGACCAGCAGCCGCGGTATTCCGTCGCCGACCTGTTCTACGCCCTGGCCTATCCGCTCCAGATCGCCGGCTTCCTGATGATGCCGAAAACGCCGGACCTGGGCACCCGGCGCTCACGCCGGCTACTGGACATCAGCGCCTTGCTCCTGGTCTCGGCCATCCTGGTCCTGGCCCACCGGGAACTCCGCTCCGACTGGAGCGGCTTCGAGCAGTTGGTTGCCACGACCTTCCCGGTCCTGGCCATGGCCGGCCTGGTGGCGGCCAACCTGGCCCTGGTGCGCGGCCAGCGCATCCCCAGCCGCCGGGCCTGGCGCACCCTCATCTACGCGCTCACCGCGAGCCTGCTCACCGACGTCATCTTCCAGACCCTCTGGGCGTCTGGATATGCCGGGATCAAC
The DNA here is from genome assembly GCA_964501735.1 of uncultured Gemmatimonadaceae bacterium. Classification (GTDB taxonomy): domain Bacteria; phylum Gemmatimonadota; class Gemmatimonadetes; order Gemmatimonadales; family GWC2-71-9; genus JADJOM01. Next base: position 14,303 of record CAZCVG010000053.1, on the reverse strand, counting down.
TGGTCCCTTCCCATCGGGGTGGCGGTCAATATCGCGGTGATCTGGGCCGGGGAGTGGTACGCCACCGACCCGGTCGCCACGGGGCCGCCGGACCCGCGGGCGCTGATTCCGTTCAGCCCCCTGCCGCTCCTGGTCGCCGCTTGCGGATCGCTGGTGCTGCTCATCCTGGCGATGCAGAGCAACCTGTCGGTGCTGCGCATCGTGCTGGTGGCGCTGATCCTGCTCAACGTGGTCATGGCGGTGCGTGACTCGCTGCTCGTCCTGGACGCGACCGGCATGGTGCGCCGGGCCACCGCAGAGGAGGGGGAGCGCCGGTTCGAGGCGCTGGTCCGCCATTCCACCGACCTCATCCTCGTGGTGGATGCCGGGCGCAGCGTGCGCTTCGCGAGCGCGCCGGTGCTCCGGCTGCTGGGCCGCCCGCCGGAGACGGTGACCGGCCGGCCCCTCGCCGCCCTGCTCCATCCCGAGGACCAGCCCGGCGTCGCGGCGGTCCTGGACGAGCTGCTGCATGCGCCGGGCGGGACGGCCACCACCGCCGCCCGGTTTCTGCACGCCAGCGGGGAATGGCGGCGGTTCGAGTGCAGCGTTGCCAACCTGACCACCGAGCCGGCCGTCGAGGGCCTGGTGCTCAACTGCCGGGACGTGACCGAGCGGACCCAGCTGGAGGAGCAGCTCCGCCAGGCCCAGAAGATGGAAGTCGTCGGCCAGTTCGCCGGCGGAGTGGCCCACGACTTCAACAACCTGCTCACCACCGTGCTGGCGAGCAGCGAGTTCGCACTCCAGGACCTGCCGGCGGAACACCAGCTGCGCCAGGACATCGAGAACATCAGGGCGGCCGCGGTGCGGGGCGCGGCCCTCACCAGCCGGCTGCTCGCCTTCAGCCGCCCGCGCGGGGTGGACCCTACGGTCGTGGGCATCGCCGACCTGCTGCGCACCACCCTGCCCCTGATGCAGCGGCTGGTCGGCGAGGGATGCCGCCTCGGCCTCGAGCTCGAGACCGAAGCGGCCGCGCGACTCGATGCGGTGGAACTCGAGCACGCCCTCCTGAACCTGGTGGCCAACGCCAGGGACGCCCAGCGCGGCCAGGGCAGCATCACGCTGGCGGTCCGGGAGGCGAGCCTGGAGCGGCCGCTGGACTCACCGTTCCTCTCCGCCCCGCCCGGCCGGTATGTCGTGGTGGAGGTGGCGGACACCGGGCCGGGCCTGGACCGGGAGGCACAGCGCCGGCTCTTCCAGCCGTTCTACACCACCAAGGGGCCCGGCAAGGGCACCGGACTCGGCCTGGTGGGCGTGCTCGCCTTTGTCCGCCGTACGGGCGGGGGCGTCACGGTGGAGAGCGCCCCCGGGGATGGTGCCCGCTTCCGTCTGTGGCTGCCGATGGCCTCGAGTGAGGCGCAGCCGCCGGTGCGAGAGCCGACCGTCCCGCCGATCACCGGACACGGCACTATCCTCCTGGTCGAGGACGACGACGTGGTCCGGCGCTCGGCCCGCCGGATCCTCGTCTCCAGCGGCTACACGGTGATCGAGGCCGGCTCCGCCGCCGAAGCCCGGACGGCCCTGGCCTCCCTGCCCGGGCCGCCGGCCATGCTGCTCACCGACGTCATGATGCCGGGCGAGACCGGGGCTTCGCTGGTCGAGTGGGTCCGCCAGCGGCACCCGAACCTGCCGGTGCTCTACGTCAGCGGCTACCCCGGCGAGGACCTGGCCCAGCTGGGCCTGGTCACCGGCACCGTCGAGCTGCTGCGCAAGCCGTTCAGTTCCCGCGAGCTGCTCGCGCGGGTCGCCGAAGTCATCGCCTCCGGGCGCCCTTCCACCCCCACGGAGCCGTCATGAACGAGTCCTTCTCCTCCCGCTGGCTCATGATGCTCACCATGCTCGGCATGGCCGTGGGCACCGGCAACATCTGGCGCTTCCCCCGGATCGTGGCCGAGCACGGCGGGGGGGCGTTCCTGGTGAGCTGGGTGGTCTTCCTGCTGCTGTGGAGCATCCCGCTGATCCTGGTGGAGTTCGGGGCCGGACGGATGACCCGCACCGGCCCGGTCGGCGCCATCATGCGGCTCATGGGACCGCGGTACGCCTGGATGGGGGCGTGGATCGCCTTCACCGCTGTGGCGATCATGTTCTACTACTCGGTGGTCACCGGGTGGACGCTGCGATACATGGTGGCGGCCGCGCTGGGCGAGATCCCCGGGGCGAGTCCCGGCGCCTTCTGGCGGGCCTACATCGAGGGCTGGGGGCCGGTCATCACGCACGCCGTGGCCATGGCGCTCGGCGGGTTCGTGGTGGCCCGCGGGGTCGGCGCCATCGAAGGGATGAGCCGGGTAATGATGCCCACCCTCCTTCTCCTCGTGATCATTCTCACCATCCGGGCCGTGACCCTGCCCGGCGCCAGCGACGGCCTGTCCTACATGTTCACCGTCAACGCCGCCGACCTCGCCAAGGCCGACACCTGGCTGCAGGCGCTCACCCAGAACGCCTGGGACACCGGCGCGGGCTGGGGACTGATCCTGGTCTACGCCGCGTACATGCGGCAGAACGAGGACACCGCCCTCAACGCGTTCATCCTGCCCACCGCCAACAATGCCGTCTCCCTCTGCGCCGGCATGATGGTGCTGTGCACCGTCTTCTCCACCCTCCCCGCCCTGGTGGCCAGCCTGGCCGAACACCCCGACGCCCTGGCGGAGTACCCCGCGCTGGCCGCCGCCATCGGGGCCGGCGAGCCGCTCACCGCCGACCTGGTGCGCCGGACCATCTTCGGCGCCGGCAACGAGGGCCTCACCTTCACCTGGATCCCGCAGCTCTTCGCCACCCTGCCCCTGGGCCGGCTGCTGATGTTCCTGTTCTTCCTGGCGCTCGCCTTCGCGGCCTTCACCAGCCTCATGGCCATGATCGAACTGGGGAGCCGGGTGCTCCGGGACATGGGCGTCTCGCGCCAGCGGGCGGTGACGGGAGTGAGCATCGCCGGGTTCCTGCTGGGGCTGCCGTCCGCGCTCTCGCTCACGGTGCTCCACAACCAGGACTGGGTGTGGGGCGTGGCCCTGATGGTGAGCGGGCTGTTCTATGCCATCGCGGTGATCGTCTCGGGGGTGCGGCGGTTCCGGGAGGAGCAGCTCAACCACGCCGGGTCGGACATCCGCATCGGCCGGTGGTGGGAGATCGTCATCGGCGTGCTGGTGCCGCTGGAGGCGCTGACCCTGCTGGTGTGGTGGCTGTGGCAGGCGCGGGGCTGGGACCCCGAGGGGTGGCTGGATCCGCTGGGGGCCGAGAATGTCGGCACCATCCTGGTGCAATGGGGGATCGTGCTGGCAGTGCTCATCGTGGCCAACCGCTGGCTGGCGGCCCGGACCCGCCCGGCCCAGGTCACCGGCGCGGACCACATGCCGGCGTCGGTGCCGTGAGGGGGGGCGGTTAGACGGCTAGGCGGTTGGATGCTCTAACCGCCTAACCGCCTAACCGTCTAACCGTCTAACCGTCTAACCGTCTAACCGCCTAACCGCCTAACCGCCTAACCGTCTACCCCCCCTACCGCGGAAACGCCTCCGGCAGCCCGCCGTCCACGGTCAGGATGTCGCCGGTGGTGTACCGGAACTTGTCGCTGGCCAGCAGCACCGCCAGGTCAGCCACCGCCTCGGCCGGAATCAGCGACACACCCATGAGGTTCCGCCGGCGGTAGGTCTCCAGCTGCTCGTCCACCGTGACCCCGCGGGCCGCCGCCCGCTCTCGCACAAACTGCAGGAAGAGCGGGGTCTCGATCTGGTCGGCGTTGATGGCGTTGACCCGGATCCCCTCCGCGCCCAGTTCCACCGCCGCGACCCTGAGCGCCTGCAGCATGGCCGCCTTGCTGCCGCCATAGGCCACGGCGTCGCGCCCGGGGACCAGCGCCGCCTTCGACACCGACGCCACGATGGAACCGCCCCGGCCCTGGGCCCGCATGATCCGGGCGGCGCCGGCGACGGCCTGTACCGCGCCGAGGTAGTGCACGTCGAGCTGGCGCTGCAGGTCGGCGCGGGTGATCTCGGTGACCGGCGCGAACCGGGGCGGCAGGCCGGCCGTGTAGAAGAGGTGGTCGAGGCCGCCGAACTCCAGCACCGTGCGCCGGAACAGCGCTTCGAGGCTCGCCTCGTCGGTGACGTCGGCGGCCAGCCCGATGACCCGTCCGGGGAACCGCGCCCCGACCTCACTCGCAACCGATTCCGCCAAAGCGGCGTCCAGGTCCGCTGCCACGACATGCGCCCCCTCGGCGGCGAAGCGCTCCACCGCTGCCCGCCCGATGCCACTGCCGCCCCCGATCACCACCGCAACACTCCGGGGCACCAGCTTCCCGCTCCGGTCCCGGGCGAGCTGTTCCTCCACCTTCCGGCGCTCGAGCGGCCAGTGCTCGAACTCGAACACCTCGGGCTCCGGGATGAACTCGAACCCCGCCACTGCCTCGGCGTTCTCGATGGCCTGCAGCACCGCCCGGTAGCACAGATTGGCGGTGACGGCGCTCTGCTTGTCGCTAAAGGCGGTGATCATCCCGACCCCGGGCACCAGCACCACCTTGGCCCAGTCATCGAGGGGCCGCTGGCCGGGCGTCGCGTGGCGGCGGTGGTACTCCTCGTACTCGGCGCGCTGCCGCTCCAGCTGGGTGCGGACCTCGCTCACCAGCGCCGGGGGTGGCGCCGAGGGATCGAGGTCGAGCCAGACCGGCAGCCGGCCGGCCCGGAGCAGGTGCTCGGGTGTGGCCATGCCCCGGCGTGACAGCTCCGGCAGCCGTTCCGCCGAGAGGACCTGGAGCACGTCGTCGCTGTCGTCATAGTGGAGGACCACGCGGTCGGCGGCGCCCAGCGCCCCCCGCACCGCCGGGAGGACCACCTCCGCCAGGCGGTGGCGCTCGGCGGGCGGGGGTACCGGTCGGCGGGGCGGGCCGAGCAGCTGCCGGCCCCGGCGCGAGGCGGCGATGAACTCATCCATCTTTGCCACGGCCAGCAGCAGGCGCTCATGGCACTGCCGCACGTCCTCGCCGAAGATGACCAGCCCATGATGGGCCAGGGTGAGGCCGATCGCGCCGGCCGGGATCCGGCCCGCCATGAGGCTGACGGAACGGGCCAGCGGGAACCCGGGACGGGTGTAGGGCACGTAGACGATCCCGCCCTCGAACAGCTCGGCCACCAGGCGCTCGGCGGTGCCATCGCCGACGTTGGTGAGGCTCATCGTCGCCACGTCGTGAGTGTGGGCGATGACCCGGTGCGGCAGGAGGGAGTGGAGCGGCGTCTCGACGCTGGGCGCCGGGCCCTCCTCCAGCATGCAGCCTGACATGAACTTCATCATCTCGGCGTCGCTCATGCTGGCCGCCCCGGCCAGCGCGTTGAGCCGGGCGAGGGAGAGCCGGGTGAAGCCGTTGCGCCCGATGGTACGGAGGTCGGTCCCGCTGCCCTTGACCAGCAGCGCCTCCACCGCCGTCCCCCCCTCGCCGGGCAGCGTCACCTTGATGGAGGTGTTGCCGCCGCCCGGCTGGACCAGGCGGGGATCGCGGCCGAGCAGGTGGGAGAGGTGCACCAGGCCGTCCAGCGGGTCAACGGTGGCGGCAGCCGGCCAGCGGCTGTCCTTCTCGGAGGCGGGAGCGGGAGATCTCATGGGCCGGAAGATGCGGGACATTCGGGCCCCCGGTAAGCCCTGACCAGGGGCCAGCTCCGCCACCGCCTTGAGGCCCTTCGCGTCCACCGCGGGCGCCGGGGGCGGGCCGCGCCGCCGCGACTGCTTCCGGGGCTGGCCGGGAGACGGAATCTTTGGGGCTCACACCTTCCGGGCAAACTCTTGACCCTGAAATTCGACATGATCCAGACCACGGCCCTCGCGGCCGTCGTCCTGTTTGCGGGCTATGGCATCCGCCGCCGGATCGGCGTGCTCGACCGCTTCAACATCCCCGCCCCGGTCGTGGGCGGGTTCCTGTTCGCGGCGCTGGCCCTGTCGCTCCGCCAGGCGGGGGTGCTGCAGCTGGAGTTCGACACCACGTTGCAGTCCCCGTTCATGATCGCGTTCTTCACGTGCATCGGGCTGCTGGCCAGCCTCAGCCTGCTCAAGGTGGGCGGCCCGCAGGTCCTGGTGTTCTGGCTGCTGGCGTCGCTGCTTGCGATCGTCCAGAACGCGGCCGGGGTCGGGCTGGCCGCCGCCATGAACGTGGATCCCCTGCTCGGGCTGATCACCGGCTCCATCACCATGACGGGCGGGCACGGGACCGGGGCCGCCTTCGGCAAGCTGCTGGAGGACCAGTACCAGTTCGGCGGGGCGGTGACCCTGGCCATGGCGGCCGCCACGTTCGGGCTGGTGGGCGGCGGTCTGATCGGCAGCCCGGTCGGCACCCGGCTCATCACCCGGCTCACCCTGCGGCCCGCGCCGCCACCGGCCCCGGGAACGGCGCCGCCCAGGAACCTCGCGGCCGGGGGCGTCAACGAGGAACTCCAGCCCGAGGCCGCCGGGGAGGCGCCCACGGCGTACCTCCTGCTCAAGGCGCTCACCATCATCCTGGCCTGCATGTGGCTGGGCGGCCTGCTGTCGGGGTGGATGGGCCAGTTCGTGACGCTGCCCGGGTACATCGGCGCGATGATCGTGGCCGCGGCCTTCCGCAACATTGCCGACCTCACCGGTGTCGTCCGGATCGAGTCGCGGGTGGTGGACGACCTCGGCACGATCGCCCTCTCGCTGTTCCTCGCCATGGCGCTGATGACCCTCCGGCTGTGGGAACTGCTCGACCTGGCGCTGCCGATGCTGGCGATTCTCCTCGTCCAGGTGGTCCTGGTGGCCGCCTTCGCCTACTGGATCACCTTCCGGGTGATGGGGCGGGATTACGACGCCGCGGTGATGGCCGGCGGGCATTGCGGCTTCGGCCTCGGCGCCACCCCCAACGCGGTGGCCAACATGCGCTCGCTGGAGGAGCGGTTCGGGCCGGCGCCCAGGGCGTTCCTGGTGCTGCCGATGGTGGGGGCGTTTTTCATTGATTTCACCAACGCCATCATCATCACCACGTTCATCAACCTACTGCGGGGCTGAGCCGGGGCCGTCCCGGGCGCGCGGCGCCGATCCAGCTCCAGCGGTCTCCTCGCAGCGCCGCGGGGGAGCTCGCGCATGGTCCTTGCTTAAGATCGAGCCGGGAGGGATCGCTCCTGTCGTGGGCCGGGCCCGACCCATCCCCCGCCGGCCGGCCACGGCGACCGAGCCGAGCAGTTTCCTGAACCGGCCCACAGGGATAAGCCCAGACTGGGCAAAGGCTTGGGCCGGGCGTTATCTTGTAATCCTCTGGGCCCCCGGCAGCCAGGCCGGTGCCCGATTCGTCTCCTCGAGCCCCGGTCCGACATGACCACACCGGTGCAATCCGACACCCCGGCACCAGTTGCCGTTGACTGGAGCGCCATCCTCGCGCCGTACCGGCACCCGTCACGCTGGAAGAGCTTCCGGCAGCTGGCCGGCACCAGCGCCCTGCTGGTGGTGTTCTGGACGGCCACGCTGTGGAGCCTGGAGATCGGCTACTGGCTCACCCTGCTGATGGCAATCCCGGCGGCCTTCATGGTGGTGCGGCTCTTCATGCTGCAGCACGACTGCGGCCACGGCTCCTTCTTCCGCTCCCTCTGGCTCAACAACCTGGTCGGCTCGATCCTGGGCGTGATCACGCTGGTCCCCTACACCTACTGGCGGAAGACCCACGCCCTGCACCACGCCACCTCGGGCAACCTCGACGGGCGGGACCTGGGCGACATCGACACCCTCACGGTGCGGGAGTACCTCAGCCGGCCGTGGCACAAGCGGCTGCTGTACCGGATGTACCGCCATCCCGTCGTGCTGCTGCTGGTCGGCCCCACCTGGCAGTTTGTCCTCAAGCACCGGCTCCCGCTCGACATTCCCCGCTCGTGGAAGCGGGAGTGGACCAGCGTCCACCTCACCAACCTCGGGCTGGCGGCCGTGGTGGCGGTGATGTGGCTGACGGTGGGGATCGACCGTTTCCTGCTGGTGCAGCTCCCGATCACGCTGATCGCCGGGGCCATCGGGGTGTACCTCTTCTACGTGCAGCACCAGTACGAGGACACCTACTGGCGCTACCGTGAGGCATGGAACTACTTCGCCAGCGGGCTGGAGGGAGCCTCCCACCTGGTGATGCCCAGGCTGCTCCAGTGGTGCACCGCCAACATCGGGCTGCACCACATCCACCACGTCTCGGCCCGCATCCCCAACTATCACCTGCAGCGCTGCTTCGACGAGAACCCCATCCTCCACAAGGTGACCCGGCTGACTCTCCCCGCCAGCGTCAAGACGCTCTGGCTCACGCTCTGGGACGAGGACGAGAAGCGGCTGGTCGGCTTCCGCGAGCTGCGCCGGATCCGCGAGCGGATCAGCCGGGAAATCGACGCCGGTGCGCAGATCCTGGCCACCAAGCCGGAGGCGGTGCCGCGCGCCTGGCGGTAGCCGACAGCCTTTCCCGCCAGCCGGCGCGGGCTGGGAGCACCGATGACACCCTCGGTGCGGGCCGCCCCCTGGCCTCCCGGCCTGCATCACATTGTTGCAGTTGCCTCGCCATGATACAGGTGCCGCAATCGCGGAAATCCTGATCCCCTCTTCGCTTGAAGTTCATGTATTCTTGGCGTGTGAGGTGTCAGGCTTTTCGTGTCCCTCGCTCAACTCACCTTCCAGTGCAGCGGCAGCGGCCCGCTCGAGGATCCATGCGAATCGTATCAGTGGTCAGTTCCGGGCTGGCGGCCGGAGTCCTGCTGGCGGGGTGCCAGCCGGACCGCCTTGACCCGAACCCCGTGGCGGAGACGGCCGGCGCCGCCAGAGCCTCGTCAGTGGCCGCCATGTACTACCCCGAGTTCGTCGCCACCGCGGCCACCGGGTACGATCTCAACGATGCCGGCGATGTCGTTGGCGTCTCCTACGTCGACACAGGCTGTGGCCCGTTCTGCCTGCCGCCGCAGGAGCTCGCGGTCTGGAGGGGCGCCGGCCGGATCCCGCTCCCGCTCGTGCCGGGCTTCGCCATCGGCTACCAGTATCCCTTCTTCATCAATAACCAGGGGCTGGTCGGCGGCGAGGTCGGGTTGATCGGCAGCACCACCCGCGCCGCGGTCTGGACCCCGAATGGTTCCGGCTACACTGCCCAGGATCTCGGGGTATTTCCGGGGGCCACCAGCGCCGAAGTCTTCGGGCTTGACGAGCTGGGCCGGATGGTCGGCTGGTCCACCGCGGGCGGAGCGATCCCGACCTTCACCGCGCCCTTCATGTGGACCCAGGCGGCGGGATTCGTGAACCTCGCGACCCAGGGCTACCCCAATGAGATTCCCGGCGGAATGAGCCCGGGCGGCAAGGTGGTGACCCGGAATGGCCACTGGTACCAGCTGGGCAACCCGGGCAGCGTGGTGACCAATCCGCCGCCGCCGCCGAGCTTCTTCGGGTTCGGGAGCGGGATTATCAATGACAACGGCGACCAGGCCTTCTTCCTGGGCACCGGCACCCAGGGCCTGATCTATCCGTTCCGCCTGTCCAACGGGGTCTGGCAGCAGATTTCCAGCCTTCCCACCGGCCACCTGAGCCGGGCGGGCCTGGGATCCATCAACCTGGCAGGGGACATCTCGTTCACCGCGCAGAGTACCGGGTTGATCGCCGCCGGCCCGTCGGGGGTCGGCCAGTCGCTCGCCGCGCTCATCTCCCCCGCCTACCCCGGGGCAACCGTCACCAACGGCGGTCCAATGAACGCCTCCGGGCAGATCCTGACCCAGGTCATGATCGGCCGGAGCCAGCGGCTGATGCGCCTGACACCGGCCATCCCATGCGGCGCGAACTGCATCGTGGTCAGCGGGCTGTCCATGACCGGGCAGTTCGTCCAGGATCCGGCGTTCCCGGGCAGCTGCTTCCAGGGCGGGAAGATGTACAACCTGAGCAGCGCGACGGTGACGGTCACCAGCGAGACCGGGGCCCCGCTCGGCGGCGTGCAGGTCCGCGGCCGGTTCCTGGACGATTACTGGACCGACAGCGTCAAGGTCGGCACGACCAACGCTGCCGGGGTCGTGACCTTCACCCACAAGGGCCTGTGTGGCGTGGGCGCCATCGCCTTTCCTGGTGGATCAGGCCACCCTCGGGAGCCGGAGCCTGGACCGGACCCGCGGAGTACTCACCAACTTCGTGATCCCCGGCACGACGCCCCCGCCCAACCAGCCGCCGGTGGCGGTGGCCGCGGTCACCTGCGTCAGCCTCTCCTGCACCTTCGATGGTCGCGGGTCCACCGATGACGCGGGCGTCACCGCCTACGAGTGGCGCCGGACCAACGGGACCCTGCTTTCAACCCAGGCGCTGTGGACCCGCCAGTTCACGCGGGGCGGCTCCACCACCGTGGTACTCACGGTCTTCGACGCCGCTGGTCTCACCGGCACCCAGTCGGTCACCTTCGATCCGGCGGGACAGCCCCCTCCGAACCAGGCACCGGTGTCCGTGCCCGTCGTCACCTGCATCGCCGGCCGCACCTGCACGTTCGACGGGACCGGCTCCTACGATCCGGACGGCAGCATCGTGAGCTATCGGTGGTACCGCTCCAGTGGACCCACCGTCTCCACCCAGCCCGTCTTTTCGCGGATTTTCAATGCCGCGGGGCAGAACACCGTCATCCTCGACGTGACCGATAACGGTGGCCGGATTGCGAGCACCACCGTCTCGTTCACCGTGCTGCCATAGGCGCCCACGGCAGGGCCTTCCTCCCGTGCGCCCCCCGGTTCTCCGGGGGGCGTTTCGGCCTCGGGCCTGGTGGTCCGAGGCCGCCGTGGCCGGTCCCGCCGGCCCGTTGGCGGGTGACCAGCAGGACGGCTAGATTCGCCCGGAGCACAGGGCGGGCCTGACAGATTCACGGGCTGGAGGCGGGGGCCGCATGGCATCACGGCAGCGGGGACGTACCAGGACAACGGGCCGGAAGCCTGCGCGGGCCACCCCGCTATTCCTCCGCCACCCGGTCCCCACCTGGATCCACGATCCCGCGACGCTGGACATTCTCGAAGTCAATGAGGCAGCCGTCAGGCAGTACGGGTACTCCCGCCCGGCGTTCCTGAAGCTCACCACGAAGGCCCTCGGCCTGGATGCGGACGCCTTCCGTCAGGCCTTCACGGGAACGGACCCGGTCATCCACCAGTCGCACCGGTCCCGTTCCGGAGCGCTCCTCTCCGTACGCTGCCGCGTCCGTCGCATTATCCACGACGGCCGCCGGGCGGTGCTTGTGACGGCCGAGCCGGTCACGACTCCATCGGATGGCCTGATCGCCGCGTTCGAGCGGATTTCCGACGGCGTCGTGGCGCTGGACCGGAACTGGACTTACACCTACGTGAACCACCAGGCGGGGCAGATCCTGGGCCGGGAACCCGGAACGCTGATCGGCCGGAACATCTGGGAGGTCTATCCTGAGGGGGTGGGCCAGAAATTCCACCTGGCGTACGAGCGGGCGATGCGCACTGGCGAGGCGGCCACGATCGAGGAGTACTACCCGCCGTTCGACCGCTGGTTCGAGAACCGGATCCACCCGTCGCCGGAAGGCCTGACCATCTACTTCCGGGATGTCACACCGCGCAAGCAGGCCGAGATCGCCCTGCGTGAAAGCGAGGAGCGCCTCCGCCTGGCCATGCGGGCGGCCAACCAGGGTCTCTACGACCTGAATGTGCGGACTGGTGAGGCCAGGGTGAGCCCGGAGTACGCCGAGATGCTGGGCTACGATCCCGCCACCTTCCGGGAAACCAACAGTGCCTGGATCGAGCGGCTGCACCCCGAGGACCGTGAGCCGGTCGCGGCCGTCTACCGGGACTATATCGCCGGGCGGCTGCCCGAGTATCGGGTCGAGTTCCGGCAGCAGACCCGGAGCGGCCACTGGCTGTGGATCCTCTCCGTGGGCAGCATCGTCGAGCGCAGCCCGGACGGCCAGCCTCTCCGGATGCTCGGGACCCATACCGACATCAGTGCCCTGAAGGAGTCCCAGATCGCGCTGGCCCACTTCAAGCGGACGCTCGATCAGACCCTGGACAGCGTGTTCATCTTCGATGCGGATGACCTGCGGTTCCGCTACGTGAACGAGGGCGGCAAGCGCCAGGTCGGTTACTCGGAGGAAGAGCTGCTGGCCATGCGGCCGATGGACCTGAAGCCGGACATCGCGGAATCAGAGTTCCGCGCGCTCCTGGGATCGCTGCGCGATGGCAGCCGTGCGCATGTCTACCTGCAGACACGGCACCGCCACAAGGACGGCCATCATATTCCGGTGGAGGTGGTGATCCAGCTAGTGGAAGGGCCGGGGATCGGGCCGCGCTTCGTCGCGGTGGTCCGCGACGTGACGGAGCGACAGCAGGCCGAAGAGGCCATCCGCCGGAGCGAGGAGAACCTGGCGATCACCCTGCAGTCCATCGGCGATGCGGTGATCGCCACCGATGCCGAGCGCCGGATCACGCGCATGAATCCCGCCGCCGAGCGGCTGACGGGGTGGGGGCTTGCGGAGGCCATCGGCCAGCCGCTCGATGCCGTCTTCCGCATCGTGGACGCCGAGACCCGCGAGCCGGTGACCGATCCCGGGCGCATCGTGCTCGAGCGCGCCGAGACCGTGGGCCTGGCCAACCATACGGTGCTGCTGGCCCGGGATGGCCGGGAGCTGCAGATCGCCGACAGCGCGGCCCCGATCCAGGACTCCAAAGGGCGCATCGCGGGGGTCGTGCTGGTCTTCAGCGACGTGACCGAGCAGTACCGCACCCAGCAGGCCCTCCGCGAACGCGAACGCCACCTGCGCACGATCATCGACACCGAGCCGGAATGCCTCAAGGTTGTGGCTGGGGATGGGAGGCTCCTGCAGATGAACAGCGCCGGGCTCGCGATGCTGGAGGCCGAGTCGTTCGAGGAGGTGGCCCGCCACAGGCTGGACGAGTACCTGCTCCCAGCCTACCGGCCCGCGTTCCGGGACCTGCATCGCCGGGTGATGGGTGGCGAGCGCGGTGTCCTGGAGTTCGAGGTCACCGGCCTCCGGGGCACCCGCCGCTGGCTGGAAACCCACGCGGCGCCACTGCCCGGGGAGGGTGGCGAGGGGACGGTGCTCCTTGGCGTCACCCGCGACATCACCGCCCGCAAGGAAGCCGAAGCCGCCCGGGAGCGCGCCGAGGAGCAGCTTCGCCAGGCAGAGAAGATGGAAGCCGTCGGACGCCTGGCCGGAGGCGTAGCCCACGACTTCAACAACCTCCTGACCGTGATCAACAGCATCGCCGACCTCGCGCTGGAGAGTGGTGGCGCCGCCGGCGCCATCGCAGAGGACCTGCGCGAGATCCGGCGGGCCGGTGAGCGGGCGGCCGCGCTCACCGGCCAGTTGCTGGCGTTCAGCCGCACCGAGATCGTGGCGCCGGAGGTCCTCGACCCCAACGCGGTGCTCGCCGAGATGCAGCCCCTTCTCGACCGGGTGATCCGCGAGGACATCCGGCTGGAGGTCATCCCGGCCGCGGACCTGAAGCGGGTTCGCATCGACCGGGGACAGCTCGACCGGGTGATCATGAACCTGGCGCTCAATGCCCGGGACGCCATGCCCGCGGGGGGGAGCCTCCTGATCGAGACGCGCAACGTGGAGTTCGAGCAGCCGCCGCTGGACGTCACGCCCCCCCTCGCGCCCGGTGCGTACGTCCAGCTCTCCTTCAGGGACACGGGGGAGGGAATGAGCGCGGAGACCCGGGCCCGCGTGTTCGAGCCCTTCTTCACCACCAAGGGCGTCGGGCAGGGCACCGGCCTCGGCCTCGCCTCGGTCTACGGTATCGCCGCCAGCTGCCACGGCGGCGTATCGGTCGAGAGCAGCCCGGGCCAGGGCGCGACCTTCCGGGTCTACCTGCCACCGGCCACCACCGCGGCCCCCGCCCCGGGGGCACAGGCTGCCGAGCCGCCCGGCACCGGTCATGAGACGATCCTCATCGTGGACGACGAAGTGGCGCTGGTGCGGGTGGCGGCGCGCATCCTGCGGCACGCCGGGTACACCGTCCTCACGGCCACCACCGGGGCCGAGGCCCTCCGGCTGCTGGAAGCGCATCCCGGGAACGTGGACCTTCTCATGTCCGACGTCGTCATGCCGGGCATGAGCGGCCCGGAACTCGCGGCCCGCGCCATGGCCATCCGGCCGGGGCTGAGGGTGCTCTATGCATCGGGCTACTCGGACGACGTCCTTCTGCGGGGATCGGTCCAGGAGAAGCGGGGACGATTCCTCAGCAAGCCGTACACCACCGAGGCCCTGCGCCGGCACGTGCGGGAGGCCCTCGGCGGTGCGGGTGGGACCCAGTAGCGTGCCGCCTGCCGGT
>CAZCVG010000052.1:7747-16775 GCA_964501735.1 uncultured Gemmatimonadaceae bacterium | reverse complement strand
TGCTCGGGGTGGGGATCGAACCCACATGGGGATTGCTCCCCGAGGGATTTTAAGTCCCTCGCGTCTGCCAGTTTCGCCACCCGAGCCGATGACCTCAACTTCGCCCGCTGCTGGCCCTTCGGCAACTCGGCGCGGAGCGCCGGCGCTATCGCCCCGTGCGCACACCGCCCTCCGCCCGGGTGTGCCAGACGTCCGGTGTCCGCCCGAACGCCGCGTGAAATTTCTCCTGCACCCCCGCCAGGAGCCGAGACTCCCCCTGCTCCGGCAGGATCGCGATGACCGCCCCGCCCCATCCCGCGCCGGTGAGCCGCGCGCCGAGCGCCCCCGCCCGCACCAGCGCCTCGACCAGCAGGTCGGCCTCCGAGCAGCTGGAATGGTAGTCCTCGCGCAGCGACCGGTGGCCCTCGACCAGCAGCGCCCCCAGCCGGGGCAGGTCCCGGGCCGCCAGGGCCTGGCTGGCCTCGCGGGTCCGTGCCGTCTCGGTGACGACGTGGCGGAGCCGCAGATTCCACGGTGCGGGGAGCGCCCGGACCAGCGCCGGCAGGTCGGCCGGCCGGATCTCGGCGAGGTGGCCGACCGTGTAGCCCTGCTCACCCACCAGCCGCCGGGCCTCGGCGCATTCCTCCTGCCGCTGGTTCAGGTGCCCGCCCGTCAGGGTGTGGCGGACACCGGTGTCGAGCACCCAGATCCGCCCCGGCAGGGGGACGTGATGCAGGGCGCCGCTGGCGGTCTCGAAGTGCAGCGCGTGGCCCGGCTTGGCCAGCGCCGAGATGGTCTGGTCCATGCGCCCGCAGGCCACCCCGACCTCGTCGTGCTCCGCCTCCCAGGCGATGTCGGCCAGCACTGCCGCCCCGACCCGCCGGCCGGCCAGCGCGGTGAGCGCCCGCGCCAGGGAGACGCACAGGGCCGCCGACGACGAGAGGCCGGCCCCGACCGGGACGGTGCTGGCCACGGCCAGCCGGGCCCCCGCCGGCGCGTGGTGACGCCGGCGCAGCACCCGGATGACCCCGGCCACGTAGGCCCCCCAGCCCTCGCCGGGGCGCTCGGGGTCCAGGGCCAGCGCCGCGCCATCGCGGGCGCTCACCACCTCCCAGTCCGGGCCGGGGCCGGCGGCCACCGCGGTGCGCCGCCCGATGGCGAACGGCAGCACCGGCCCGCCATTGTAGTCGGTATGTTCCCCCAGCAGATTGACCCGGCCCGGCGCCGAGGCGAGGTGCGTGGGCTGGCTTCCAAACCGCTCCCGAAAGAGCGAAGTTGCCTGTGCCTGGGGAGAGAGTGCTTTCACGTGCCCACCCTTCTGGAGGTCGAGTGCGCCGATTCGCGGGTCTTCTGGCGGCGCTGTCGCTGATCGTCACCGCCCGGGCCCCGGCGCAACTGGCCCCCGCCGGCGCCCCCAAGGGGACCTTCCGGGTGGACCTCCGGGGAAGCTTCGAGAGCGCCGACCGGCGCCTGTTCGATGGGGCGAGCGAGGATTACCTCGCCGATTTTGGCAGCCCGGCGCTGGGCAGCGACCGCATTCCCCTGCTCAGCGCCACCGACGCCCTGGTCGGGGCAATCATCGGCCAGCCGTCGTACCGGCTCAATCTGGGCCACCAGCGGGCCCGGGGCCAGTTGACCATCGGCACCGGCACCATCGGCGGCGCCCTGGGGCTCACCCGCCGGCTCACGCTCTTCGCCAACGTGCCGTTCGTCACCAGCCGGGTCCAGGCCAACCTGCGGCTGGATTCCACCGCCTCCGACGCCGGCCTCAACCCGGCCCACCCGGTCTTCGGCAACACCATTGACCAGGGCATCGCCGCGCAGTTCGTGCAGGACTTCTCCTCGGCGCTGTCGGAGCTGGCCGACTCCATCAACAGCGGCGCCTATGCCGGGAACCCCGGGCTCGACGCCACCGCCCGGGCCCTGCTGGCCCGGGGCACCACGGTCAGGGACCAGCTCAGCCTGCTGAGTAACGACCCGACCGCCGCCTCGCCCTTCCTTCCCACGCGCACCAGCGCCGCCGGCGCGGATATCGAAGCCGCCATCGCGGCGATCCAGGACACCCTGGCCACCCAGCTGGGCGTGAGCGGCTTCACCTCGCTCCCGGTGCTCCCCGACGCCCGCGCCAGCCAGGCCGACCTGCAGAGCTTTGTGGCCGCGCCCGCCGGCCCGGTGGCCGCGCTGCCGCTGTTCGAGTCCAAGATTTCCCGCATGGGGGACATGGACCTGGGGGCCATCTACACCGTCATTGACCGGTTTGACCGCCCCGGGGAAACCGGCGGACTCCGCGTTGCCGTGCAGGGGTTGCTGCGGCTCCCCACCGGCCGGCGCGACGATCCCAACAACCTCACCGACGTGGGGACGGGGAACGGCCGCTACGAGATCGGGCTGTCGGGCCTGGCCGACCTGGGCCGGGGCCGCTGGGGCGCCCGGCTGAGCGGCGGCTACCTGATCCGGCTCTCCAGCTTCCGGGTCCGCCGGATCACGGCGCCGGGACAGCCCTACGCCGAGTTCACCCGGCTCGGCAACGTCCGGCTCAACGCGGGCGACGTGGCCCACCTGGGCGCGCGCCCATTCTTCCGGCTGGCGCGGAACATCGCCCTCCACGGCGTGGCCGACTACTGGCGGGCCGGCCGGGACGAGGCCCGCTACGAATCGGCCAGCGATTCCCTGCCGGGGATAGACGCCGGCATCCTGGGCGAGGGCGGCCGGAGTGCCCTGTCTCTGGGCGGCGGGATCACGTACGTCGGACGCGGGGCCCGCGAGTGCCAGCCGGGGCGGAAGTGCGGCCTGCCGATCGAAGCCTCGTGGAGCTACACCACGCTGGCAGCCTCCAGCGGGCAGCCGGTCCCGAAGTTCCGGACTACCCGGCTGGAGATTCGGTGGTATCAGCGGATCTGGCGGTAGACGGTAGGAGGGTAGGACGGTAGGACGGCAGGACGGTGCTAGCTGCCGCCCAGCAGCGTCGCGGCGTGACGCCGGGCGGTGTCGGCGTCGGCGTCCCCCAGCATGCGGGCCAGCTCGGTGATGCGGTCTTCGCCGTGGATGAGCGCCACGTCGCTGGTGGCCAGCCCCTGCCGGGCGGCCTTGGCCACGATCAGGTGCCGCTCCGCCCGGGCGGCGATCTGGGGCAGGTGGGTGATGACCAGCACCTGCCGTCCCTCCGCCACCTCGGCCAGCGCCAAACCGACCTTGGCACCCACCTCGCCGCCGATCCCCTGATCCACCTCATCAAAGACCAGCGTGGGTACCGCGTCGTGGCGGGCCAGGACCACCTTGAGCGCCAGCATGATGCGGGAGAGTTCTCCCCCGGAGGCGGCGCGGGCCAGCGGGCGGGCGTCCATGCCTGCATTGAGCCGGACCAGGAAGGTCACGCTCTCCTGACCCGCGGCCTCGATCTGCCCCAGCGGCGTCAGCTCCACCGCGAGCTTCCCACCGGCGAGGCCCAGCCCAGGGAGCAGGCGGGTGACGGCGCGAGCCATCCGTCCCGCGGCGTCCTCGCGGCGGGCGGTGAGCGCCTGGGCCGCTGCCTGACAGGCACCCTCGGCCGCGACCCGCCGCGCCGAGAGCTGGCGGAGGTCGAGGTCGGCGGTGTCGAGCAGGTCCAGTTCGGCGGCGGCCTCCCGGCGCACCGTGATCACTGCCTCCAGGGTGGCGCCGTGCTTCTGCTTGAGGCGGTAGATCAGGTCCCGGCGCGACTCGATGTCCCGGAGCCGTCCCGGATCGTCCTGCAGGCCTGAGGCGTAGGCCTCGGCCTGCCGCGCCAGCTCTCCCAGGGAGACGGTGGCGGCATCCAGCAGCTCCCGCCAGGCGGCGAGCTGGGGATCAATCTTCTCCAGGCCACCCAGGACCCGCGCGGCCCGGCCCAGGGCCGGCAGCGCGCCGCCGTCGTCTCCGTCCAGCAGCTCGGCGAACTTGCGGGCCTGCTCAGCCAGGGTCTCGGCGTGACTGAGCCGGCGCGCCTCGGCGTCCAGGGTGTCGTCTTCTCCGGGCACCAGCCGGGCCTGGTCAATCTCCTGCACCACGTGGCGGAGCCAGTCGGCCCGGCGGCGGACCTCGTCCCGGCGGGCCGTGAGAGTGGCCTCTTCTTCCCGGACCGCCAGCAGCGCCGCGTGCGCTTCGGCCAGCGCCATGCGCTCCGCGCCGGCGCCGGCCCATGCGTCAAGGATGTCCCGCTGGGCGGCGGGCTGCATAAGCGACTGGGTCTCGTGCTGGCCGTGGAGGTCCACCAGGACGCTGCCCAGCCGGGCCAGGACGCCGATGGTGGTGGGGCTCCCGTTGACCCAGGCGCGGCTCCGGCCGTCGGCGCCGATCTCCCGCCGGACCACCACCCGGTCTTCTTCGAGATCCAGCCCCAGCCCTTCGATCCGGCGGCGGAGGGCGGCGTCTCCCAGCTCGAACGCGCCCTCGATGATGGACCGGCTGGCGCCGGGCCGGACCATGGTGCTGTCGGCGCGGGCGCCGAGCAGCAGGGCCACCGCGTCCACCAGCATGGACTTGCCGGCCCCGGTCTCGCCGGTGAGGACGTTGAGGCCGGGGCCGAGCTGGAGGACCACATCCGCGATGGTGACCAGGTCCCTGACGCGGAGTTCGACGATCACCGCACCACCTCCCGATCCGACAGGTCTCCCCAATTGAGCTTCTGCCGCATCCGGGTGAAGTACCCTTCCGACCCGAGCCGGACCAGCAACACGCAGGTAGGGGAGCGGCGGATGTAGACCTTGTCGCCGATGGCCAGGGTGGTGCCGAGCTGCCCGTCCACCGAGACCAGCAGGTCATCGGCGCCCGGCGCCACCGGTTCTGCGCAGATGGTGGCATCGGCCGGCACCACCACCGGCCGCACCGCCAGGGTGTGGGCGCAGACCGGGGTGACGATCATCGCCTCGACGCCGGGCGCCACGATGGGGCCGCCGGCGGAGAGCGAGTAGGCGGTGGACCCGGTGGGGCTGGAGACCACCACGCCGTCGGAACTGTAGGGGCCGAGTTCCTCCCCGTCCACGCTTACCAGGATCCGCACCACGCGGGCCACGCCCGACTTGTGGATGGCCACGTCGTTGAGGGCGCGCTGCTCGCTCCGCACGCCGCCCTCGTCGCTGATGATGGTGGCCCGGAGCGCCAGCCGGCGCTCCAGCACGTACCGCCCGGTGACCAGCGCGTCCAGCGCCTGGGGCAGCTGGTCCCGGGTGGCGGTGGTGAGGAACCCGACCCGGCCGAGGTTGACGCCCATGACCGGCACCTCGCGCCCGCCCAGCAGGCGGGCGCCGCGAAGCAGGGTGCCGTCGCCGCCGAAGGTCAGCAGCGCGTCGGGATCGCCGGCATCCAGGACGGGCGGGACCTCGTCCCAGAGCGGGACCAGGCTGTGTTCGGTGAGCAGTGAGAGCTGCCGGGAGGGAGCGAGGGCGGCGAGTTCCCGGAGCACCGCCTTGAGGTCGGCGTAGCGTGGGTTTCCGACGACCCCGACCTTCATCGGGCCTCGACGCTCTCCTCGCTGTGCAGCGCGCGGAGGCGGCGGGCGATGCCCTCGGCGGTCAGGCCGAAGCTTTCCAGCTGCTCGGCCCGGGGCGCCTGCTCGATCAGCCGGTCGGGCACCCCCAGCGCCACCACCCGCACTTCGGGATTGGTGGTCTGCAGGGTCTCGGCGAGGTAGGCGCCGAAGCCGTTGACGATCGTGCCCTCTTCCACGGTGACCAGCGTGTGGTGACGCGTCGCCAGCACCTGCAGCATGCCGTGGTCCAGCGGCTTGAGGAACCGGCAATTGACCACGGTGGCGTCAATGCCCTCCGCGGCCAGCTGTTCCGCCGCCTGAAGCCCGGGCAGGACCATCGTGCCGGTGGCGAGGATGGCGACATCCTTGCCGTCACGGAGCAGTTCCCAGGTGCCGTAGGGTACAGCGGGAGTGGGCGGCGTGAGGGCCAGCTCGGCCGGGGCCTTGTCCCGCGGGTAGCGCAGCGAGAACGGGCCGTCGTGGGCCAGCGCCGTGCGCAACAGTCCCAGCAGCTCGGCGCCGTCCTTGGGCGCCGCCACCGTCATCCCCGGCACCGCCAGCATGTAGGCGATGTCGTACAGCCCCATGTGGGTCTGGCCATCCTCCCCCACCAGGCCCGCGCGGTCCATGCAGAAGATCACGGGCAGGTTCTGCACCGCGATGTCGTGGACCACGTTGTCGTAGGCCCGCTGCAGGAAGGTGCTGTAGATGGCCACCACCGGCCGCACGCCCTGGGTGGCCAGCCCGCCGGCGAAGGTCACGGCGTGCCCCTCGGCGATGCCCACGTCGAAGAAACGCCCGGGCCAGCGCTTCTGGAAGATGCTGGTGCCGGTGCCGCTCGGCATGGCGGCAGTGACCGCCACCAGCTCGGGGTGCTCGGCGGCCAGCGCGGTGATCGCCTCGCCGAAGACCTGGGTCCAGGTGGGCGGGCCGCTGGCCTTCTTGCGGGGCTCGCCGGTCTCCGGGTCGTACGCCGCCAGGCCGTGCCACTTCTCCTGGTTGGTCTCGGCGTGGGTGAAGCCCTTGCCCTTCTGGGTGATCACGTGGATCACCCGGGGACCGGACATCGGCTTCACGAAGTGGAAGGTGTCCACCAGCTTCTTGAGGTCGTGCCCGTCGATCGGGCCGAAGTAGCGGAAGCCCAGCTCCTCGAAGAACATCCCGTCGGAGAACAGGTTCTTGGCGCTCTCCTCGACGTTCTTGGCCAGCTCCACGAACTCGGGGCCGAACACCTTGCCCAGCTTCAGGGTCCAGTGCTTGAGGTGCTCGCGCAGCCGGTTGGTGAGGGGACTGGCGGCGATCCCGCCCAGCGTCTTGCTGATGGCGCCGACGTTGGGGGAGATGGACATCCCGTTGTCGTTGACGATCAGAATGATGTCCCGGTCGGAGTGACCGGCGTTGTTCATCCCCTCGTAGGACAGCCCGCAGGTGAGGGCGCCGTCTCCCACCACCGCCACCACCTTGTTGGTCCCGCCCTGCAGGTCCCGGGCGGTGGCCATGCCCAGCGCGGCCGACATCGCGGTGCCGGCGTGGCCGGCGCCGAAATGGTCGTGCTCGCTCTCGCTGCGCTTGAGGAACCCCGACACGCCCCCGGCCTGGCGGAGCGTCGGGAAGGGCTCGTTCCGCCCGGTGAGCAGCTTCCAGGCGTAGGCCTGGTGCCCCACGTCCCAGACGATCTTGTCGGCGGGAGAATCGAACTCGTACAGCAG
Source organism: uncultured Gemmatimonadaceae bacterium (assembly GCA_964501735.1). Taxonomy (GTDB): domain Bacteria; phylum Gemmatimonadota; class Gemmatimonadetes; order Gemmatimonadales; family GWC2-71-9; genus JADJOM01. Next base: position 9,602 of record CAZCVG010000052.1, on the reverse strand, counting down.
CGCGATGGTGAGCTCGACCACGCCGAGGCTCGCCCCGATGTGCCCGCCGGTGAGCGAGACGCAGTCAATCAGCCGCTCACGGATCTCCTCGGCCAGCGCGGGGAGCTGGTCCCGCGGGATGGCCTTGAGGTCGGCGGGGGAGGAGATGGTGTCGAGTAGGGTCATGGTCTGGTCTGTGCCTGGCCTGCCTCCGGCTCGCCGGAAGCCACCGGCGCCCGCCATCGGCGGCCGCCTACGAGTCCCGGTTTACAATATACCCCGCCAGGGCCGCCAAGGCGTCCATCTCCAGCCCCGCCTGTTCAAGGTGGCTGACCGCCCGGCGGGCGTGGGCCTCCGCCTCCTGCCTCGCCCGCTCCACGCCGAGCAGGCTCACGTAGGTGGACTTGGCCAGCTCGGCATCGCGCCCGGCGGTCTTGCCCAGCTGGGCGCTGGTCCCGGTGACGTCCAGGACGTCGTCGGCAATCTGGAAGGCGAGGCCCACCCCCTGGCCGTAGCTCCCCAGCGCCTCCAGGGCGGACGGCGAGGCCTCCGCCGCCATCCCGCCGAGGATGCAGGCCGCCCGGATGAGGGCGCCGGTCTTGCCACGGTGCACCGCGGTCAGCTCGGCCAGGTCCAGGGCCCGGCCTTCGGCCTCGAGGTCCAGCCACTGCCCGCCGACCATGCCCTCAACGCCACCCGCCTCGAACAGCTCCGCGGCCATCCGCCCGAGGGTGGCCGGGGGCAGCACCAGGTCGCGGGCGGCCTGGCTCAGCACCAGCCCCGCCACCGGCACCAGCAGGAAGCCGACCCGGGTGGCGGTGGGGACGTCGAACGCGCGATGGGTCGTGGGCCGGCCGCGCCGCAGGTCATCGTCGTCCATGCAGGGCAGGTCATCGTGCACCAGGGAGTAGGCGTGGACGGTCTCGACGGCGGCGGCCACCGCCGCGATCGCCGGCGACACCCCACCGACCGAGCGGTAGGCCGCCACCACCAGGGCGGCACGCACCCGCTTGCCCGGCGCCGTCAGCGCGTAGGCCAGCGCCTCCCCGGTGCGCCCGGGCACGATGGTCTGGATGCGCTCGCTCCAGGCCTCCAGCAGGCTGTCCACCCGATCGCGGGCTTCGGCCAGCAGGGCGGGCGCCATGGCGGCATCGGCGGCGGAGTAGAGGCGCTCAGCCACCGGCCCCGCCTCCCTGCGGATCCTCGTCGTCGAGGTCCTCCAGGCGAAGCGCACCACTGGCGTCCGCCAGGACCTTCTGCACCCGGGCCTCGGCCTGGGCCAGCCGCTCCCGGGCTCGCCTGAGCCGGGTGACCCCTTCCTCGAAGAGGGCCAGCGCCCGGTCGAGATCGCCGTCCTCCCGCTCGAGCTGGCGCACGATTTCCTCGAGCCGCTTGAGTTCCTCGGCCAGCGTGGGGGCGGCGGGATCGGGCTGAGTCATGCCTGGTCCTCCACCCGGGCGGCGACCCGGCCATCCGCCACCCGGAGCGTGAACGGCAGCCCGGCGTGGAACTCCGCGGCGCGCCGCAGGATCCGGCCGTCGGCCCCGGAGGGCACCGCGTAGCCGCGGTCCAGCACCCGGAGCGGGGAGAGCGCGTCGAGCTGGGCGCCGAGGCGTTCGAGGTCCCGGGCCGGCCGCTCCAGGTGCTGCCCCAGCAGGTACTCCAGCCGGTCGGCGGTGCGGGCCAGCCGCTCCCGGCCGAGCCGGGTGCCCCGGTCGAGCGACTGGCCCAGGCGCACCGCCAGGGTGGCAACCTGCCGGCGGAGCGCAGCCGCGTCAGGCACCACGATCTCGGCGGCGGCGGAAGGCGTGGCGGCACGGTGATCGGCCACCAGGTCGGTGAGGGACACGTCGGTCTCGTGGCCCACGGCCGACAC
>CAZCVG010000052.1:0-7647 GCA_964501735.1 uncultured Gemmatimonadaceae bacterium | reverse complement strand
ATGGCGATGCCGGCCGGCAGCGCTGGGAGCGGGCGCTTGCGCGCCGGGTCGGTGAGGCCGTCCCGCATGAGCGCGGCGCGGGTCCGCTCCAGGGCGAGCTGCTGCTCGCCGGTGTCGCCGGTGGGGAGCAGCTCGCTCACCGTCAGGCGGAACTCGCCCCGCTCCTCCCAGACCGTCGGGGTGGCGTAGACGAAGACCTGCAGGCCATCGGTGAGCCTGGCCCGGACCCGCAGGGTGTTGAGCCGCCACATCACGCAGCGGACCTGGGCCTGGCCGTCGCCCAGGCTGAAGTACCAGTGCCCGCTCTGGTAGGACTTGAAGCCGCTGATCTCCCCCCGCACCCAGAGCGGCCCGATGCCCGCCTCGACCGAACGGCGGGCGGCGCGGACCAGCTGGCTCGGGGTCCAGGGAGCGTCGCTGAACAGGGAGGGATCGGGCATCGGAGAGGGACGGCGCCGGGCGGAAGGGACGGGGGCGGCGGTCCGCCGCCCCCGCGCTGCCCTACCCTGCGGCCTGCCGGACCGCCTGCATGGTATTGGCGAGCAGCATGGCGATGGTCATGGGGCCCACGCCCCCCGGCACCGGCGTGATGGCGGAGGCCAGCTCGGCCACTGGCTCGTAGGCCACGTCCCCGGTCAGGCGGTAGCCCTTGGGCCTGCCGGCGTCGTCCACCCGGTTGATGCCGACGTCAATCACCACGGCGCCGGGCCGCACCATGTCGGCGGTGACGAACTCCGCCTTGCCGATCGCGGCGATGAGGATGTCGGCCTGACGGGTGACGGCGGGCAGGTCCCGGGTGCGCGAGTGGCACACCGTGACCGTGGCGTCGCCGCCCGGCCCCTGCTGGATCAGCAGGTTGGCCATGGGCCGCCCGACGATGTTGGAGCGTCCCACGATCACCGCGTGGGCGCCCTTGGTCTCGATCCCGCTCCGGAGCAGCATCTGGATGACGCCCCACGGGGTGCAGGGCTTGAGGGCCGTCGTGTCGCCGATGACCAGCTTGCCGACGTTCACCGGGTGAAAGCCATCCACGTCCTTGGCCGGGCTGATCCGGTGCAGCACCTTTTCGCTGTTGATGTGCTTGGGGAGCGGCAGCTGGACCAGGATGCCGTGGACCTGGGGATCGGCGTTGAGCCGGTCCACGATGCCCAGCAGTTCCTCCTCGGGAATGTCCGCCGGCCGTGTGATCTTCACCGAGTGCATCCCGGCTTCCTGGCAGGCTTTCTCCTTGCTGCCCACGTAGGCCTTGGAGGCGGGGTTCTCCCCCACCAGCACCACCGCCAGGCCGGGGGTGATCCCCCGGGCGATGAAGCGCGCGGCCTCCTCGGCCACCTCCCGGCGGATGGCCTTGCCCAGCGCCACCCCGTCAATGATGCGTGCGGTCATCGGGCCACGTCCACGGCTCGGGTTTCCCGGATCACGACCACCCTGATCTGTCCCGGGTACTGCAACTCGCCCTCGATCTTCCGGGCGATCTGTTCCGACAGCGCGGCGGCCTGGCCGTCGTCCACCTGGTCGGGCGTGACGATCACCCGCACCTCCCGCCCGGCCTGGATGACGCTCGTCTTCTCCACGCCCTTGAAGCCGCTGGCGATCTCCTCCAGCCGGGTGAGCCGCTTCACGTAGCTCTCAAACGCCTCCCGCCGGGCGCCGGGGCGCGAGCCGCTGATGGCGTCGGCGGCCTGCACCAGCACCGACTCGGCGCTCTCGTGCGGGACGTCGTCGTGGTGGGCATGGATGCAGTTGACCACCGCGGCCGACTCGCCGTACTTGCGCGCCATTTCCACACCCAGCTCCACGTGGGTGCCTTCGTTCTCATGGGTCAGGACCTTGCCCACGTCGTGGAGCAGCGCGCCCCGCTTGGCCAGCTGCACGTCCAGCTTGAGCTCGGCGGCCATCATTCCCGCCAGCCAGGCGACTTCCTTGCTGTGCTCGTAGATGTTCTGGCCGTAGGAGGTGCGGTAGCGCATCCGGCCGATGAGCTTGATGAGCTCCGGGTGGAGGCCGTGGACCCCGGTGTCGAAGGCGGCCTTCTCCCCCAGTTCCACCAGCTCGTTCTGCAGCTCCTTGCCGGCCTTGGCCACCAGCTCCTCGATCCGGCCGGGATGGATCCGGCCGTCCACGATCAGCGCCTCCAGCGAGCGCCGGGCGACCTCCCGGCGGATCGGGTCGAAGCAGCTGATGATCACCGTGTCGGGGGTATCGTCAATGATGACGTCCACCCCGGTAGCCTGCTCGAAGGCCCGGATGTTCCGGCCTTCCCGGCCGATGATGCGGCCTTTCATCTCGTCAGACGGCAGCGCCACGGCCGCCACGGTGGTCTCGGCGGTGTGCTCGGCGGAGATCCGCTGGATGGCCATCGCGACGATCTTCCGGGCGTCCTTCTCGGCGGCGCGCTTGGCCTGCTCGCGAATGTCGCGGGCCAGCGCCTGGGCCGCGCCCCGGGCCTCGTCCTCGGCCCGCTGCAGCACTTCGCGCCGGGCCTCCTCGCCGCTCAGCCCGGCGATCCGTTCCAGCCGGCCCTGCTGCTCGGCCACCAGCCGCTCCACCTCGCCGGCCCGGCCGGCCAGCTCGGCCTCCCGCCGCTTGAGGCCCTGCTCCCGCTCCACGAAGGCGGCCTCCTGCCGGCGCACCTCCTCGAACTTGCGCTCGAAGGACTGGTCCCGCTCCTCGGCCCGGCGTTCGAACCGTTCCCACTCCTCCCGGCGGCGGGCCGACTCGCGCTCGAGGTCTTCCCGCAGCCTGTGCGAGTCCTTGTCGAGATCCTCCCGCAGGCGGAGGATCTCCATCTTGCCCTCCAGCACGATCTGGTTGCGGGCCTCGGTCCCGCGGGAGGCGGCCTCGTTGACCAGCCCCTCGGCCTGCCGGCGGGCGGCCTCGAGGGTCAGGACGGCGCTCTTGCGCTGGCTGCGGTTATAGAGGAGGAAGGCGACGGAGGCGACGACCAGACCGGCAGCGAGCCCCTCGAGCAGGGCCATCAGGAAAGGCGACATGCGATGTATCTCCAGGAGCCCGCGTACTGCGCGGCCCCGTCAGGTCAGGAAAGGGGGGCGTCCTCCGGCCGTTCAGCCGGTGATGCCCTGCGGCCCCGTGGACCGGCGCCCGCGCTTGGTCGGCGGGAGCAGCCGGGCGAGGTCGTCGGCCATGGCGCCGAGGCGGGCCGCGTGCTCGCGGTCGCCCCGGCGGGCCTGGAACAACTCGTCGGTGATGGCCAGGGCGGCCAGGATAGCCGCCTTGTGGGTCTCCACCTGTGGAAGCATGTCCCGGATCCGGCGGAGCGCCGCGTCCACGTAGGCGGCCACCTCGCGGGTATACTCCGGCGGCAGCTCGGACCGGACGGTGTAGTCCTCCCCGCCGATGGTCACCCGCACCGCGTGCTTGGCGACGTTCATGCCGCGCCCTCCCCGGCATCCTGTTCGAGGAAGCCCACCCGGCTGGCCAGCGCACCCAGCCGGCCCCGGGCGGCCTCGATCCGTTCCCGGAGTGCGGCGTTCTCCACTTCCAGCTCCAGCACCCGCTGGCGGGCCTGGATCAGCTCCGGCCCCGCCAGGACCCCGCCCTTGGAGCGGGCCTCGGCCAGTTCGGCTTCGGCCTTGAGCGAGCGGCGGCGCCAGGCAGCCAGTTCCTCCCCCACATGCTGGAGGAGGTCCGCCAGTTCGTTCAGCGCAGGCGCGTCAGGACGTTCGTAACCTTGCGTCAAGCGTGGCCTCCAGCGCTTTGAGGACCCGGCCCAGCAGCGCCTCGACTTCCTGGTCAGTGACCGTGCGGTCGGGGGCACGGATCGTGAGCCGGAACTGCACCGCCCGGCGGTCGGCCCCAAGCGACTCGGCGCGGAACTCGCTCACCACCGCGACGCCCTCCAGCAGGTCCCCGCCGGCGGTCCGCATGGCGGCGACGGCTGCCTCGGCGGTAACCCCCGGGCCCAGCACGAGGTTGACGTCCCGCCAGGCGGCTGGGGTGGTGGTGAGCGGCTGGTACCGCAGCGGCCCACGGCCCTCGGCGGTGATTGCGATTTCCAGCCCGAACACCGGCGCGGCCCAGGCCGGGACCGCCACATCCAGCCGCCGGGCGCTCCCGACCTGCCGCCCATCGGGCCCCACCGCGCACCAGCCCGTCGCATCAACTTGCATCCGTCCCAGCGGATTTGCCAGAGCGATGGCGCGCTCGAACAGCGCCTTGAGATCCCACAACTCGTGATCCTGGCCCCGGCCGCCGCCGGTCCAGTGGGCCGGCTCCCGGAGCCCGCTCACCACCGCGGCCACCCGCAGTTCCTCGCCGGGCCGCCCGCCACCGGGGGCGGCCCGGAACACCGACCCGATCTCGAACAGCCGGATGTCGCGCACCTGACGGGACCAGTTGGTCTCCACCGCGCGGAGCAGGCCCGGCAGCAGCGACTGGCGCAGCCAGGCGTCCTCGGCGGACAGCGGGTTGACCACCCGGACGCTGCCTTCCCCTTCGCTGGGGCCGAGCGGCAGGCAGTGGGCCTCCAGCAGTCCCTCCCGGACCAGCCCGTCGCGGACCTGCGCGCTGGCGCGGTCGAGCGGCTGGTCCCCCAGGCGGCCCACCCGGTACGGCCGGAGATCGGTCGGGAAATTGTCGTAACCGTGCAGCCTGGCCACTTCCTCGATGAGGTCGATCTCGCTCACCAGGTCGGGGCGCCAGCCCGGCACGTCCACCGCCAGCCGGCCGTCTCCCGGCTTGTTGAGGACGGTGCAGCCGATGGCCACGAGGTATTTCTCCAGCGCGCTCACCGGCACCTCCTGGCCCAGGACCTGGGCCACCCGGGCCGTCCGCAGGAAGACTCGCGGCGGGTGGGTGGGCTCGGGCCAGACATCCACCCCGTCGGTCACCCGGCCGCCGGCGGTGGCGAGGATGAGCTCGACGCAGCGCCGCTGGGCGTCGGCCAGGTCCCACAGGTCCACGCCGCGCTCGAACCGGTAACTGGCATCGGTGGAGAGCCCCAGGGCCTTGCGGGTGCGGCGGATGCGGGCCGGCTCGAACCAGGCGCACTCGAGCAGGAGGTCGGTCGTGGCGCCGCTCACCTCGGTGTTGGCCGCCCCCATGACTCCGCCCACCCCCACCGCCCCGCCGGCATCGGCGATGACCGTCATCTCCGGCGTCACGGTGCGGGCCACGCCGTCGAGCGTGGTAACCTGCTCCCCGGCCCGGCCCCGCCGGGCGATGATCTCCGGGCCCCGCACCCGGGCCAGGTCGTAGGCGTGCATGGGGTGGTTGAGCTCCAGCATCACGTAGTTGGTGGCGTCCACCACGTTGTTGATGCTGCGCGATCCCACCGCCTCGAGCCGCCGGGCCAGCCACGCCGGCGAGGGCCCGACCGTCACGCCCCGGATCACCACCGCCGTGAAACGGCGGCACCCGGCGGGATCGTCGGTGCCCACCCGGACGCCATCCACCGTGGCGACGGCCGACTCCGCCCGGCGAAGGGAGCCGAGCCCCTCGGCGGGCGCACTGGGGATCTCGGGGAGCCGGATCGGCACCTCGTAGCTGTGCGCCAGCTCGCGGGCCACGCCCTTGTGGCCCAGCAGGTCAGGGCGGTTGGGCGTGACGTCCACGACTAGGCGGTCGTCGGTCACCGGCATGACTTCAAGGAACGGGGTGCCGGGCGGGGCGGTGGTGTCCAGCTCCAGGATGCCGTCGTGCTCCTGGCCCAGCCCCAGTTCCCGGGCCGAGCACAGCATCCCCTCGGAGTACTCCCCCCGGATCTTCCGGCGCTCCAGGGTGAGCCCGCCAGGAATGGTGGTGCCGATCCGGGCGAAGGGGTAGCGCTTCCCCGCCGTCACGTTAGGCGCCCCGCACACCACGCTGAGCCGCCCGGCCGTGCCATCGTTGACCTCGCACAGCCGGAGCCGGTCGGCGTTGGGATGCGGCCGGACCGACTCCACCAGCCCGACCACAATCCGCTCCAGCCCCGGGTGGAGCGGCTCCACCGCATCCACCCCGGCGCCCAGCGTGACCAGCCGGCGGGCGACGTCCCCGGCCTCCAGGTCGCGCCGGAGGAACCCTTCGAGCCAGCGGCGGGAGATGTTCATGGACGACCGCCGGAAACGCCCAGCCCGAACTGGCCCAGGAACCGCACGTCGCCCTCGTAGAACAGCCGGATGTCGTGGATGCCGAAGCGGTTCATGGCGATCCGCTGGGGGCCCAGGCCGAAGGCGAACCCGGTGTAGCGCTCCGGGTCCACCCCGCAGTTCTCCAGCACGGTGGGGTGCACCATGCCGGCGCCGAGGATCTCCATCCAGCCGCTGCCCTTGCAGGCGGGGCAGCCGGCGCCGCCACACACGCCGCAGCTCACGTCCATCTCGGCCGAGGGCTCGGTGAAGGGGAAGAACGAGGGCCGGAACCGGACCGCCGTCCGCGAGCCGAAGAACTCGCGGGCGAAGTGGGCCAGCGTGGCCTTGAGGTCCACGAAGGAGATCCCCTCGTCCACGGCCAGTCCCTCCACCTGCGCGAAGACCGGGGCGTGGGAGGCGTCGAAAGTGTCCTTGCGATACACCCAGCCGGGGACCACCACCCGGATGGGAGGCGGCTGCCGGGTGAGCACCCGGATCTGCACCGGCGAGGTGTGGGTGCGAAGCAGGTAGCGGCCCTCGTCCCGGGTGCGCCGGTCGCTGGACTCCCGCCGCTCGTGCGCCCCGATCCCCGAGGTCCGGTTGGCCCGCCGGTCCATGGTGATCCGCCGCTCGGCCACGTCCACGTAGAACGTGTCGTGCATGTCCATGGCGGGGTGGTCGGGCGGGAAGTTGAGGGCGGTGAAGTTGAGCCACTCCGTCTCCACCTCGGGGCCGGTCTCCCGGGCAAAGCCCAGCCCGTGGAAGATCGCGACGATCTCCTCCATCACCTGGGTGACCGGGTGCACCGCGCCGCTCCAGCGGGCCCGGCCGGGCATGGTACGGTCGGTGCCCCGGGCCGCTTGCGCGGCGGCCTCGGCCCGAAGCGTCTCCCGGCGGGCCCCGACGGCGGCCTCCAGCTCCTGCTTGAGCCGGTTGGCCTCGCCGCCCACGGCGCGCTTCTGGTCGGCGGGGAGGCCGGGGAGCTGCTTCAGGATCTCGGTGACGGCGCCCTGCTTGCGGCCCAGCAGGCGGATCTCGGTGGCTTCCAGCTCGGCGAGGTCCTGGTGGACGATCCGCTCGAGTTCTCCACGGACCTTGTCGATTTCGGCCTGGAGGCTGGACAAGTCGGACATGGCGGTACCGGGCGACAGGAAAAACGGGACGGACAGCGGGACGACGGACCGGGCGGCGGGACGGGCAGCGCAACGGGGTCGGAGTCGGGTCCAGCCCGTGCCCCGACCCCGTCACCGCAGCCCGCCGCCGGGGGACTACACGGCGGCCTTGGCCACCTCGGCAATCTTGGCGAACGCGTCCATGTCCTTGACGGCCAGGTCGGCGAGGACCTTCCGGTTGACCTCCACCCCGGCCCGCTTGAGGGCGGCGATGAAGGCGCTGTAGCTGAAGCCATGGATGCGGGCCGCGGCGTTGATCCGGGTGATCCAGAGGCTCCGGAAGTCGCTCTTCTTCTTGCGGCGGTCCCGGTAGGCGTACTGCATGCCCCGTTCGACCGTCTCCTTGGCGGGCTTGTACAGCTTGCTGCGGGCACCGCGGGCGCCCTTGGCGGCCCGCATGATCT
>CAZCVG010000051.1:0-16831 GCA_964501735.1 uncultured Gemmatimonadaceae bacterium | reverse complement strand
CCCACCACGCTGTGCCAGTCGGCCATCATGGCGTCGGGGCCGCCCTCGGCGGCCAGCACCCGGCTGTCGGGATGGGCCACGATCCTGGCGCCGGCCCGCTTGAACTCGATGGCGCCGAACATCATGTCGGGGTGGTGGGCATAGAGGACCAGGAACCGGAGCGGCGCGGCCGACACGGTCCGGATGGTCCGGATCACCGCGCGGCCCTGCGCCGGGCTCGCCAGTCCCCCCACGGCAACGATGCCGTCCCCGGTTACCACGAATCCGGCGTTGGGCCGCCCCTCGGCGCCCTTGCCGGTGTCCCCGGCCACCAGGTACACCCCGTCGGCCAGCCGGCGGAGCGGGTACAGCGTCCGCTCGGTGGTCGGTGTGAAGGGGCGCGGCGGTGGGTCCTGCCCCGATGCCGGCGCCGGGGCCAGGGCCAGGGCCAGGGCCGCCAGCGAGAAGGCGAGGGCGCCCGATCCGGACGCCCTCGCCCCCCGCCACCACCGGCACCGGCCAGGCCCGGTCACGCGGCGGCGAACTTGATCTCGGTGCTCCCCGTGTACTCGCGGTCGCGGTTGTCCCGCCAGATGAACACCAGCGGCCCCTCCCGGACCGCCTGGAGCTGGAAGCTCAGCATCGGGTCCTTGCTGACCCCGGACGTCCACTCGAACCGCGCGATCTCCTCACCCCCGTACGTCACCCGGACATCCTTGATGAACCAGGCCGGGATGAAGTTGGCGTTGGCATCACGGAAGAAACCGGTGTCCATCGGGTGCTGCACGATGACCTGCACCCGGATGACCTCGTTCCGGCTGATCCGCTCGGGGATGACGATCTTCGTCTTTCCGGTCTCTGGCATGGCTCACCCGCACCCGTTGAGGGTGGTCTCGACCTTGAGGTAGTCGGCGTACAGCTCGCCCCCGCTGGTCTCGACAATGGCCCGGATCCAGCTGGTTCGCTTCATCTTGATCCGGGTCTGCAGCTTGAGCGGGCCGAGCACCGGGCTGAAGTGGTACGCGGTCACCAGCGGGTCGGGGTTGTGGTCCACGATCAGGAACACGCTCTTCACGTGCGCCTCGGGCGTCTGCGGCAGGTCGGATTCGATGATCACCGGGACGAAGCGGCCGTCCTCGGCCATCAGGGGAATGTCGAGCGTCACCCGCCCGGTCTGGATGGGGCGGCCCTGGAAGCGCTCCGCGTAGATGCGCTGGACCACTTCGTTGGGAATCGGCGGCGGATCGTCCGGCCCGGGCCGGCTCACCCGTACGGCGGCAGGCAGCCGGTTGGCGGCGCCGCTGGCGCCTTCCACCGTGGCCACCACACCGAGAATCCCCAGGGCCTGCAGGAAATGGCGCCGCTCGATCGGTTGGTTCAGTGACATTGCCCCTCCCTCGGTTCACTTCTGAAGCTGGAGCCGCCGGCCGGATCCGTCAATTGCGCCACCTCAGGGATGCTCATCGGGCGGTCCCGCACTAGCGGGCAGTAAGCGCCCCGACCAGGCGCAGCGCGACCGCAGCGAAGTACTTCACGTCCCGCCGGCTCCGCGCCACCAGCATGGCTCCCTCCAGCCCGGCCAGCAGGGCACTGGCCGCAGCCTCCGGCTTGCCTTCGAACCCGAACACCCCCGCGGACCGCCCATCCCGAAGCGCCCGGCCGAGCCAGGCCTCCTGGTCAGCGAAGAAGCCATTCACCTCGGCCCGCACCGGCTCAGGCAGGGTGGCGGAGTCGGAGGCCAGCATCCCGTAGAGGCACATGTGGTCGCCGTCCCGGAGCGCATCCCGGAACAGCCGGACGTAGCGCATGAGCCGGTTCTCCGGGTCGGGGCACTCCACCTCCAGCGAAGCCAGCGATTCGGCAAAGGCCGCGCGATAGCGCGCCGCCACGGCCCGGGTGAGTTCGCCCTTGCTCGGGAAGTGATAGTGAATGCTCGCCTTGCGGATCTGCAGGGCGTCGGCAATGTCGGCGTAGCTGTAGGCCTCGTAGCCGCGGGCCTGGATCAGGCCCTCGGCGAGATCGAGGATCCGGGCGGCGGTGGTCGGGGCTGCCATGGTCCCAATCTACCAGTAGGTAGGGAGGAGCTACAACCCCCACCAGGCGCCGCCTCCCCTACTGGGTGCCAATCGCCCGGACGGCCCGCTCCAGGGCCAGCCGCTCGAGCTTCTCCGCCGGCAGGGCCATGAGCAGGTCAATCCGGCGGTTGAGGACCAGGTAGGTCTCCCGAAAGGCGCGCAGCTTGTCCGCGTCTGTGCCTTCGACTTCCGCGGGGTCCGGCATGCCCCAGTGGGCCAGTACCGGGGTGCCGGGGAAGATCGGGCAGGCCTCCTTGGCGCGGTCACAGACGGTGATGACGAAGTCCCAGCATTCCCGATCCAGCCCGTCGAGCCCCTTCGGCACCCGGCCCTCCCACTCGATCCCGTGCTCGGCGAGCACCCTCACCGCGTAGGGGTTCACCCGCGGCGCCGGGCGGGACCCAGCGCTCACCACCTCGAATCGGCCGGCACCCTTCCGGGCCAGCAGCGCCTCGGCAATCTGGCTCCGGGCCGAGTTCCCGGTGCAGAGAATGAGCACCCGCTGCTCCGCCGCGCCGAGATGGCGGTGCATGCAGGCCGCCGTGGAGGGACAGATATCCCGGAACTCGGAGCTGCTCCGGATCCCCTCGGGCGCCTCCTCGCGTGGCGCGGCCCGGTAGCCCAGGACCTTGAAGAACGGCTCGGCGGTGGTGGTGAGCAGCCAGAGATCGGTCACGCCCTCGCGCCGGGCGGCGCGCTCCAGGTTGGCCACCAGCGCCTGACCCAGCCCCTGCCCCCGCCGCTCCGGTGTCACGGCGAGTGAGCGCAGCAGCCCGGCCTGGCCGTGGCGTTCCAGGCCGATGACGCCCGCCAGCTCCCCGCCTGTCTCCACGCCGAAGAAGCGGGTCAATCCCCCTTCGTGAAGATCGTTCACGGGGAGGCTGCTCCGCTCCAGCAGGGCCCGGACCGCCGCGTGGCGATCCGGGCTCAGGGGACGTACTTCCATGCTCAGTCTCCGCCGCAGCAGTCGGGGCCGCAGCCGCAACCGCGCGGGCTGGGCTTCGTGGCACGGATGAAGGCACCCATGATGCGTCCCTCAACCTGATCAGCCACCTTCTCCGGGTCCAGTCCGGCCTCTTCCATCAGGGTGCGGGCGTCCTCGGCCTTGTAGATCCGGGTGGCCTCGACGGAGGGGGCGATGAACCCGGCCCGGACGAGCTTGCCCACGTACTCGTCCTGATCCAGGGCCCCCGCCACGCAGCCGGTCCACAGCGCGATGCTCTCGCGGATGTCGGCAGGCAGCTGGCCACGGGTGACCACGTCGGAGACCGCGAAACGGCCGCCCGGCTTGAGGACCCGGAAGGCCTCGGCGATCACACGGTCCTTGTCTCCCGAGAGGTTGATGACGCAGTTGGAGATGATCACGTCCACCGAGTTGTCCGGCAGCGGAATCGCCTCGATCTGGCCCTTGAGGAACTCCACGTTGCTGACGCCGGCGCGCTGCTGGTTCTCCCGGGCCAGCTGGAGCATCTCGTCGGTCATGTCGAGGCCATAGGCCTTGCCCGTGGGGCCGACGCGCTTGGCCGAGAGCAGCACGTCAATGCCCCCGCCCGAACCGAGGTCCAGGACCACCTCACCAGGCTTGAGCTCGGCCAGCGCGGTGGGATTGCCGCACCCGAGGGAAGCCAGCAATGCCTCGGCCGGGATCGCCCCAGCCTGCTCATCGGAATACAGGTTGCTGGTGATGGGGTCGGGGCCGCAGCTGGTGCCGGTGCCGCAGCAGCCGGCCTTGGTGCCCTCCCGCACATTGAGCGCGGCCTTGCCGTAGCGCTCGCGGACGATCTCGGTCAGGTCGGACATACCCTCGGTTCTCCAATCAAGAAAAGTTGATCTATTCTAGAAAAAAAAGAGCGTCTCAGCAGCAACTCAGTTTGGCGGCGCGCACCGCCTTCACCGGGGCCAGCTCGGCCACCGCGGATTCCAGCCCATCCAGGGCGCCGGGAACCATGGAGTAGTAGACCCAGCGGCCGTCACGCCGGTCGCGGACCAGCCCAGCTTCCCGCAGCACCTTCAGGTGGAACGACAGGCGCGACTGGCCGGTTCCAAAGGCCTCGGTCAGGTCGCACACGCAGCGCTCCCCCTTCTGCAGCATGGCCACGAGGGCCAGCCGGGTCTCATCGGAGAGGGCGTGGAAGATCCGGGCCAGCCGGGCCAGGTCGGTGTCGGGATGGGTGGCAGCGGTCATGGGGCCCACAATATCAACTTTCTTTGATTTGTCAATATTGCTCCCTGATCTCGGGCCCGTTCCCACCCGGGGGGGGCAGACCCGCACCGTATGCTGGTTCGGTGAGCGGGTCAGGCCCGAAAAGTATGGTCCGGCTGGGTCCTTCATGCCCAAACGCTTCCTGGGCCGGCCGCGAGCCTACCCCCTCTTCCGCTTCCGGGGCTTGGCGGGAGGGACATACCACAGGCAGCCGGGATGGAGGCCCTTCGCATCATCGGGCCACTCGCTGCACAGATCGGGCTTGGCCGGACGGCCGTCGGGCCGGGACCTGCCGTGGAGGCTGCAGTTCTCCCCCTCATCATCCAGGAAGCGGCATGCGGAGATCATCTCCACCTCGAGCGCCCGGGCCGAGTCCCGGTCCACCTTGCAGAGGTAGGGAGACTGCCGGGAGCGGATCAGGGCTTCCAGCGTGGTTTCCTCGCGGGTACACATGACTTCCAGCTGCATGTCCCGGCAGCAGGCACTTCCCCGGGTGTGATCGGCGGTCCGGCAGGGCGCGATCGAGCAGGGATTGACGTCCTCGTGCTCCAGCACCGGCAGGCTCCTGGGCGGGAGCGGCAGGCGCATCCGGCCCAGCACCCCGCCGGTCACCACGTTGAACTCATCGCCGCCGAGCCGCCGGGGCTGGTCGGGGCGAAGGGTCGGCTCCGGCGCCGGTCCGGTGTAGCCGTGGGCCATGCAGCGGACGGCGCCGGGCGCGCCCCCGTTCCCGGCTGGCTTCAGGTGGCGGCACCGCACCCGGAGCAGGGCGTCGACCATCAGGTCGTCGCCATTACGATGCAGCCGGCCGAAGTCAATCTGGGCGGTGTGGCCCAGCAGCCAGGTCGCTTCGTGGTCCAGGGAGGTGACCTCCTTCCCGAATGCCCCGATCCGGAGGGTTACGGGCAGTTGCTGGCACTGGGGGCCAAGGGCGGAACAGGGGGGTGGGGTTGGAGGCATGGCAGGAATCTAGGGACACTCGCCCTTTCGGGTCCGGGGCATTATGTTTGTGAACCTTTTCACAAGGTCTTTTTCTCAACTGTCCGGGGAGGCGGGTCTGGAATGCGTGCGATGATTGCGGTGGCGGGTGTGGCGCTGGCCCTTGCGGCCTGTGGTGGCAAGAGTGGGGAACAGCCGGCGACGGATCAGCCGGCGGCGGCTCCGGCCGCGGCTCCGGCGGCGACCGGTGCGACCCATGAGGTCGCGATGGATTTCGACGGCAAGGTGGGGACGTTCACGCCGGCGGTGCTCACAATCAAGGCCGGCGACGTGGTGAACTTCGTGGTGAAGAGCGGCCCGCCGCACAACGTGGCGTTCTCGGCCGACAGCATCCCGTCCGGCGCGGCCAGCGTGCTCAACGCCGCCATGGCGGAGACGATGGCCCCGCTCACCGGCCCGATGAAGATCGGGATCGGCGAGGGATACACCATCAGCTTCGCGGGCGCCCCGGCAGGGGAGTACCATTACCACTGCACCCCGCACGTGCCGTTCGGCATGAAGGCGAAGATCGTCGTCCAGTAGCATGGAGTAAGGCAGCCAGCAAGGGCGGCGGGGGCTTCCCCGCCGCCCTTTGCTCATCCGGTAAACAGGGCCGCGCCCCCCCGGCGCCGTTCCAGCCAGTTCCCCGCCCCGACCACCCCGGCCCCCAGGGCGATTCCCGCCAGGGCATCCACGGCGTAGTGCATCTGGCAGTACACCACCCCGATGGTCAGGAGCAGCGCCGGCCCTACCAGCAGCGTGCCCAGCAACCGGGACCCCCTGAAAGCGGCCGCCGTGGCAACCAGCGTGGCCGCCACGTGGGAGGAGGGAAACGCCGCGCCGTACGCACTGCCCTTCTGGAGCGTGGCATACACCAGGCGGGCCGCCCAGTTGTCGAGGAAGGAGGGATCCGGCCGCGGAAACTCGTAGTAGGGCCCGGCCACCGGGAACACCAGGAAGCACAGATAGCTCAGCAGGAACGTGTTCACCAGCCAGAGCGCCGTGCGGCGGGCGGCCACGATGTCGCCGCGGGCCAGGAAGACCGCCAGCGGGGCAATGATGATAGGGTAGTAGGCGAAGTAGGCGGCGTGGAGCAGGGTTGACCAGAAGGCGCTGGGGTGCCGCTGCCACCAGGTACGGCTCAGCTCCTCGCCGAACAGCCGGAGCTCCCAGCCGCGAACCGACAGGTCGTGGGTCGAGACCCCGCCGAAGTAGTTGAGGATGTCCAGCGCCGGATAGAGCGCGCCCAGCAGGAGGATCGGGTAGATGTCGCGCAGGATCTCACCGGCCCGGCCGAGGTCGGGCCGGGCCGCCAGCACGATCAGGACGGCGTAGAGGGTGTTGGCGAGCAGGACCCAGGCCATCGGCGGGAAACCGGGCAGCCGGGCCAGCGCCACGGCGCTGGTAAGGGCGAGGTAGCCCAGCAGCAGCCACTCGGCCAGCCGGAGCCGGTGCCGGAGGGCTAGAGCCACCCCTGCTCCAGGTACCAGGCGTGGGCGGCCCGGAGCCCGCTGGCCAGGTCGAACTCCGGCCGCCACCCGGTGCGCTCCATCAGCGGACCCGCATCGCCGGTCCAGGCCGGCTGGTAGAACTCGTGGGTCTTGTCCGGGTGGAGGATGGTCTTGCGGTTGAGCAGCCCGGCCACCCCGCCCGCAATGCCAAGCGCCGCCGACGCCACCGGTCGGGGGAGCGGGATCAGGCGGACCCGGGTGCCGAACAGCGCTCCGATCTCCCGCAGGATCTGCCCGCTGGTCACCACCTCGGGGTGATTCAGGAAGAACGTCCCGCCCAGCACGCGGTCGCTGGCCGCGGCCCGGCGGAGCCCGGCGGCCAGGTCGGTGACGTAGATGAGCGAGAGCTCCTGGGTGCCGTCGCCGAAGATGGGGCAGATGCCGAAGCGGGCCAGGCGGAAGAGCGCGAGGAAGTTGTCGCGGTCGCGGGGGCCGTAGACGGCCGGGGGCCGGGCAATGGTCCACCGCAGCCTGCTCGAGCGGACCACCACCTCGCTGGCGAGCTTGCTCCGCCCGTACATCGTGACCGGGGCCGGCTCGGCCGCCACGTCGAGGGGCCGGCCCCGCACCGAGGGTCCGGCCGCCGCGAGGGAACTCACCAGGACGAACCGGGCATCCGGGGCGCGCTCGCCGACCGCCGCCACGAGGTTGGCGGTGCCCTCCCGGTTGGCGCGAAGGAACTCGGCCTCGTCCCGCGCTCCCACCAGCGCCGCCACGTGGTATACCACGTCCTGTCCCGCGGCCGCCTCCCGCAGCGCCCCCGCGCTGTGGAGGTCGCCGGTGACCAGCCGCACCCCGCGGGCGGCGAGGTCCGCGGCCCGCCCCGGGGAGCGGACCAGGGCGGTCACCTCGTCCCCCTCCGCGATCAGCCGGTCAATCAGGTGGCTGCCGACGAACCCGGTGCCGCCGGTGACCAGCGCCTTCATGTGGGACGGTCGTACAGGCGGTAGGTCTTGTAGACGGTGAACTCCATCTTCTCGAGCCCCGCGTTCATGGCCGCGTTGTCCTCGAGGATCCAGCCGGCCTCGCCCCAGTAGATCTTGTGGGCGGCCGCATGCGTCCAGATCCAGTGATACAGCATCGCGTCAATCCCCTTGCCGCGGAGCTCGGGAACGACGCCGAGCAGGAGGATGCGGGCCCGGCGCACGCGCTTGAACTTGAGGGAGAACAGCAGGTCGGCGATGAGAGCCGGGGTGAGGCGCCCCGACCGGTGGCGCTGGAAGACCTGGTTCAGGTCAGGCAGCACCAGCCCGAATCCCACGATCTCGCCATCCTTGATGGCCAGGGGGACCATGTCGGGAATCACCACCGGCTTGAACTGCTCGGCCAGGTAGTCAATCTCCCGGTCGGTCATGGGAATGAAGCCCCAGTTCTTCTCCCAGCAGCGGTTGTACAGCCGCTTGATGGTCTCCACCTCCGCCGGGAAGTTGGCCATGTCCAGCCCGCGGATGGTCACGCCCTGGCGCTTCTGCAGCAGTTCCGTCCCCCGGGCCAGCCGCTCGGGCACCGGCAGGTACTCGGCCAGGTAGCCGCCGCGGTAGACCAGCAGGTCCTTGGCCTTGGCGAAGCCGGCGGCCAGCATCAGGCGCTCGTAGTACGGCGGGTTGTGCGGCATCATGAGGGCCGGCGGCATGTCGAAGCCGTCCACCAGCAGGCCGCATTCGTCATTGGTGGAGAAGGACGCGGGGCCCCGCATGACGTCGTGCCCCCTGGCCCGCAGCCAGGCCGCCGCCTCGGCGAACAGGGCGTCGGCCACGGCGTGGTCGTAGATGCTCTCGAAGAAGCCGAAGAACCCGACCTTGTCGCCGTGGATCTCGTTGTGCAGCCGGTTGGAGATCGCCGCGATGCGCCCGACCGGCTTTCCCTCCCGCTCCGCCAGGAAGTACTCGGCCTCGGCATGATCGAAGAACGGGTTGCGGGAGCGGTCCAGCAGCTTGCGGACCTCCATACGCAACGGCGGGACCCAGTGAGGGTCCCGCTGGTACATCCGGTAGGGCAGCGCAATGAACCGGTCGAGCCCGGCGCCGTCGGAGACGGGCCGGACCCTGACAGGGGCGGTCAGATGACACCCAGCTCGCGGCCGATGGTCGCGAACTGCTCGAGGCAGAAGTCAATCTGGTCGAAGGTGTGCGTGGCCATGAGGCTGGTGCGGAGCCGGCACTGGCTGGCCGGCACGGCCGGCGGCATGACCGGGTTGGTGAACACCCCGGCGTCGAACAGCTTGCGCCAGAACACCAGGGTGGTCTCCATCGGGCCGATCAGGACCGGGACGATCGGGGTGACCGTCTCGCCGATGTTGTAGCCGAGGCCGCGGAGCCCCTGCTGCAGCCGGGCGGTGTTGGCCCAGAGCAGCTCGCGCCGCTGGGGCTCGGTCTTGAGCACTTCCAGCGCGGCCAGCACCCCGGCGGTGTTGCTGGGCGGCAGGGAGGCGGTAAAGATCAGCGGCCGGCTGTGGTGCTTGAGGAAGTGGATCACGCTCTCCGAGCCGGCCACGAACCCGCCGATGGACGCGAGCGACTTGGAGAAGGTGCCGGCGATCAGGTCCACGTCATCCGTGAGGCCGAAGTGGGCCGCCGTCCCGTCTCCCTTGGGGCCCAGCACGCCGATCGAGTGGGCATCGTCCAGGGCCAGCGCCACGCCGTACTTCTTGGCGATCCGCACCAGCTCCGGCACGTCGGCGATGTCTCCCTCCATGGAGTACACGCCGTCCACCACGATCATGGCCCCGCGGGTGCCGCGGGTCCGCTCGATCATCCGCTCGAGCGAGGCCAGGTCACCGTGCACGAAGCGCATGGTGTCCCCGTAGGACATCTTGGCGCCGTCCACGATGGAGGCGTGGTCCAGCTTGTCGAGGTAGACCAGCTCGCCCCGGCCGATCAGGCCCGAGATGAGGCCGAGGTTGGCCTGGTAGCCGGTGGAGAAGACCAGGCAGTCTTCCTTGCCCAGGAACTCCGCCAGTGAGGCTTCCAGCTGGCCGTGCAGGTCCAGGCTGCCGTTGAGGAACCGGCTGCCGGTGCAGCCGGCGCCGTAGCGGTGCAGCGCCCGGCTGGCCGCCTCCAGCACCTTGGGATGGTGGGTCAGGCCGAGGTAGTTGTTGGACCCGAGCATGATCCGCTTCTGACCCTCGATGACAACCGCGGTGTCCTCGGAGTCGGAAATCGGCTTGAAGTAGGGGTAAAGCCCTGCCGCCTGGATTTCCCGGGCCTTGGTGAACTGCCGGCACTTGTCGAAGAGCTGGACGCTCTGCAGCATCTGGGTATCCACGGGACCTCGATGTTCAAGTGCGTGGGGCAGAGACATGACTAAGGCGTTACAAAGTAAGGGCTTGGATGGCTAGGGGCAAGTCGGAAACCGGCCCCGTCCAGCCCCCGGCCGGCAGGGCTGACCTGAAGCGCGCGAGGGCAGTAACCTCAGGTATGGTCACCTCCCGGCGCCATTCCCGCCGCCCGCGCCTGGTGGCGCTGGCCGCCGCCGCCCTGGCCGCCGCCATAGGCGGTCTGGTGGCAGCCCAGCGTCCCGATCCGGGATTCCCCCGCTCCCGGCTGGGGCTCTTCGAGGTCAACGGGCTCGATTTCCGGCCGAACGGGGCATGGCGGGCACGGACCGAATCGATGCGCGCAGGGCGGCGTGCCCTGCTGGGTCGAGGCGCCTTCGCCGCGCTCCAGCGGCCGGACGCGCCGCGCGTGTCGCTGAGCGTTCGTATCCCGGTGATTCCGGTCACCTTTTCCGGCCTTCCGGCGCCCTTCCCCGCCGCGGCCTACGCCCCGGTCCTGTTCGACCCCGCGCCCGTGGGCCGGCCCTACAGCGTCCGCAGCTACTACGCGGAAATGTCCCGCGGGCTGGTCACCATTGACGGCGTGGTCTTCGGCTGGGTCACCGCCGACAGCACCGACACCTACTACGAAGACGCATGCAACGGGGTCGGCGTGCTCACGCCATGTCCCGGCCAGGGCCGTCCCTTCGGCGAGCTGCTGATCGAGGCCCTCCAGGCCAGCGACACCGGGACCACCGACTGGGGCCAGTTCGACAACGACGGTCCCGACGGCCTGCCTAACTCTGGCGACGATGACGGCATCGTGGACGTGGTACTCTTTCTCCATCCCGAAGTGGATGGCGCCTGCGGCACCAGCAACATCTGGTCGCACCGCTTCGACGTGGCCGGCTGGAACCGCGGCTCGGGATACGTGACCCGGAGTCCGGTGCGAGATGGCGCCGGCCAGCCGGTGCCGGGCCGGTTCCTGGTCATCCGGGACTACACCATGCAGAGCGCCGTGGGCGGCGCCGACGCCTGCACCGCCGGGCAGCTCATGAGCATCGGCACGGTGGCCCACGAGACCGGGCACGCCTTCGGGCTGCCGGACCTCTACGACACCGACCTGCGCAGCCCCGCCGTTACCCAGGGGGTGGGCGAATGGAGCGTGATGGGAAGCGGGAACTACACCCAGCCGTACAGCCCTGCGGGCTTCGACGCCTGGTCCCTGGCAGAACTGGGGTGGATCACCGTGGACAGCATGCCTGCCCAGGGGAGCGTGGTGCTCGACCCGGTGGCCACCAGCCACGGCGTGCTGGCCCTCGGGGTACCCGGCACCGACGAGTATTTCCTGTTCGAGAACCGGCAGGCCATCGGCAGCGACACGGCCCAGCTCAACCCGGAGTGCCGGTTCCGCACCCGCGTCTGTGCCAAGGCGCCCGGGCTGCTGCTGTGGCACATTGACCTGGGCCAGATCGCGGCCCACGGCTTCCGGCAGGACAACCGGGTGAACAGCGGCCCGGTCCACGGGGTGGCGCTGATCCAGGCCGATGGGCGCAATGACCTCCGCACCCCGGGACAGGGGAACCGGGGCGATACCGGCGATTCCTGGCCGGGCTCGACCGGCAATTCGGTGCTCGGTGACACCACCAACCCCGCCGCCCTCGACAACCAGCGCCTGACCGCGGGGTTCCGGCTGGACTCGATCCGGCAGCTCGTGCCCGGCGGGGCGGTGGCCTTTCACCTGACCAGGACGACGCCCGGGGGCGTGGTGCTGAGCCTGCCGTGGGCCACCGATGAACTGCTCGGGCGGCGCCGCCTCAGCGCCCCGGCGCTGGCCCAGCTGGATGCGGCGGGCAACCGGAATGGCCGCTACGACACCGGTGACTACCTCGCCTACTACCGGGCGCAGGCGATCGGGCCAGCCGCGAGCGCCGGTGGTCCCTCCGGCCAGGGCGGGGATGGTACCCGCCCCAGGGGGAGAAACTGATGCGGCGGGCCCGGGCACTGGCGCTGATCCTGCTGGCGGGGCTGGGGTGCGGCGAGACGCCCACCGCGCCCCTCCCCGGGGTGCTCGACGTGGTGCTCGCCGGGCCCGGCGATGAGGCGGGAGCGCTGCTCTTCGAGATCCTGGGCGGGCCGCTCGACTCGGTGGTGGCCGCGCGGACGGTGGTCGCGTCGGCCCCCTTCACCGGCGTGACCCGGCGGGTCCTGGTGGTGGGAGATGACCTGCGCGGGGTGGTGGCGCGGGTCTACGTGGCCGACGTGAGCCTGCCGTACACGATGCGGCTGGTGGAGGTGGCCGACAGGCAGAGCTATGCCCTGATGGACACAACCCGATTCGCCCTGCCGTTCGTGGTGCGGAGGTTCTAGACGGGTTCGGGGGGAGCCGGACGCAAAAAAGGCCCCGGCAGAGCCGGGGCCAGTCGCTTTGGCGTCAGTAGCGCCTGCGCGCGTTGACCCGGGAGAGGAGGGAGCCGAGCACGTCGGACGGGCCGGTCACCGCCACCATGCGGTCCGCCTGACGAATGGTCACTGTCACCCGGCCGGCGGCGTCTTCTTCACCATCGGCGTTGACCAGCGCCGCCACCCGCTGGGCCGGGCCGCTGATGGTCCGGATCAGCTCGCCGGTATCGAGCTGCTGGTCCACCGCGACCACCTCGGCGCCGTCATCACCGGGCTGCATCCGCATGCGAACCACCGCGAACCCCGGCACGAGGGGCAGGCCGCTGGTGGCGGTACCCCGGTCGGGGGTGATGGTCCGCCACAGGCCGCGCAGCCCGGGATCCTGGTTGCCCACCGGCGCCACGCTAACCGACGATTCCTCGTTCCAGCCCTCCACCGGTGCCGGCGCCGGCTCGGCCGCCACCCCGGCGAAGTAGGTCCCCGGATCGGTCTCGATCAGGTCCGCGATCCCATCCCCCTGCGCCTCGCTCGCCGCCGCCCGCCGCACCAGCTGCGGGGAAGCAACCGGAGGCCGGGGCGTGGCCGCCCGCCGGGGAGCCGCTGCGGGGGCGGCGGGGGCGGATGGCGGGACTTCGACCGGTTCACTGGATGGCGCGGGAGCTGGCGGGAGGGCGGCGACTTCGGACTGGGCGGGAGGACCGCCCGCTTCGTTGGGCGCGGGAGGCCAGGCGCCGTGCCCCGCGACCAGCACGCCGGCCAGGCCCGCCGCCAGCAGCGCACGGCCCGCCCACCGGCCCCGCCGGCCGCGGAGCGAGCCCTGCCGGGCGACCAGCGTGGCGTAGGGGGGCGGAACGATCACTGGCGGCGTGCCCAGCCCGGCGAGGATGTCGGTGGTGCGGTCCCGCAGGGCGGCGATGGCGTCCCGCCCGGCCTGGCAGCTGGGACAGCGCGCCAGGTGGCGCTCGATCTCGACCGCCTGCGACCGGCTCAGCGCCTGGTCGAGGTAGGCGTGCAGTTCGTCGTCAGGAATGTGCCGCACGAGCCTGTTCCATTCGGTCATAGGCATCCACGAGCCGCTTGCGGGCCCGGGCGAGAGTAGTCCCCACGGCGCCGACCGCCAGGCCGGTCTGCTGTGCAATCTCCGGATAGCTCAGCCCGGCGTCCCAGAACAGCAGCACTTCACGGTCCCGCGGCGTGAGCAGGGCCAGGGCCTCGTCCACCCGGGCCCGGCGCTCATCTTCCTCCACCAGCTGATCCGCCGCCGGCGGGGTGGAGGGCTGGGTGATCGGGTCGTCCTTGAGCAGGGTCAGGTGCCGGCGGCGGCGGACTGCCGCGCGGGCCTCATCCCGGGCCAGGTTGGCCGCCACGGCGAAGATCCACGCCCGGGGCTTCTCGGGCCGGTGGGCCATGGCCCGGATGAACACCTCCTGGGCCAGGTCATGGGCCCGGTCGGCGTCCCAGACCTTGCGGTACAGGAAGCGCACCACCGTGGCGTAGGTGGTCCGGTACAGTTCCTCGAGTTCGTCGCCCATGAGAAGGGTCCCCGGTGACCAGACGGTCCTATCCTAACCCGGTGGGGTCCGCCGCGCGCAGCTTCGATACACTACGACGGCTGGCCGCCTTTTGGGTCACACAGGGTCCGGCGAACGCTACGAAAACGGTGCAGGATGGAACAGCACTTCCCTGCTAATATCGCCGGCCGAGCCGGCCGGGGCAGGAAGCCCCGCGGCGCGGCGGGCTCAGCGCTCCTTGTGCCGCCGTTCGAGGGCCTCGGCCGCGACGTAGTCGGCCGCGCGCTCCTCGTGCTCGAACTCGCCGGTCACCTCGGGGTGGCCGTGGCCGCGTTCGCGATTGAGGGTGATCTCCGCCAGCCGCGGGCTCACCATGGGAAAGGTGCGGCCGAAGAGGCCGTAGCAGAGCAGGAAGAGCCCGGCGAACAGGGCGGTCGGGCCGAACTCCGGCAAGCCGAAGACCGGGCCGGCTGCTTCGGTCACTGATGGCATGACCATGAGGTAGCGCTCCAGCCAGAGCGCCACGAGGCTGATGGCGGTAAACAGGCCGAGGGTCACCGGGGTCTTCTTGGGCGCCACACCGAGCAGGCCGATGAACGGGATGACGAACATCCCCAGGAACACCATGGTGCCGATCGGGCGCCATTCGCCCCAGAGCCGGGCAAACACGAAGCCGGTCTCCTCGGGCAGGTTGCCGTACCAGATGACCAGGAACTGCGACCACATCAGGTAGGTCCAGAACACCGAGAACCCGAAAACCAGCTTGCCCAGGTCGTGGCGCTGCTTGGGGCTGATGAACTCGGCGATGCCGATCTCGTGCCGCCCGTACAGCATCGTGAGGGCCAGCAGGGTGTGGGCGCCGAGGAACGACCCCATGAAGTACCAGCCGCCGAACAGGTTGGAGAACCAGTGGGGCTGCAGGGCCATCATGGTATCGAAGGCCACCATGGTGAACACCACGGCGTAGAGCACCACGTAGACCGGGGCCAGCGCAGCGATGCGGGCCTCGTTCCGGGCCAGGCCGGCGCCGGAGGCATCGAAGCCCTGGGTCAGGCGGTCGAACAGCCGGCGCCGCCGGCCATCGGCCTGGCCCTTCACCTCCTCGAGGTCGGGCAGCAGGTCCGCCAGCACCAGCTGGGCGCCGACCCAGTAGAGCAGTCCCAGCCCGATGGCCAGCCGGGTGAACATGAATCCGTGGGAGAGCCACACCTCCTTGCCGTGCCCCAGGCCGTGCATCTCGGGGAAGATGTGGTGGTACCCGGCCGTGAAGATGACCAGGAAGCCGATGAAGGACACCGGGAAGAAGAAGAACGGCGCCGCCTCCGCGAAGCGGATCATCAGGCCGGACCACTTGGCCTTGGTGATCTTCTGGACCGCCACGAAGGCGAAGCTCCCGCCGGTGAGCCCGGTGAAGTAGACCCAGTTGACGTGGAACAGGTGCCAGGCCCGGTCGGCGTGCTCCCCCGTGAGAGCCACGGCCAGGACGGCGAGGCCGACCACCGCGAGGGCAGTGCCCAGCCCGACGAACAGCCCGTAGCGCCCGGTCAGGGAACGCTGGGCGAGCTTGTCCCGCACAAGCGTGGTGCTCATTTACCTGGCTCCTCCGGGGGCCGCGGGCGCGGCCGCGGCCGCCTGCAGCTTCCTGACGTAGTTCACGACCTCCCACCGGGGCTGGCCCCGCACCTTGTCGCCGTAGCGGGGCATGACCCCGCGCCCGAACCGGATGATGCTGTAGAGGTACCCGTCGCTGTAGCCGCGGGCCCGGTCGGTGAGCAGCGACGGGGCGGCTACCTTCGGCCCCACCGGCCCGTCGCCGGCGCCGGCCTGCCCGTGGCAGACGGCGCAGTAGGTGTGGTACAAGGTGTCGCCCCGAGCCGAGGCGGGCTGGCCCGCGAGCGGGTTGGCCAGGCGGTCGGCGGTGGTGGTGTTGCCCACGCCCCACTCGGCCGACCAGTCGGCCTCGCCGCCGGTGATGGGCACCGTGCCGGCCACCGTGTAGCGGGGAATGTCGGCCCGCTGGTAGGGGTGGACCGCCGGCTGCTTGATCATCGCGTCGAACCACGGCACCAGGTGCATCAGGTCATCCGGTGACGGGATGTCGTTGTAGTAGTAGTCGCAGCCGGTGGCGCCCAGCAGGGCGGCGGCCGCGAGGGCGGCCCGGAGCTTACGCCGCATGCCGCACCTCCACCGATCCGGCGTCGCGGAACATCCGCTCCATGCCCGCCTGGTCGGCCGCGGCGCAGGGCACGAAAATGCCGATCCGGTCATCGCTGAAGCGGCCGTCGTAGGCCAGGCCGGTGGTCGGCTTCTGCAGCGAGAGGATCACCACCCCGGCCACCGTGGACAGGGCGCCCAGGAGCACCATGAGCTCGAACATGAACACCACGTAGGGGGGCGCGGTGGCGATCGGCTTGCCGCCCACCAGGAGGGGCCAGTCGAGCGACATCCAGAAGGTCATCCCGATGCCGGCCAGCACGCCGGTCACGCCGCCGATGAGGGTGAACAGCCGGACCGGGCTGTTGGTGATGCCGAGGGCCTCTTCCAGCTCGTGGTTGGGCGCGGCGGAGTACACCGTGAAGTCGCGCCGGCCCTGGGCCCTGAGCGCCTGGATGGCGTCGCAGGCGGCGTCGATGTGCTCGAAGCTGGCGAGCACGCCAGGAACGGGGGCGGCCATCAGTGGCCTCCCTGGCGGAGCCTGGGCATCGGGATCTGCTCCTTGATTTCCTGGATCGCCACCACCGGGAAGGTGCGCGCGAACAGCAGGAACCACATGCTGAACCAGCCGAAGGACCCGGCCAGGATGCCCCAGTCGGCCCAGGTCGGCGTGAGCACGGCCCAGGCGTAGGGGATGTAGTCGTTGCCGAGGCTGGAGACGATGATCACGTAGCGCTCGAACCACATCCCGATGTTGATGAAGA
>CAZCVG010000050.1:0-16855 GCA_964501735.1 uncultured Gemmatimonadaceae bacterium | reverse complement strand
GCCGGCGGGCGCGAGATCTGGGACACCCCGCTGCCGGAACCGCCCGTGGCGGCGGCTCCTCCAGCGGGTGCGGCCGCGCCGTCGCAGGGGGAGCCGTTCGCGGGGCTGGAAGGGTCCCAGGACCGGCTGCTCCTGGTAGACCAGGACGGACTCAGGCTGGGAGGCGGGCTCGCCGCCCCGGACGGCCGCAATGTGAGCGATGAGGCGGCGGCGCTGCTGGGCGCCACGACCCGCGAAGCGGGCCGGGCGGCGCGGCTGCTCGAGCTGGGCGACTGGACCCACCTTACCGTCGAGGGGCCGGAGGTGAGCGCCTGCCTCCTCAATCCCAGTAGCGACACCAGCCTGCTGGCCGCCATGGACGCCGGGCTGCCGGCCGGGCAGCTGAGCTTCTTCGCCGACCGCGCCGCCACGGCGGCGCGGGCCTGGCTGGAGCGGGTCCGATGACCCCTCAGTACGCCCCCCTGCTCGACGCCCTCACCCGGCTGCGCGGGATTCGCGGCGCGCTGGTGGTCTCGGGGGAAGACGGCCTGGTGGTGGCCGAGTCGCTCATCGGCGGGCTCAAGGGCGGGGCGCTCGCCGCGGTGTCGGCGACCCTCGCCAGCCGGGCCGCCGAGCTGTCGGGCAAGAGCGGCTTCGGGGTGCCGCGCTTCCTCCACCTCCAGGGCGACGATGGCGCCCTGCTCATTGCGCCGGCGGCCGACCTGCTGCTGGTGGCGGTGGCGGGGCGGGACGTGCCGCTCGGGCTGCTGCGCCTGGAGATGCTGCGGACCGCGGAGCGTCTGCGCTGATGCAGGCCATCGAACCCTGGGTGATCCCGCCGTTGCGGACGTTCGTGGAGGAATCCTCGGCCCGGCTGGCGCTCCTGATGACTTCCTCGGGGCAGGTGATTGCGCAGCACGGCTTCGTGGGGGCGCTGGACCTGATGGCGGCGGCTGCGCTGGGCGCCGGGATCGTCGCCTCCAGCACCGAGCTGGCGCTCCAGGTCGGCTGGACGCCGTTCCGGACCGTCGCCCACCAGGGCCAGCGACAGGCCCACCTGCTGGCCTGGTTCGACACGCCGCGGGGCCGGTGGGTGGCGCTGGTGGTCTTCGGCACCGAGACCAAGCTGGGGCTGGTAAACGTGTTCTTCGACCAGATGGTGCAGGACCTGGCCGCGGCCGCGCCGGTGACGGATGAGCCCCGCCGGGAAGTGCTGGCCGCCGACTTCGAGCGTGAACTCAACGCGAGCCTCCGTTCGCTCTTCGGACGATAGCCCATGTCCCTCGTCAACTTCACGACCCGCGAGATCACCTGCAAGATCGTGTACTACGGCCCGGGACGGTCCGGGAAGACCACGAACCTGCAGTACATCTACGGCCGGGTCCCCGAGGCCCGCCGGGGGCGGATGGTCAGCCTGGCCACCCAGACCGACCGCACGCTCTTCTTCGACTTCCTGCCGATTGACCTCGGCGTGATCAGCGGCTTCACCACCCGCTTCCAGCTCTACACCGTGCCCGGGCAGGTCTACTACAACGCCACGCGGAAGCTGGTGCTGCAAGGGGCCGACGGGGTGGTCTTCGTGGGCGACAGCCAGGCCCGGCGGCTGGAGGACAACATCGAGAGCCTGCAGAACCTCCAGGCCAACCTGCTGGGGCAGGGCGTGGACGTGCGCAACTTCCCGGTGGTCCTGCAGTACAACAAGCAGGACCTCCCGGCCGACCTGATCCTCACCCCCACCGACCTGGACGACGCGCTGAACTTCCGCGGGCATCGCAGCTTCCCCGCCGACGCGGTGCGGGGCGCGGGCGTGTTCGAGACCCTCAAGGGCATCTCCGAGCTGGTCCTGAAGCGGCTGGCCGCTGGGGGCGCCGGGGCCGCCTGATGACCCGCCTCAATCCCCGGCACCGCTTCGACGCCTATGTCGTGGGCGCCGCCAACCGCCTCGCCGTGACGGCCGCACGGGCGGTGGCCGAGTCCCCGGGGGCGGTGTACAACCCGCTGTTCGTGTACGCCGGCTCGGGGCTGGGCAAGACCCACCTGCTGATGGCCATCGGCCACCTGGCGCTCGAGATCAACCCGCAATTGACCGTCGAGTACCTGACGCTGGACGAGTTCATCGAGGCCTTCCACGCCGCCATCGCGGCGGGGCAGAGCGAGGCCTTCCGCCACCGCTACAGCGACACCGGCCTCCTGCTGGTGGACGACGTGCAGTTCCTCACCCACCGGCGCGAGATGCAGGCCGAGCTGCTCCGGCTCACCAATGCCGTGCTGACCTCGGGGCAGCAGATCGTGCTCTCGAGCGACCGGCCCCCCAACGAGATCGAGGCCCTGGACGAGCGGCTCATCCAGCGCTTCGCCGGCGGGCTGGTCATCGACATCGCGGGGCCCGACTACGAGACCCGGGTGGCCATCCTCCGGCGCCAGTCCGAGGAGCGGAAAACCCGGTTCGACTCCAGCGTGATCGAGGCGGTGGCGGCGCTGCCCATCGGCAGCATCCGCGAGCTGATCGGCGCCTTCAACCGGCTCATCGCCTTCCAGGCGGTGAGCGAGGCGCCGCTCACCTCGGCCGAGGCCCGGGCGGTGCTGGCTCGTACCATGCCGGCCACCGTGCGGGCCGCGCCCCAGGCCGAGGCGGCCGGACCCCCACCGGCATCCGCGCCGGCCGCCGCCGCCAGCTCCACGCCGCCGGGCGAGGCCCCAGCCGCGCCGGCGGCCCCGGCCCCCGCGGTCGAGGCGCCCATCTCGCTGGGCGGGGGCGACGAGTTCGGCGCCTTCCTCTCCGAAATCTCCTCCGCAGTGGCCCGGCAGGTGGAAGCGTGGCGGGGCCGCGTCGCCGAGGCAGTGGTGCGCTGGGAAGGGGAGGGATTCCGCACCGAGCGGCTGCAGCGGCTGCTGCAGGGAGAGGCGCCGGTGGATCCCGAGGCGGCCCTCCAGGACTACGAGGACGATATCGCCCGGCTCAAGGAGCTGGGCGAGGAAGCGCGCGAGCTCGATTCCACCATGAGCGCCCGGCCGGTGTTCCAGGACCCCGACCGCCTCAAGGAGGCGGAAGCGGAGGTGGCCAAGGCGCGGGAGGGGCTCAGCCCGCCGTCGGGGCCCTCGCCGCTGTGGCGGCTGGAGGAGTTCGCCGAATCGGCCGCCAACCGCGAGGCGCTGGGGGCGGTGCGGTCGGTTCTGGGCGACCCGGGCGGGCATTACAACCCGCTGGTCATCGTGGGCGGGAACGGGGTGGGCAAGACCCACCTGCTCCACGCCGTGGGCAACGCCCTCGCCCGGCCGGGGCTGGTCGTCGCCTGCCTGCGGGCCGAGGACTTCGTGGACGACCTCATCAAGGCCATTGACCGGGACCGGGTGGCCTGGTGGCGGGCCCGCTACCGCCGGGTGGGCGCCCTGCTGCTCGACGACGTGCACCTCCTGGCCGGGAAGGACCGCACCCAGGAGGAGCTGTTCTGGCTCTACAACCTGCTGGCCGAAAGCGGGCAGCAGATGGTGTTCACCTCGGCGGTGCCGCCGGAGGCAATGGAAGGCATCGAGACCCGCCTGCGCACCCGGCTCGAGGCCGGCCTGGTGGTCGAGCTGCCGCCGCCGGACCGGGACATCCGCGAGGTGATCACCGCCCGGCTGTTGCGGGAGCGGGGCGGGGAGGCCGATCCCGACCTCACCGCCTACCTGGCCACCCGCCCGGTGGAGTCGGTGCGGGCGCTGCAGGGACTGGTGCAGCGGGTGGTGGCGGCGGCCGACTCGGAGGGCGAGCGGCCCAACGCGGGGATCGCCCGGCGGGTCCTCGAGGGCACTCCGGCCGGCCCCACCCGGCGCACCAGCAGTGCCCGCACCAGCGGGCTGCTGTCGCCCACCGGCAGCCTGCGCAGCCGGGAAAAGACCATCTGGGACTGGCCTGACGCCGCCGACCGCATGATCGAGGAGCTGCGCTGATGGCCATCAAGGGCAGCCTCAAGGAGGCCAGTCTCCCCGACGTGCTGCAGCTGCTGGCGCTGGGCAAGAAGACCGGCTGCCTGGCGGTCGCCGACCGCCAGAACTTCGGCTACATCTTCTTCGACGAGGGCCGGATCTGCTACGCCTCGATCGTCAACCGGCGCGACCGCATCGGCGACCTGCTGCGCAAGAACCAGCTGGTCACCACCGAGCAGCTGGATCATGCCATCCGGCTGCAGGAGCAGCACCGCGAGCGGCGGCTGGGGGACATCCTGATCGAGACCGGGGCGCTCGAGCGCGGGGAGCTGGAGCGCCTGCTGGCGCTGCAGATCGAGGAGGCGGTGTTCCACCTGTTCACCTGGGTGCAGGGGACGTTCAACTTCGAGGCCGGGGTGAAGCCCGAGGGCCAGGTCTTCACGGTCTCGATCAACCCGGAGTCGCTGCTGCTGGAGGGCGCCCGCCGGGTGGACGAGTGGAGCCAGATCGAGAAGAAGATCCCCAGCTTCGACCTGATCTTCGCCATTGACCCGGCCCACCCGCCGACCGATGACGTCGGCCTCTCGCCGGCCCAGGAGCGCATCATCCCGCTGCTCGACGGCACCCGGGACGTGCAGCAGGTGATTGACGAGTGCTCGCTGATCGAGTTCGAGGCCGCCCAGGCGATGTTCGGGCTGATCACCGCGGGCTACGTGCGGCGGGTGGGCACCTCGGCCCGGCCGGAGGCGCCCCGGGCCAACGACGTGCGCATCCAGGAGCACCAGAACCTCGGCATCGCCTTCTACAAGACCGGGATGCTGGACGAGGCGCTGCGCGAGTTCCGCCGGGTGGCGGACCTCCGGCCCACCGAGCCGCACGCTTCCTACTACCTCGGGCTCATCGCCCTGAAGCAGGCCCGCTGGCAGGAGGCGGTGGACGCGCTGCAGGAGGCCATCGAGCGGGGAGCCCGCAAGGCCTCCAGCTACCACAACCTGGCCTTCGCCTACGAGCAGCTGGGGCGCCTGGCCGATGCCGAGGCCGCCTACGCCGAGGCCGCCTCGCGGGCCCGGGACGATGCCCGGGTGATGATCGGCTGGGGGGTGACCGCCCTCAAGCGCAACGACGCGGAGGTGGCCCTCGGCCGGCTGCAGCGCGCCGCCGAGCTGCTGGGCGACCGCCCCCGCCCGCCGACCTGGTTCTGGGCCATGGCGCTGGCCACTGCCTGCCAGGGCGACCTGGTCGCGGCGCTCGAGGTGTCGGAGCAGGGGGTCGAGGCCCACGGCGGCAACGCGGTGCTCAAGAACAACCACGCGGTCCTGACCGAGCTGGCCGGTGACCTCGCCAGCGCGGAACTGCTGCTCCGCACCGCGCTGGCACAGGACCCGACCCTGGCGCCGGTCTCCAAGAATCTCGGCGACCTGCTCTACCGGGCGGGGCGGTTCGACGACGCGTTCGAGGCCTACGAGCGGGCGGCCAAGCTGAATCCGTCGCTGGGGGACGACCTGTACTTCAAGATGGGCAACATCGCCTACAAGCGCCGGGACCGGGAACGGGCCCGGGCCTGCTGGCGCCGGGTGACGGAGCTCAACCCCAGCCACCAGCTGGCGCGCGCCAACCTCGACACCCTGGATGCCAGCGCGTGATCGCGCCCGATGACGCCGGGTTCGCGGCGCTGGCCGAGCGGATCGCGGGGCGGGCCGGCCTCGATATCGGGGCGTACAAGGACCGCTGCCTGCGCCGGCGCATCGCGGTGCGGATGCGGGCCTGCGGGGTGCACCGTTACGGCGACTACGTGGCGCTCCTGGACCAGCGGCCCGAGGAGTTCGACCGGCTGCTCGACGCCCTGACCATCAACGTCACCAAGTTCTTCCGCAACCGCGAGGCGTGGGACTGGCTGGGCGAGCAGCTGCTCCCCGACCTGCTGCGCGGGCGGCAGGGGCAGCTCCGGGTGTGGAGCGCCGGCTGCGCCTCGGGCGAGGAGCCCTACACTATTGCCATGCTGGTGACCGACGTCCTGACCCGCCTGGGCCAGCCCGGCTGGGTCTCGCGGGTCCGGATCGATGCGACCGACATTGACCGGCGGTCCCTGGAGCGGGCCCGGGTGGCGCGGTATCCCCGGCGGGCCTTCAGCGAGGCCGACCCCGCGATTCCCGGGCGGCACTGCACGGTGGTGGGGACGGGTGAGGAGGAACTGGAGATCCGTCCGGAGGTGCGGCGGCTGGTCGAGATCCGCGCCTTCGACCTGACGCGCGACACCCCGCCGGTCGCCCGCTACGACCTGGTGTGCTGCCGCAACGTGGTCATCTACTTCGACCGTGACACCCAGGAACGGCTCATGAATGTGTTCGCGGATGCCCTCGCCAGCGACGGCATCCTGCTGCTGGGAAAGGTGGAGACGATCTTCGGAGCGGCCCGGCACCGCTACGCCCTGCTGGAGCCGCGCGAGCGGATCTACCGGAAGATCGCGTGACGGCCCCGGAACTCCTGGTGCGCGTGGCGGACCTGCAGGCGGCGCATGGCGAGTCGGTCCTGGTCACCCTGGGTCTGGGCAGCTGCGTGGCCATCCTGCTGCACGACCCGGCCGCCCGAGTCGGCGGCCTGGCCCACATCCTCCTCCCCTCGCGCTCGCTCAGCCGGGGCAGCGACAACCCCGGGCGTTTCCCCCAGACCGCGGTGCCCGCGCTGCTGGAGCGCATGGCCGGGCTGGGGGCCGACCGGCGGCGGCTCACGGCCCGCCTGGTGGGCGGCGCGGCCATGTTCGCCAACATCGCGCCCGCCGGCTCCATCCAGATGGGGGATCGCAACCTGATCGCCGCCCGGGAAGTGCTCACCAGTCACGCCATCCCCGTGGTCGGGGAGCTGGTCGGGGGAGGGCAGGGACGGTCGGTGTGGTTCGAGGTGGCTACCGGGACGGTCCGGGTCCGGTCAGTGGGGAAGAATGAACAGGTCCTCTGAGCTGCCGGGCGTGCTGGTGGTGGACGACAGCGCGTTCTTCCGCCGCCTGGTCAGCGAGGTGGTGGCGGGCTCGGGCGAGTTCCGGGTGGTGGGCAGCGCCACCGACGGGGTGGACGCGCTCGAGAAGGTGCACGCCCTGCAGCCGGACCTCATCACGATGGACCTGCAAATGCCGGGGCTGGGTGGCCTTGAGGCCATCGGCTACATCATGTCGGAAGCCCCCCGGCCGATCGTGGTGGTCAGCGCCCATGCGGGCCATGGGTCCGCCGGCTCCATCCGGGCCCTCGAACTCGGCGCCGTCGAGCTGGTGCCCAAGGAGGACGGCAAGGGCGGCCGGCTCTCGGCCCTGCGGATCGCGCCCCGGCTGCTCGAGGCCCTGCGGGCCGCCGTGGCGGCCGACATCCGCCGGGTGCCGGTCCTGGCCCGGCCACGCACCAGCGGGGCCTTTCCCGGGGTCCGGGCCTCCGGCGCGGCGCGCCGGATCCTCGCGATCGCCGCGTCCACGGGGGGCCCGCGGGCCCTGGCCGAACTGGTGCCCGGGCTGCCCGCCGGCCTGGAGAGCGCGGTGCTGATCGTCCAGCACATGCCGCCGGGATTCACGAAGAGCCTGGCGGAACGGCTCAACGGGCTGTCGGCGCTCACCGTGGTCGAGGCCGAGGATGGCATGGAGGTGAGAGCCGACACCGCCTACCTCGCGCCCGGCGATTATCATATGAGACTCGTGGCCGAGGCCGGGATGCTGCGGCTCTCGCTTGACCAGGAGGCGCCGGTCTGGGGCGTCCGCCCGGCGGCCGATCCGCTGTTCCACTCGGTGGCCCAGGCCTTCGGGCCGGCGGTGGTCGGTGTGGTGCTGACCGGCCTGGGGCGGGACGGTGCCGCCGGCCTGCGCGCCATCCACGACGCCGGCGGGGTCGGCATCGCCCAGGACCGCGGCACCGCCACCATCTACGGCATGCCCGGGGCCGCCCTGGAAGCCGGCGGGGCCGACCTCGTGCTGCCGCTCGGCGCCATCGCCGACCGCGCCGGGTCGCTGCTCAGGGAGGTGCCCAGGCGATGAGTGCCGAGCAGCTGCTCTATGTGCGGGCCGGAGCCCACCATTGCGGCCTCCCGCTCCGGCAGGTCGTGGCGGTCCTGGAGCCCGGCGCCTACCAGCCCGTCCCGGGCCGGATTCCGGCGCTGCGCGGCGTGATCCAGGCCCGGGGCCGGATGCTCTCGCTGCTCAATCTGGGAGCGCTCCTCGGCGGCCGCATGCCGGAATCCTCCAGCGGCAGCATGCTGGTGATTGCCAGCGTGGGCGGGCGGGAGGTCGCCCTGGAGGTGGAGGAGATCGACGCGGCGCCGGGCGGGTCGGTCGTGCCGGTGCCCGACCACGCCGGGCTGCAGGCGTGGGCCAGCGGCGCCGTCCGGCGGGCCGACGGCTGGGTGCCGATTCTCAATCTCGATGGGCTGGCCGAGCGCTGGGACCAGGCGGAGGAGGGAACGTGAGTGGCGATGAACTGCAGTTCGTGATCTTCCGTCTCGGGTCGCAGGAGTTCGCCCTGAGCATCGTCCAGGTGGAGCGGATCCTGCGATACGAGGCGCCGGCCGCGCTGCCCCAGTCCCCGGAGTTTCTCGAGGGCGTGGTGCCCTACGGCGGCGGGGTGGTGCCGCTGGTGGACCTGCGCAAGCGGCTCTCGCTGGAGGCGCCGGTCAAGGAGGAGACCCGGGTCATGGTCGTCCACGTGGACGACCAGCACGTGGGCGTCGTGGTGGACCAGGTGCGGGAGGTGCTGCGGGTGGATACCCGCACCATCGCCACGCCCCCGCCCATGGTCCGGGGCCTGGCCGCCAGGTACATCAGCGGGATCATCACCCGCCCGGGGCGGACCATCGTGGTGCTCAACGCCGGGCGGCTCCTCTCCAGCGAGGAGCGGCTGGCCCTCGAGGAGGCCCTGCCGTGAGCGACGCCCCCGCGCCCGAACCGCTGGTCACGGCCTATCGCGAGCAGTACCGCGACATCGCGGCCCGGCTGGACCGTGCCGCCACCTCGGCCGAGCGGGAGGCGGTCAAGCGGGAAATCATCGCCTACTTCAAGCGGGTGGACACCGCGCTGGCGGAGCTGACGGCGGTGAAGGAGGAGATCCGCCAGCTGGTGGACAAGTACAAGCAGACCGCGGCCAGCACCGAGGCGGCGCCGGCGCCGCAGTTCACCGGGGCGCGGCCGGTGGTGCAGCAGGATCACCTCGGGGCCTCGACCTACATCGAGAAGGGCTGGAGCCTCATCTCCCTGGGGGATTACGCCGGGGCGATCCAGTCGCTGAGCAAGGCGCTGACCCTGGCGCCCTCGGAGATCCAGGCCCAGTCGCTCCTGGGCTGGGCCCAGATGCTGCACGAGGATTACGACGACGCGCTGGGCACCTTCTCCAAGGTGCTCATGAAGGAGCCGGCCAATTCGCTGGCCCGGATCAACGTCGGGTACATCTGCCTCAAGAAGCGGATCTTCGGCGAGGCCATCGAGCATCTCTCGAAGGCCATCCGCCTGGACAACGACCGCAAGGCCACCCTCTACGCCCACTATTACCTGGGCCTGGTCTACCTCGAGCGGGAGATGTTCGAGGACGCCGTCACCTTCCTCCAGAAGACCCTGCAGCTGGGACCCAACCTGATCGAGGCCTACTACGAGCTGGGCCGGGCCCAGTGGTTCAGCGGGGAGAAGGAGGGGGCCGCCGCGGCCTGGAGCGACGGGTTCAAGGCCAACAAGTTCAATCCCTGGGGCAAGCGCTGCAAGGAAATGCTGGACCTCACCGCCGGCGGTGGGGAACCTCCACGTTAGGCGGCCCCGGTTCCCTCCTGTTCCGGCCCGTGATCCGCCGTGCTGCTCCCCCTGCTCGCCCTGCTGTTCGCCGATTCCCTCGCCATCCAGGTAGGGGAGGTCTCGGTGGTGGCGCCACCCGAGCTCCGG
Source organism: uncultured Gemmatimonadaceae bacterium (assembly GCA_964501735.1). GTDB lineage: Bacteria > Gemmatimonadota > Gemmatimonadetes > Gemmatimonadales > GWC2-71-9 > JADJOM01. The sequence goes on along the minus strand of CAZCVG010000050.1, from coordinate 7,071 downwards.
GCCCTGGCGGTGGGACTGGCGGAGCAGGCGGAGCGCCCGGTTGACTGGCCCGGCCTGGGCCGGCGGACGCCTCCGCCATTCACCCTGGTGCTGGCGCCCGATTCCGCCGCCCTGGCCCGGCTCACCCGGGGCCGGGCCCCCGGATGGGGTGCCGGCGTCACCATTCCCAGCGCCCGGCGGATCTACCTCCGGGCCGACCTCCCCGACCTGTCCCGCACCCTCCGGCACGAGGTAGCCCACCTGGTACTGCGGGAGGCGGTCCGGACGCGGACCCCCCTCTGGTTCGATGAGGGCTACGCCGCCTGGGCGTCGGGGGAGCTGGAACGCTTCGCCACCCTCGAGCTCAACCTGGCGGTCGCGGCGGGACGGCTGCCCACGCTGCCGCAGCTGGATGCCATGCTGAGGAGCTCGGCGGCGACCGCGGACCTCGCCTACGCCTTGGCGGCAAGCGCCGTGCTGGAGCTGTCCCGGCGGCAGCCGGAGGGGGCCCTCGAGCGGGTGGTCGGGGGCCTGGTGCCCGGGGCGACGTTCTATGGGGTCCTTGAACGGGAGACCGGGCTCACCGAGAGCGGCTTCGAGCGGGCCTGGCACCAGGGCCTGCGGCGGCGCTACAGCCTCCTGACCTGGCTGGCGGCGGGCGGACTGTGGCTGGTGGTGGCCCTCAGTGTCCTTGCCGTGGCCTGGAACCGGAAGCGGCGCGACGCGCCCCGCCGGGCGGCCCTGGACCTCGGATGGCCGGTTCCGGAGCCGGATGGCCCAGTGGAGGGGGTGGAGCCGGCCGGGCGGGAAGTTGACCCCGGGGCAGCGAGGCAGTAAGCTCAACCCCCATGCCAAGTTCCGACTCCAGCGCTCCCGGGCGGCAGCTCCGGTTCGGCCCCCGCAATGTCCTGCTCCTGGGGGCCGCCATCGTCTCCCTGCTCGCTGGATACATGTGGCTGCAGGCCGGGGGTACCACGGGGGCGGCGGCGTTGCTCGTACTCGGGTACTGCGTGCTCTTCCCGCTGGGAATCGCACTCTAGCCCCGCTGTGCAAGTTTCCGCCGGCCGGTCGCCTCCCGCTTGGCCGGCGGGCGGGCGAGCCCGTCGGGCGAATAGCTCAGCTGGTCCAGAGCGCCTGCCTTACACGCAGGATGTCGGGGGTTCGAATCCCTCTTCGCCCACTTGAGATCCATGCCGGCGCGGCCGCTCCAGCGGACCGTTCCGAGTCACCAACAATGCGGAGATCGTTGATGCGACTGGCCCGTCTGCTGTTAATGACCCTGCTCGCCACCGGGACGTCGGTCCTCTCGGCGCAGATTCCCACGCGGCGACCGGCGCAGACGACAACCGCCGCGCCCCGCGTCCTGGTCAGCAACCCGCACACCTTCAATGCCCGCGACTCGGTGTCCGCGGTCACCATTGGCGAAGGCATCCGGACCCGGATGGACAAGATGACCGGGTCGGACTACCGGGTGATCAGCCGGGCCGACATGAACGAGGCGCTGGTGCAGTTCGGGTACCCGGCCGATGCGATCCTGTCGGCGCTGCCGGCCCGCAACCTGGCCCAGGCCCTGAACGCCCGGCTGATGGTGGCGTCCACCCTGACCCGGAACCAGGCCGGCCAGTACACCGTCACCGCCCGCCTGGCCGGCCTCAACGACGAAGCCGGCAACGTGGTGACGCTGACCCAGGCGGCCTCGCAACCGCTGGGCGATCTCGGATCCAAGGTGAGCGACGGATTCGCCCTCGCCCTGAAGGCGTTCGGGGATGCCAAGGCCTGCGTGGACCAGACCCGCAATGCCCCGGACAAGGCGGCCCAGGCGGCCAGGAAGGCGCTGGCCACGATGCCCCGCCACGGCCTGGCCAACTACTGCCTGGGACAGCTGGCCCTGGCCCGCGGCCGCAAGGCCGACAGCGCCGAGGCCATGCAGTTCTTCCAGGCCGCGGTGTCGGGAGATCCGCTCAGCCTGGCAGCATGGACCCAGCTGGCGGCGGGCCGGGAAGTGGCCGGCGACACGGCGGGCACCATTGAAGCGCTGAAGCAGATGCTGCTCATCGCCCCGACCAACCAGCCGCTGCGGGAACTGGCGTTCAAGAAGTTCCTCTCCTACAGCAAGCCCGAGATCGCCGAGGAAGTGGCCAACGACGGCCTGGAGCTGGACCCGACCAACATCGACCTCATCGAGCTGCGGGCCAACGCCCGGATCTTCCGGGAGAACTACACCGGGGCGCTGGACGACCTGGAGCAGATCATCGCCCTCGACTCGACCCGGGCCGACAGCACGTTCTACGTGAAGTTCCTGGTCACTGCGAGCCAGAGGCCCGACACGGCGCGCCTGGTCCGGTGGTCGTCGCGGGCGCTGCAGAAGTTCCCCGAGAACCTGACGATCCTCCAGCAGGTGACGGGGGCGTTCTCGCAGCTGGGCATGTCCGACAGCCTGCTGGTGGCGATGAACCACCTGCTCAAGGTGGACACCGCCTCCGCCGTGGGGCTGGCCCTGCAGGAGGCCAAGACCCGGCAGGACAACAAGCTCTACGCCGAAGCGATGCCGTTCCTCGAGTTCGCGGCCCGCTACGGGGACGCCCAGGCCCGGGAGGGCGCGGCGGGGCTGCTGCTGAACGGGACGCTCCCGCTCTTGCAGCCGCCGCAGCAGGACTTTGCGGGCGCGGCGTCGGGCCTCCGCCGGGTTATTCAGCTGGCCGACCCGGCGGGGCGCTATGCACCGATCGCCAATCACTTCCTCGGCCTCTCCCTGGTGAATATCATCAGCGGGCTGGATACCGAGGCGGAAAAGCAGAAGTCGTGCGACCTGGCGCGCCAGGTGGAATCGCTCACCACGGAGGCCGAGGCGGCCCTCGCTGCGGCGAGTTCCTATGTGGCCCAGGCGGACCCCCGGGCCCGGTTGCTCCAGTATCTCGCCGGCCTCAAGCCGAGGACGGCGTCCATGGTGCGGGTCTACTGCAAGTAGGCCACACCGAACCGGCTGGCTGGGCGGGGAGCGCGCGCCGAGACTGGAGCGGCTCCCCGCCGGGCGGGGGGGCCGGGACGCCGCCGCCCACTACCGTCTCCCGGAGCCCCTCTCTATATTGCTCGCCCGCAGCAGGGGGCTGTAGCTCAGCTTGGTTAGAGTGCCGCACTGTCACTGCGGAGGTCGCGGGTTCGAGCCCCGTCAGCCCCGTTCTTCCCGGCACCCCGTCCGCAGCAGCGGGCGGGGTGCCGTCTTTTCTCGCGGGGAGCGGCCTGGCATGAGCGCGACCTCCTACCACGTCCCGGTGCTCCCGGAGGCGGTTCGCGCCCTCGCCGAGGGGTGCGGCCGGGCGGTGGACGGCACGCTGGGGGGCGGCGGCCACGCCGAGATCCTCCGGGCCGCCGGAGCCGAGGTGCTGGGAATTGACCGCGATCCGGCCGCGCTCGCGGCGGCACGGAACCGGCTGGGCCAGGAGCGGATGCGGTACCTCCAGGCCCCATATGCCAGCCCGCAGGCCCTCGCCGCCATCGGGGAGTTCCGCCCTGACCTGATCCTCCTCGACCTCGGGGTCTCCTCGCACCAGCTGGATGAGGAGGGCCGGGGCTTCAGCTTCCGGCCCGGGGCGCCGCTGGACATGCGCATGAGCCAGGACGGGGAGACCGCGGCGGACTTCCTCAATGACGCGCCCGAGCTCGAGCTGCGGCGGGTCTTCGCGGAGTATGGCGACGAGCGCCATGCCTTGCGGCTGGCCCGGGAGATCCTCCGCCGCCGCGGCACCCGTCCCTTCGAGACCAGCGATGACCTGGTCAACGCCATCCGGGCGGTGCTGGGCCCCCGGAGCGGCCCGGGCGACTTCGCCCGGCTGTTCCAGGCCGTGCGGATCGCAGTGAACGACGAGCTCCCCGGGCTCCGGGTGGCGCTCCCGGCCCTGCGGGACGCGCTGGTGCCCGGTGGGAAGCTTGCCGTGATCAGTTATCATTCTGGCGAGGACCGGATCGTCAAGCACGCGCTGCAGGAGTGGGGCCGGGCCTGCATCTGCTCGCCCGAGTCGCCGGTGTGCACCTGCCGGGGCAAGCCGCTCGGGCGGCTCACCCCGCGCAAGCCGATCCGGCCCGACGACGCCGAAATCGCCATCAATCCAAGGGCTCGCAGTGCCACCCTCCGCATCTTCCAGCGCGCCGAGAGTTAAGGGCCGCCACTGGGTTCTCCTGTGGCTGTTCGTGTTCCTCGCCGCGGCGGTGGTGATGCAGGCGCGGCAGGCGTCGGCCATCGGCACGGCCGGCCGGGTGGGGCAGCTGGTGGAGGAGCGCACGGCGCTGGAGGCGGAGCTGGCGGCGCTGGAGCGCCAGGTCCGGCTGGCCACCAGCCGCCGGGTGCTGGGGGAGCGCGCGGAGCGGGAACTGGGCCTGCATTTCCCCGCCGACTCGGAGTTCATCTTCTTCTACCGGCTGCCGGCTGGTCGCTGAACCATGGCCAAGTTCACCGCCCGCCTGACGCTGCTGGAGGCCGGCCTGCTGCTGGCGGCGCTGGCGGTGATCGGCAAGGCCGCCCAGCTGCAGCTGGTGGAGGGCGCCAAATGGCGGGCCGAGGCGGAGGAACGCCGGCGGGAGACGGTGGTCCTGCCGGCCCGCCGGGGCGGCATCTACGACCGTAACGGAACCGCCCTGGCCGTCACCCAGGAGTACTTCGCCGTCGGCATCGCCCCTAACGAGCTGCGGGAGCGGGCGAGCGATGCCCGGACCATCGCACGGGCGCTGGGGCTCCCGCCGGCCCGGGTGGCACGCGACATCGCGTCCCGGCGGTGGGTCCGGTACGCGGGACCGTACAGCGGGCTCCAGGTCCAGCCACTGCGCGCCCTGCGCGGGGTGCACCTCGAGGGGAACTACGCCCGGCACTACCCCGCGGGGCCGCTGGCCAGGGGGGTCATCGGATCTCTCCGCGCCGACAGCGGCCGGGGCGCCAGCGGGCTGGAACTGGCCCTGGACTCGCTGCTCACCGGGGAGCCGGGGCAGGCGGTGGTCCTCAAGGACTTCCGGGGCCGGCGCTACGCCTCCCCGTCCCGGCTGGTGGAGGACCCCGTGCCGGGGCAGGATGTGGTGCTGACCCTGGACGCCGAGCTGCAGGAGATCGCCGAGCGGGCCATCGAGGAGGCGATGGACCGGTACCACGCCGCCGGGGGAGACATCGTCATCATGGACCCGGGGACCGGGGAACTCCTCGCGCTGGCTTCCCGGGTTACCAGCGACGGCCGGCGGGTGGCCAACCGGCCTACCTTCTTCACCGACCCGTTCCAGCCGGGGTCGACCGCCAAGCTGTTCACCGCGGCCGCCCTGCTGGGGGCGCAGAAGGTCGACTCGGCGGACGAAGTGTACGCCGAGAACGGCATCTGGGTCATGGAGGTCTCATCGCGGGGCGCCAAGCGCACCATCCACGACACCCACAAGGTCCCGGGGAACCTCACGCTGGCGGAGGCGATCAAGCTCTCCAGCAACATCGCCATGGGAAAGTTTTCCCAGCGGCTCTCCGCGGCGGAGCAGTACGACGCCATGCGGGACTTCGGCTTCGGCAGTCCCACCGGCGTGATCTTCCCCTCCGAGGCCCGCGGAACGCTCCGGCCGCCCGAACGGTGGGATGGCTACAGCAAGGCCAGCATCGCCATGGGTTATGAGTTCCAGGTGACACCGGTGCAGCTGGCGGCCGCGTACGCGGCCATTGCCAACGACGGGATCCTGCTCATGCCCGCGCTGGTGCGGGAGACGCGCTCGGCCGATGGCACGGTGCGCTGGCGCCACCAGCCGGAGCCGGTGCGGCGGGTGGTGTCGCCCCAGGTGGCCCGCACGCTGCGTGGCTACCTGCGCGGGGTGGTGGAGGAGGGAGGTACGGCGGAATCGGCCCAGCTCAGCAACTACAGCCTGGTAGGGAAGACCGGCACGGCGCTGCGGTTCGACGGGCAGGCCTATGTGCCCGGGAGCTACACTGCCACGTTCGCCGCCATCTTCCCCGCCGATGACCCGCTGCTCGTGGTGGTGGTGAAGATTGATGATCCCAAGGGCGCCGCCTCCTACGGCGGGCAGACCGCCGCCCCGCTCACCCGCGCCATGCTGGAGGAGGCTCTGGCGGCGCGGCGGAGCGCTATTGACCGGCGCCGGCTCGGCGGGCCGCCGCCGGCACCCGGAGTGGCCGCGGGCGCCACGCCGCCCACCGAGGAGCCAGCCCGCTCCTCGGTCATCCTCGAACTGCCGGTGTCCGGCCGGGCCGTTGCGCCCGGGCCCCGGGCGGTGCCCAACGTCGCCGGTCTGTCGCTCCGCCAGGCGGCGAGCACGGTACACCGCCGCGGCTTCCGAGTGGCGGTGCACGGCACGGGCCAGGTGCGGCGCACCATCCCCGAGGCCGGCGATTCCCTGGCCTATGGGGCGACCGTGACGCTCTGGGCCGAATGACCGGCCGTCCGCTCCAGTTCCTCGCCGACGCCCTCCGCCGGGACGGGTTGCTGGCCGGTCCGGTGGACACCAATCCCGTCATCACCGGCGTCACCGCCGACAGCCGGGCGGTGCGGGCGGGCATGCTCTACGTCGCGGTGCGCGGCACCACGGTGGATGGACATCAGTTCGTGTCCGAGGCGGTGCGACGGGGCGCCGCGGCGGTGGCCACCGAGCAGCCGCTGGGCAGCGGGGTGGCGGAACTGGTGGTGGAGGACGGCCGCCGAGCTGCGGTCAGCCTCGGGCGGGCATGGTACGGGGATCCCGGCGGTCAACTCACCTTGGTGGGCGTCACCGGGACCAACGGCAAGACCACCACCACCGCCCTGGTCCGCCACCTCTTCAACCAGGAGGGACGGGCCGGCAGCATCGGGACGCTGGGCGCTTTCGATGGCAGCGGAGCGGCGGTCGAGTCCACGGCCGGCTCGCTGACGACGCCCGGCCCGATTGACCTGCAGGCCACCCTGGCCGGCCTGGTGGCGCGGGGCGTGACCCATGTGGCCATGGAGACTTCCTCGCACAGCCTGGACCAGGGCCGGCTGGACGGGCTGGCCTTCGCCGCGGGGATCTTCACCAACCTTACCCGTGACCACCTGGACTATCACGGCACCATGGAGGCCTACCTCGCGGCCAAGCTCCGGCTGG
>CAZCVG010000049.1:0-16914 GCA_964501735.1 uncultured Gemmatimonadaceae bacterium | reverse complement strand
TCGGTGAGCCCGGTGAGGTTGAGGAAGGCCGAGTCCTGCCGCACGCCGTTCTTGCGGAGCAGGATCCGCCCCCCGCGCTCGAGGATCATCACCCGGGTCGGGTCACCCGGGGGGGCGGTGAGGTAGATGGAGAAATCGAAGCCGCTGTCCACCGGCATGAGCACCAGCGCCCCGGGGGGCCCCGACCCCGGCCCGCTCGAGTCACCGCATGCCGCCGACAGGATGGCCAGGGAGAGCAGGAGCTGACAGGCAGGGATGCGGGGCGCTCGGCGTGTGGGCATGATGCATAAAGATAAACACCCCGGCCCGGCCGGAGCCGCGGTTATATTCTCGGCTGCTGTGGCGGCCACTCGGGCCGCCCAGGTCTTGACCGCCTCCGCCGGGTTTCACCCATGGATCTCTCGCTCTATTTCACCGAGCAGCACTACCAGGTCCGCGACATGGTGCGCGACTTCGCCCGGCAGGACGTCGCGCCGGTGGCCCGCGAACTCGACCGGACCTCGACGTTTCCGTGGGAGAACATCCGGAAGATGGGCGAGCTCGGCCTCCTCGGGGTGCCCTGGTCCGAGGACCTCGGCGGCACCGGCATGGATCAGCTCAGCTATTACGTGACCATTCACGAACTGGCCAAGACCGACGCCAGCCACGCCCTCACCATCAGCGCCCACACCAACCTCGGCACCTCGCCCATCGTGGACTTCGGCACCGCGGAGCAGAAGCGGCGCTACGTCCCGCTGCTCGCCTCCGGCAAGGTCCTGGGGGGCTTCGGGCTGACCGAGCCGGGTGCCGGCAGCGACGCCGGCGGCACCGCCACCACCGCGGTGGACAAGGGCGACCACTTCGTGCTCAACGGCTCCAAGGTCTTCATTACCCACGCCGGCGTCGGGGAGATCTTCGTCGTCACCGCCCGGACCGAGCCGGGGAAGGGCAACAAGGGCATCACCAGTTTCATCCTGACCAAGGAAACCTGCGACCTCGACATCTGCCGCAAGGTCGGCGTCGGGCACGACGACAGCCTGCCGAAGACCCCCGGGTTCCGCGCCGGCAAGAAGGAGGACAAGATGGGCTGGCGGGCCAGCGACACCCGCGAGCTGATCTTCGAGGACGCCGTGGTGCCCAAGGAGAACCTGCTCGGCAAGCCTGGGCACGGCTTCATCAACTTCCTCAAGACCCTCGATGGCGGCCGGATCGGCATCGCGGCCCTGTCGCTGGGGATCGCCGAAGGGGCCTACGAGGAGGCCCTCCGCTACGCCGGGGTCCGCAAGCAGTTCGGCAAGGCCATCGGCGCCTTCCAGGGGGTCCATTTCCAGCTGGCCGACATGGCCATGGAGATCGAGGCCGGCACCCACCTGCTGTATCATGCCGCCTGGCTCAAGCAGAACGGCAAGCCCTTCAAGAAGGAAGCGGCCATGGCCAAGCTGTTCTGCTCCGAGCTGGCCATGCGGGCCACCACCAAGGCGGTCCAGATCTTCGGCGGTTACGGCTACACCACCGACTACCCGGTCGAGCGGATGATGCGGGACGCCAAGGTCTGCGAGATCGGGGAGGGGACCAGCGAGATCCAGCGGATGGTCATCGCCCGCCAGATCCTGGGGGACGTCGTCGGGTAGCCGACCGGCGGGTCCAGGGTTCTTCGCGTAATCCGGTCCCGGGCGGCGCTTTCCGCGCTCCCGCCCCCAGCGCCGGCAGTCTGGCACTGCCCGGATTCCGGCCAGCAGGCCAGGGGAGAGCCCGGCGGAGTCCCCGGCGCCTCCCGGCCGCCGTTGCTCTAACCCACGATAATTCATATCTTTGCCCCATGTCTCCGATGTGGCTGGGTCCCCGTATCCATCGAATCGCTGCGGTCCTCTTCGCGGGGGCGCGGCTGCGTGGGGTTCGGCCTGATCTTGCGGAACGGACTCGTCGAACGAGCGTTCCGCCCGTGGTTCGCAGTCTCCGCCAGTATCGTGATCCGGCCCTGCGGCCCGGCGGGAGCCGGGCGCGGGTCACCCGGCGGCCCTTCCCTGGTCTCTTCTCAGCCTCCTTGCTCCGCTCGGCGACCCCGCCGATGCCGGGGCGGTCCCGGTCGGCCGGGCGCATCGGCGCGCCCCAGGACCGGACTCTCTCATTACTGATCGGGCTGGCCTGGCCCGGGCGTCTCGACGCCCGGGCCGCGGGCCGCCCCTTCGAGGGTGTCACGCGTGAAGCGCGAAATTCTGATCAACGGGAGCCAGCGGGAAACCCGCGTGGCCATTCTCGAGGACGATCGCCTGGTCGAGCTCCTGGTGGACCGGCCGGATCATCGTCGCAGCGTGGGAGACATCTACCTGGGGCGGGTCGAGGCGGTCCTGCCCGGGATTCAAGCTGCCTTTGTTGACGTAGGGCTGGAAAAGAGCGCCTTCCTGCACGCCTCCGACCTCCTCGAACCCGAGGAGGACGAGGAGCCCGACAGCGAGGAGGGGGACGAGGCCTTCGAGGCCGCCCAGACGGTGGCCGCCCCCGAAGCCGGCGCCGGCGGAAACGGCGGTGCCCGCGGCGGTCGCGGCGGCCGCCGGGGCGAGGGCAATGGCGGCGAACCCCGCCAGCGGGAGGTCCGGTCCCGGCGCCAGCTGCCCGACATCTCCGACATCCTCAAGAAGGGCCAGACCCTCCTGGTGCAGGTCACCAAGGAGCCCATCAGCACCAAGGGCTGCCGGGTGACGGCGCAGATCTCCCTCCCGGGCCGCTTCCTCGTCTACATGCCCTACGCCTCCCGCGTCGGGGTCAGCCGGAAGATCGAGAGCAAGGAACTCCGTTCCCGCCTCCGCGAAATGGTCTCGACGTACCTGCCCAAGGATGCGGGCGGGATGATCGTCCGGACCGTGGCCGAGGGGGTCACCGAGGAACATGTCCAGCGGGAGGTCGAGAGCCTCCTCAACCTCTGGCGCAAGATTAACCGCAAGAAAACCTTCGTCCGCGCGCCTGCGCTGGTCCAGCGCGAGACCTCGCTCACCCGGGGCATCATCCGGGACCTGTTCAGCGACAAGGTGGACTCGCTGCAGGTGGACTCGAAGGAGCTCTACAACGAGATCGAGACCTACCTCAAGCAGGTGGACCCGGAGCTGCTGACCCGGGTCAACCTGTATCACGAGAACGTCCCGCTCTTCGACAAGTTCGACATCGAAAACGAGATCCGGGATCTCTTCAAGGCCCGCTGCGACCTGCCCACCGGCGGGTACATCGTCATCCAGCCCACCGAGGCGCTGGTCTCGATCGACGTCAACACCGGGCGCTACACCGGCAAGCGGGATCCCGAGAAGACCATCCTCAAGACCAACATTGAGGCGGCCCGGGAGATCGCCCGGCAGATCCGGCTGCGCGATATCGGCGGGATCATCGTCTGCGATTTCATTGACATGGAGACCCGGCAGAACCGGGAACGGGTGCTCCAGGAGCTGCGGGCCCACCTCGGCCGGGACCGCGCCCGTACCAAGGCCTTCGCGGTCTCCGAACTGGGGCTGATCGAAATGACCCGGCAGCGGGTCCGGCCCTCCCTCTGGCACTCCATGACCGCCGATTGCCCCGCCTGCAACGGCACGGCCCGGGTATTCACCCCGGAGGTCGTGGCCCGGCGCCTGGAGCGCTCGCTCCGCCGGGCGGGCCGGGAACGGCGGGAGCGCCAGCTGGCGGTGCGCCTGCACCCCGAGGTGGCGCTCTACCTCCTCGAGGAGGAGCCCAAGCTGATCCACACCCTCGGGAAGCTCACCGGCCTGGAACTGGAGCTCCGGGACGACCCCATGATGCGGGTGGACGAGTTCCGCCTCATGAGCCGACCCGGGGGCCGGGACGTGACGGAGATCTACGCGGTGGCCTAGGCCCCCGGGCCTTGCCATATCCCCGCTCACCGCCTATACTTGCGGGCTCTTGTACCCGGGCTTTTCCGACCACCGAGTCTGCCATGTACGCCATTTTCCGAACCGCCGGCAAGCAGTTCCGTGCGGAGAAGGGCATCACCCTCCAGGTTCCGCTCATGCATGCGGAACCCGGAAGCAAGCTGACCTTCGACGAGGTCCTCCTCACCTCTGATGGAGAGACCGTCAAGGCCGGCACCCCCCTGGTGAAGGGCGCCAAGGTCACCTGTGAAGTGGTGGGAACGGCCAAGGCCGACAAGATCTACGTCTGGAAGTTCAAGCGGCGCAAGAACTATCGCCGCAAGACCGGGCACCGGCAGAAGTACACCGAGGTGCGCATCACCGATGTAAAGGTTGGGTGAGGACCCATGGCTCATAAGAAAGGCGTCGGCTCCAGCCGCAACGGCCGCGATTCCAACCCTCAGTATCTCGGCGTCAAGCACTACGGCGGCGAGCGGGTCACGGCGGGCAATATCCTGGTCCGTCAGCGGGGCACCAAGTTCCACCCCGGCAAGAACGTGGGCCGGGGCAGCGACGACACCCTGTTCGCCCTGGTGGACGGTGTGGTGCGCTTCGAGCACAAGGACAAGAAGCGGATGAAGGTCTCGGTGCATCCCCCCGAGGTCGCTGCGACCTGAGCGCCGACCCGGCGCACCTCCGGGAAGTGCCAAGCGGCCGAGCATCTGCTCGGCCGCTTCTCATTTTGAAACAGGAGTGCCCCGGCCCACGTTAGATTGGTCCTACCCAATCACATCGGGGACCATATGGCGGGAATCTTCGATCGGCTGAACCAGGAACTGGATACCTTCGGCAAGCGGGCCCAGAACGTCCTGGATGAAGGCCGCCTCCAGCTGGAGCGCTTCCGGGTGCAGCGCGAGCGCGACGACGCGGCGCGCCACCTCGGCTATCTCTTTCATCGCCGTGAGAAGGGCACCACCGTGGACCCGCTGGAGATTGACGCCTGGGTCCGGCGGATTGATGCCGCCAATGAGAACCTCGAACGGATCGAGCGGGCCATCTCGGCCACCCGGCCCGACGCCGTGACCGTGAGTGAGACCCCGGCTCCCGCTGCCGGCGCCACCGACCCGGCCCCGGCCGCAGAGGCCGAGGTGAAGTAGGGCGGGGCGGCCTAGTACTTGGGCGGCAAGGTCCGGTAGCGGTCCCGGAGTTCCGTCATCCGGCTGGTGAGCGGCACCTCCCGGCCGTTGATCAGGACCAGGTCGGCGCCCGCCGCGAAATCCAGGGGGTCGCCGCTCCACACCACCAGGTCAGCGGTCTTTCCGGGCTCGAGTGACCCGCGATCCGTCAGGCCGAAGGCCCGGGCCGGCGCGAGGGTGATTGCCTCGAGCGCCGCCTCCCAGGGCATTCCGTTCCGCACCGCATGGCCGGCCTCGAAGCGCAGGTTCACCTGCCCACCCGGATCCTGCCCGGCCAGGATCACCGTCACCCCCGCCTCTCGCAGGAGGGCCGCATTGTCCGACCGGGCCCGAAGCCCGTCGAACGACGGCACATTGTCTCTCGTATCCACCACCACGGGCACGCCCGCCCGCGCCAGTTCCGGCGCCACCCGCCAGGCCTCGGCGGCGCTCCGGAGAATCAGCTTGAGGCCGAACTCGCGGGCCAGCTTGAGCGCGTTTTCGATGTCGCTCTGGCGGCGAGCCCGCACGTAGAGGGGAAGCTGGCCGTCCAGCACCGGGTACAGCGCCTCCAGCTGCTCGGCCGGCGCGCTGAGCGGCTGGATGCGGTTCTGGTCGAAGTCACCCCGCCGGCGCCTGAGCTCCTGGGCGTCCGTAAAGAGCCGGCGGAGCCTGGCCAGCGCGCCCGCCCGGCTACCACCGCCGGCGCTCCGGCTGCCATCGCTGAGGTTGGCCACCATGACCACCGGTGAGCGCACGAGCAGCTCATCGAGCGATCCGCCCAGAAGCCGGATGGCGATGCCCTGTCCGGCGACGAGCCCGCTGGTGGGCACGGCCAGCGCGGTGGTGACGCCACCCATCCGGGCCACGGGGATATTCACCGCGTTCGGGTCCACGCCGGCGGCCACGTTGAAGGCGGCGTTGACGTCGCCACCCTGCTCGCCGTCGCTGGTGCCGCCAATGGCCGTGTACTCCTCGTCTGTCTCCTCCGCCAGCGACCGCCCCACCCCCAGGCCGAGGGCGCTTTCCGAGTGAATCAGCCCGGGCGTGACCACCTTCCCCCTGGCCTCGATGACGCGCGCCCCGGCCGGCACCGCCACGTCGGCACCAACGGCCACAATGCGCCCGTCGCGGACCACGATGGTCCCCTGCTCGATCCGAGGCCCGCTCACCGGGTAGATGGTGGCGCCGGTGATGGCGATGGTCTGGGCGGCGAGACTGTCAGCCGGAACGGCCATGGGACCGGCGATCAGGCCGAGCAGCACAATGTGGGATGCTCTGGTAAGGCCGGGCTTGGCGGAAGCACTCGCGGGGCGTGGCCATGCCCCGCCAACCCCACGCCCCGCGAGCGTCTCCGCCCTGCCCGGCGCCAGGCCATCCCGGCTTTCGGCGCCCAGTCGCCTCATCGCCGGCCTCACCGTCCCACCCCCGGCGCGGTCTGCCCCAGATTGAAGTCGGTCATGGGCTGTCTCGACGGGTCGTGCCGGTCGTACACCAGCCAACCGTCGTTATAGACCCGCTCGGCGCGGGAGTAGACCGAGAAGGGGTCCCCCGACCAGAGCACGACGTCGGCGTGCTTGCCCGGCTCGAGGGTGCCGGTCAGGCTGTCAATGCCCAGGGCCCACGCCGGGTTTGCGGTGATCCAGCGGATGGCCTGCTCGCGGGTCACGGGGATGCCGGCGCGGTTGCCGGCGTACATCGCCTTGGCGGCTTCCTGGTTGAGGCGCTGGATGCCCTCTTCGCTGTCCGAGTGGATGATCGCCCGGGCGCCGGCCTGCTGGATCAGGGCGGCGTTCTCGGGAATGCCATCGAACGACTCCATCTTGAACCCCCACCAGTCGGACCAGACCGAGGCCGCCGTGCCGGCCGACGCCAGCAGGTCGGCCACCTTGTATCCCTCGACCACGTGGTGGAAGGAGCGGATCTGGTAGCCGAACTCCCGGGCGATGTCGAGCATGACCGCCATCTCGTCGCCGCGGTAGCAGTGGTTGTGGACCAGGATACGGCCCCGCAGCACCTCCGCCATGGTTTCGAGCCGCAGGTTGCGGGCGGGCGGGTCGCCCCGCCGGTTTCCCAGCCACTTGTCCCAGCGGCGGCGATACTCGTCGGCCTCGATCCAGGCCCGGCGGTAGCCCGCCACGTTGCCCATGCGGGTGGAGGGGCCGCTGCTGCGGTAGACCCGCTTGGGATTCTCCCCGCAGGCCATCTTGAGGCCGTAGGGCGCCCCGGGAAACTTCATCTCCTGCACGGTGCGCGAGGGGACCAGCCGAAGGGTGGCAGACCGGCCCCCGATCAGGTTGGCCGAGCCGGGCAGCACCTGGATGACGGTCACCCCGCCGGCAATGGCCAGCGGGATCTGGGGGTCCTGGGGCCAGAAGGAGTGCTCGGCCCACACCTCGGCGGTGACGGGGTTGGTGGCCTCGTTGCCGTCGGACTCGGCGAAGGTGCCCGGCGCGGCGTAGACGCCGAGGTGGCTGTGGGTGTCAATGAGCCCCGGGGTCACGTACTTCCCGGTGCCGTCCACCACGACTGCATCGGGCGGGACGGCCAGGTCAGTGCCCACCGCGACGATTCGCCCGTCGCGCAGGTGGATGGAGGCGTTGCGGAGTTCCGGTCCTGCCGCGGTAAGAATGGTGGCATTCCGGATGAAGACCGGCGCCTCCGCCGTCCTCTTATAGGTGGACGGGTACTGTTTCCGGTCCCAGCTGTAGCGGGCCTCGCCCGGGGCTGCGGCCGGCGCTGTCGCGACGGCCTGGCCGCCGGCGGCGCAGGCGGCGAGGGCTAGCGGCAGCACGGCGCGGCCGGCCCGGCGGACGGAGAGGGCAGGGAGTGTCACAGAAGCGATCCTCCTGGCCATGGGCTCAGCGGTTGACGGCAAAGAACTCGATCGGCGACCCGCTCAGCGACACCCGCACCACCCGGTGTGGGGCAGTGGTGGTCACGTAGAATGACACCACCTGGGCCGCCCCGTGGAGGTCGGCGCGATAGGCCTCGAACTGGCCCGCGGGTACGTTGACCCGCACGATGTCGGCGGCGGTGAGGGTCATTGGGCGGATGGCGTTTTCTCCGGAGGCGAAGACGTCGAAGCGCCACTCCCGATTGAGCCCCCATTGGAGGTAGGGCAGGACCGCCTGGACCGCGTTGTCGTCCACCACGGCGGCGCTCACGGCGGTGTCCACCTGGAATCGCTGCGGGCCCTGCGGGCCGGCCACCTGTGCGTCGCCCCGCACCCGGCCGCCGGCGTAGCGCAGGGTGATCCGGGTCTCCTGTCCGCGCACGGCGCCGTTCTGCGACAGGGAGCGCATGCGCCCGGCGGTATCGAACACCACGGTGGTGGCCTGGGAGATGCCGGTGCCGATCGAGGTGCGCTCAGTGTAGACGATGCTGTCGCCGCCCCGGGCCACTTCGCTCACCTGCAGGCCCACCGACGCGCCCTGGGCCACGATCACCAGCGAATCCAATCGCGGGGTTGCACCCGCGGCATTGACGACGAACGGTGTCACGGTGGGCTCGACGTCCTCGGGGCGAATGGGCCGGCCGTCGGCGGCGAACAGCTGAGTCGGCCGGAGGGCCGCCATGGCCCGGTAGAGCCGGGCACCATCCCCGACCACCACGATCGCCACGCTGTTTTCCGGCACTGCCCGCCGCGCGGCGGCGCGGACCTGGGCGGCGGTCACGGCGTGCACCCGGCGGCGGAAGGTGGAGAGCCAGGTTGCCGGGAGCCCGAAGGCCCGGGCCTCGCCGGTGGCGGCGCCCAGCTGGCTGGCGGTCTGGTGTTCCACTGCAAAGCGGCCCGCCACGCCCTCGCGGGCCCGTTCCAGCTCGCGGGCCGGCACCAGGTCGGTGCGGAGCCGCTCCAGCTGCGCCAGGATCTCGACCACCGCCGAGTCGGCTGCTTCTGTCGGCACAACGGTGGAAGCCTGGAAGAGCCCCAGCCGGGCGGTCCGCAGGAACGAGGAGCCGGCCACATCCGCCCAGCCGCGCTCGCCGGCCAGGCTGCGCGCCAGGCGGCCGCTCCGGGCATCGCCCAGGATCTGGTTGAGGACCAGCGCGGCATAGTAGCCCGAGTCGGTGGCGGCGAAGGTGGGCCCCCCGACGATGATGCTCGCCTCCCGCGCCCCGCCCTGGTGCACCAGCACGATGCCGCGCGGCAGTGGGCCCAGTGGCGAGGCCGCCAGCGCGGCGGGGCGGAGCCCCTTCCAGCCGCCCAGCGCGCCGGTAGCGAGGCGGCGAGCCTCGGCCAGGGTGATGTTCCCCGCCACCGTGAGCGTGGAGCCGGCGGGCCGCACCCGGGCGCGATGAAACGCCTGCACGTCGGCCCGGGTGATCGCCGCCACCGACAGGGGCGTGGGCCGGCGGGCGTAGGGATGTTTGCGGTACGTCGCGAGCAGGAAGATGCGGGCGCCGAGACTGGCCGGCTCCTCGAGGCCGTCCTGGAGAGCCCGGACAGTGCGCGCCCGGAGTGGAGCGAGCTCCCCATCGGTGAACGCCGGGCGGGTGACCAGGTCACCCAGCAGGGCAAAGGCCTCGGCCGAGAAATCGCTGAGGAAGTCGGCCTGGATGGTGAGTAGGTCGGGATCGGCGGTGGCGCTCAGCGCGCCACCCGCCCGCGACACCAGCTGCTCGATCTCCGCCGCTGAGCGATCCCCGGCCCCGCGGGTGAGCAATCCCGCCATGAGATCGGCGGTGCCTTCCAGCTCGGCGGGATCGAAGGCCGAGCCCGCCGGCACCGTCAGCGTGAGCGAGATGACCGGCTGACGGGGGAGGCTCAGAACCACCAGGCGGAGCCCGTTGGGCAGCAGCACCTCCTGGGGCGCGGGATAACCCGGTGTGACCAGCGGGCCCGGCATGGGCGGCTCCGCGGGTGCCTGCTGGGCCTGAGTCGCGGCCGGAGCGCCGAGCAGGGCGACTCCAAGAAGCAGGCGCCTCATGATGCGGCCTCCGGGGTGATCACGAGGGTGAAGGCGTTGCCTGGCACCAGCCAGGTGCGGGCCACCCGGCGGAGGTCGTCGAGGGTCACTGCCATCACCCGGTCCGGTTCCTCGTTGACCGCCGCGAGGCGGCCGTGGAAAGTCGCGGCGTGGTGCAGCGCCTCGGCGATGTCCGAGACCCGCTCCCGGCCGCTCACCATCGTAGCCCGGTACAGGGTGCGCGCCTGGGCCAGGTCGGACTCGGTCAGGCCGTCGCCACCCGCCCACGCCGCCTGGGCGGAGAGCAGCCCGGCGAGGGAGTCGGCGCTCACGCTGTCCGCGGCGACGGCAAACAGGAGGAAAGCTCCTGGGGCCCTGCGGTCGCCCACGACGCCGCCCTGGGTGGCCACCGCCGCGCGGAGCCCGCGCGCCATGGTGCGCAGCCTGGCCTCGGGACCCTCGGCCAGCAGGATGCCAAGCAGGTCGAGGGCGGGGCTGTCGGCGTGATCGTGCGCCGGGATCCGATAGAACTGCGCCACCGCGGGCCGGCCGGCCAGCCGGTCGGTGACCGTGCGCCGGGTGCCAGCGGTAGGTGAAGTCTCGGCGCAGGCCACGGCCGGCGCGGGGCTGCCGCCCGGGATCCCGTTGAAGTACTCCATGACCAGGCGGCGGGCCTCGGCGGGGTCGAAATTCCCGGCGATGACCAGCCGGGCGCCGGCTGGGGAGTAGCGCTCCACGAAGAACCTCCGGACGTCCTCGGTCCGGATTGCCGAGACGCTGGCGGCGTTGCCGATCGCAGGCTGGGCGTATCCCGGGCAGGCAGTGGAATCGTAAAGCGCGGTCACGCCGGCCAGCAGCGCGCCGGTGAAGGGCTCACGCCCCAGCCGGTCCCGCTGGTCTTCCAGCAAAGCGAGCCGTGCCTGGTTGACCGAGGTGTCGTTGATCGCCAGCGCCCGCATCCGCTCCGACTCGAGCCAGAGCGCCAGGTTGAGGCGCTCGGCAGGCACGGTGGAGCTGAACCGGGCCACCTCCTCGGAGACTTCGGCACTGCTCTGGCCGCCCAGGTCGGCGATCACCGCCCCGTGGGCGCCCGGCGGCACATGGGCCGTCCCCGCGAACATCAGCCGCTCGAACAGCCGAGCCAGTCCCGCCCGTGCGCGCGGCACATGACGGGCGCCTGCTTCATACCATATCTCGACCGCGACGGCCTGGCTGGTCGGGTCCGGTGCAAAGACCACCTCCAGCCCGTTGGCCAGGGAGAATTGCTCGAAGGCGATCCGGCCGGGCGCCTGGGCCCACGCGGGGCCACACAAGAGCGGGAGCAGGAGGGCGGGGATCAGCGGGAAGTGCCGTCGCGCGGGGGCGAGGAACGGCCAGGACAGGAGTGAGCGCACGCGGGTCTGGAGCGAAGATGAGAACTGCAACATCCGGCGCCGGGATTGGCGACCGCGGAACCTAGCCCCCTGTCGCCATCCGCGCGAGCACCGCCTGGATCCGGTCAGGGTAGTTGCCGCAAATGCTGTCCACGCCCAGCTCGGCCAGCCTCCGGATCTCGGCCTCGTCGTTGGCGGTCCAGGCGGTGACGCGGGCCCCGTCGTCATGGATCATGGCCACCAGCGGCCCGTCAATCAGGTGGGTCTCCATCCACAGGGTGTCGGCGCCGGCCGCGTGCAGGGCGGGGAGAGTGTTGACGAGGTAGGACGCCAGCAGCACGCCGCGCGGCAGCTCAGGGCGCCGCTCACCCAGCCGGGCCACGATCCGGTGGTCGAACCCGTGAACGGCGTAGTTGCGTGGGGCGGGGCCCGCCGCGAGGGTCGCCAGGAACGCGTCGTCGGACTCCTCCGGCAGGGTCTTCACTTCCACCCAGACTTCGATGTCTCCCAGCACCTCGAGGACCTGAGCCAGGGTAGGGATCGGTTCCTTGTTGGGGAGCCGGTGATGGGAGAAAGCCGCGGCCGGCAGGTCGGGGATCCGGCCCACGCCGGGAACCTCCACGTCATGATGCACCAGCAGGGCGCCGTCAATCGTGGCGTGAATGTCCAGCTCGACTCCATCCGCGCCCAGTTCCACCGCCTTCCGGAATGCGGCGAGTGAGTTCTCGTGGGCGTGGCCGGAGGCGCCGCGGTGGGCGAGGACCCGGGGGCGGTTCATGCGCCGGCCCGCTCCACCACGACGGCAATCCCCTGGCCCACGCCAATGCACATCGTGGCCAGCCCGTACCGCCCACCGGTGCGCGCCAGGGCATGCACCAGGGTGGTGAGGATCCGGGCCCCGCTGGCGCCCAGAGGGTGGCCCAGGGCGATGGCCCCGCCGTAGACGTTGACCCGCGATGGGTCGAGATCGAGGTCCCGGATGCAGGCGATGGCCTGCGCGGCGAAGGCCTCGTTGAGTTCGATCAGGTCCAGCTCCGAGGCCTTGATGCCGGCGCGGGCCAGCGCCTTCTGGGTGGCCGGGATGGGACCGAGACCCATCACGCTGGGGTCCACCCCCGCCACCGCGGTCCCGATGACCCGCGCCAGCGGCGTGGCGCCGAGCGATGCGGCCGCGGCCTTCGACATGACCGCCAGCGCGGCGGCCCCGTCGTTGATCCCGCTCGAGCTGCCCGCCGTCACGGTCCCGTCCTTCCGGAAGGCCGGCTTCATCCGGCCCAGTCCCTCCATGGTCACATCCGGCCGGGGGTGTTCGTCGGTGGTGAACATCCGGGTCCCGTGCTTGCCGTCGGAGACCGGCACCGGCACCAGTTCATCGGCAAAGACACCGCTGGTGAGCGCCGCGGCCGCCCGTTTCTGGCTCTCGACCGCGAAGGCGTCCTGTTCGGCCCGGCTGATGCCGTAGCGCTCGGCCACCTTCTCGGCGGTCTCGCCGAGGGAGATGGTCCACTCCTTCGGCATCCTGGGGTTGACGAAGCGCCAGCCGACCGTGGTGTCCGCCATCGCGGGAGGAGTCCGGTCCCAGGCGTTGCCGCTCTTGAGCTGCACGTACGGCGCCCGGGTCATGCTCTCCACCCCGCCGGCGATGAACACCTCACCCTCCCCCGACCGGATGGCCTGGGTCGCGCTGACCACCGCCTGGAGCCCCGAGCCGCAGAGCCGGTTGACGGTCTGGCCCGGTACCTCGATGGGAAGCCCGGCCAGCAGCGCCGCCATGCGGGCCACGTTGCGGTTGTCCTCCCCGGCACCGTTGGCACAGCCGAAGATCACGTCCTCGACGCTGGTGGGGGGGATGGCGGAGCGGTCCAGCAGCCCGCGGATGGCCACCGCCGCCAGGTCGTCGGGGCGCACCTCCGCCAGCGCTCCCCCCACCCGGCCCACGGGGGTGCGGACGGCGGCGGTGATCACGGGATGGGGCATACCGGCTTTCCTGAGGGGATGGCCAGAATGTAGCCTGTCCCCGCTTGCGGCAAAGCCCCACCCGGACCCATCCTCAGGCAGGGTGACCACTTAACAACCCTTCCGGGGAGCCGTCTCCAGACTGACAATGCGCGCGCCGGCCACCCCTGCTGCTGCCTCCGCCTCGGATGCCGACCTTGTACGCGCCTACCTGGGCGGGGATGAGGGTGGGGCCACCGCACTGGTGGGCCGGCACGCCGCGGGGGTGGCCCGGTTCCTGGCCACCTCGGGTGCCGATCCTGGTGAACTCGATGACCTGCTGCAGGAGACTTTCATCCGCGCCTTCCGGGCGCTGGGCACCTGGCGGGGCGAAGCGGGCCTTCGGAGCTGGCTGCTCAGCATCGCCAGCAACCTTTCCAGGGACCACTACCGCCGGGTTCGGAAGCGCACCGTGGTGACCCTGGATGACTCCGACCTGGTTACCCACGAAGGGCCGGCGGAGAGCTTCGACGCCAGGGAGGCGGAGCGCCGGCTGCAGGAGGGACTGGGGACTCTCCCCCGGCTCCAGCGGGAGGTCTTCCTGCTCCGCGCCCAGCAGGGGTTCGACTATGACGAGATTGCCCGGACACTGGAGACCACGCCAGGCTCGGCCCGGGTGCACTACCACCACGCGGTCAAGCGGCTCAAGGAGCTGATGGCATGACAGACCACTGCGAAGCCCTGCGGGAACGGATGCCGGACGTCGCTCACGGCGCCGGTGCCTGGACCGAGGCCGAGGCGGCGCACCTGGCGGCGTGCGTGGAGTGCGCCGCCGAGTGGCGCCTGGTCCGGACGGCCCTCCACCTGGGGGACGCCGCGGCGCGGCGGGTGAATCCCGCCCGTCTCGCCGCTGCGGTGGCGTCGGGGGTGGTCCGCGAACGGCGGGTGAGCCGCTGGAAGCGGGCCGGCTGGCTCACCGGGCTGGCCGCGGCCGCGGCCGTGGCGCTGGTGGTCTGGTGGGGCAGCGCCCCGAGCGACACCCCGGTCATGGCCGACACCGTCGCCGAGTACCTCCTGCCGCTGGCCGAGCTGGAGTCCCTGGATGAGGTGCAGCTGCAGGCCGTCCTCGACGCGCTGGACGCGCCGCTCGGTGACGGCGGGTCCGCCGGTGGTCCCACCCTCGGTGATCTCACCGATACTCAACTGGAGCGGGTGCTCCGCTCGCTGGAGGGCTGATGCGATACCTACTTGGTCTCCTGGCCTGTTGGCTGCTCGGCGCAGCGCCCGCCCGGGCGCAGGATGCCGGGGACCCCGAGCGGGCCAGCGAACTGCGCCGCCGCATCGAGGAGCGCTTCACCGCCCGGGTTCAGGAGGATCTGGGGCTGTCCGACCAGCAGGCGGAGAAGCTCGGCCGGGTGGCCTCCGACTACTTTGACCAGCGGCGGCGGCTCGAGGCCGAGGAGCGGAGGATCCGGGCGGCGCTGGCGGGCGAGCTTCGCCCCGGCATTGCCGCCAAGCCCCAGGCGGTGTCCCGGCTGACCGACGACCTGCTGGACGTGAAGGTCCGCTACGCCGAGAGCTACCGGGCCGAGTCAAAGGAGCTGGCCGGATTCCTGGACCCGGTGCAGCGGGCCCAGTACTTCATCCTCCGGGAGCGGCTGCTGGACCGGGTGCGGGAGGCGGTGGAGGAATCGCCCCGCCCGCTCCAGCGGCGCCGGCTGCCGGGCCGGGCGGGCCCGTAACTCACGGGCCGGTCAGCACGTACAAGGTTCGCAGCGGGGGCCGCCAGCGCGGCCCCTTTGCGCGCCGCCCCTGTCCTTTTTCCGCCGGGGCGCTAGTTTCACCGACGGAACACCGAGAGGACCGCATCATGCGCAGCACACTGGCTCGCACCGGCATTCTGGCACTCGTCCTGGGCGTCGGACCGCTCTCGGCGCAGGAGCGCGCCGCCACCGTCGTGCGGCTCGATGTCCACGGGACCATCGAGAACGGCCTGGCGCCCTACCTGGCGCGCGGCGTGCGGCAGGCCAACGAGGCCGGCGCCGCGGCCATTTACCTGGATCTCGACACGCCGGGCGGCCGGGTGGACGCCGCCGAGCGCATCGCCGACGCGGTCCGGGCCTCCAAGATTCCGGTCTACGCGTTCGTCAATCCCCGCGCCTACAGCGCCGGCGCCCTCATCGCGCTGTCCACCGACGGCATCTACATGCGGCCCGGCGCGGTGCTCGGCGCCGCCACGCCGGTAGACGGGCAGGGCACCAAGATGCCGGAGAAGTACGTCTCGGCCATGCGGGCCGAGTTCCGGGCCCTGGCGGAAGAGCAGGGGCTCGACCCCCGCATCGCCGAAGCCATGGTGGACGAGAGCCTGGGCGTTCCCGGGCTGGCCCAGCGGGGCCAGCTGGTCACCCTGAGCACCACCGAGGCACTCCGAGTGGGCTATGCCAAGGCCCAGGTGGGCAGCGAGTCAGAGCTGCTCACCGCCGTGGGACTCGAGGGCGCGCGGGTGGAAACGGTGGAGATCAACTGGGCCGAGCTGGTGGTGCGCTTCCTCACCAATCCGGTGGTCTCCCCGCTGCTTCTCTCGCTCGGCGTTCTGGCCCTGCTGGCTGAGTTCAAGGCAGGCACCCACGGGCTAGGATTGCTGGTCGGTTTCTCCTCGCTGGGACTCTTCTTCGGCTCCAGCCTCGTGCTGGGGCTGGCGGGGATGGAAGAAGTGATCCTGCTGGCCCTGGGCCTGGTGGCCATCCTGGTGGAGGTGTTCCTGCTGCCGGGGTTCGGGGTGGCGGGAGTGCTGGGGGCGCTGCTGGTGGGCGCCGCGGTGGTGCTCGCGATGCTCGGCAACTTCCCCACCAGCACGGACGTGGTGCAGGCGCTGCTGGTCCTGGGCGCCAGCGTCATCATCACGGCGGCGGTGGCCTACGCGTGGTTGCGCCACCTCCCCAACAGCAGGCGATTCGCCGGGCTGGTCCACCGCGAGAGCGTCCAGGCCGCCGAGGGCTACGTGTCGGCCCTCCCCCGCGGGGAGCTGGTGGGGCGCCATGGCACCGCCATCACCGACCTGCGGCCCGCCGGGGTGGCCAATGTGGACGGCGAACGGATAGACGTGGTCACCGAGGGTGAGTACATCGGCTCCGGCAGCCGGGTCGAGATCGTGCGGGCCGAAGGGTACCGCCACGTGGTCCGGCCGTCGCAGCACTAACTGTCGCAGCGCTAACTGGGGAGAACACGGCGTGGAAAACCTGGCTCCTGGGCTGTTGCTCGCCCTCTTCTTCATCGGCTTCATCTTCCTGGTCATCGTCTTCCGGTTCATCCCGGTGGGCCTCTGGATCCAGGCGATCACCTCCGGCGTGCGGGTGTCGTTCCTCACCCTCTTCGGGATGCGGTTCCGGAAGGTGAGCCCGTCGGTGATCGTGCTGCCGCTCATCAACGCCCACAAGGCCGGGCTGCAGCAGGTGACCCTGAACGAGCTGGAATCCCACTACCTCTCCGGCGGCAACGTGAGCCGCGTGGTCAACGCGCTGATCTCGGCCGACAAGGCCGGCATCCCGCTGCCGTTCAAGCAGGCGGCGGCCATTGACCTGGCCGGCCGGGACGTCTTCGAGGCGGTGCAGGTGAGCGTGAACCCGAAAGTGATCACCACGCCCAAGGTGGCCGCGATGGCCAAGGACGGCATCCAGCTGCTGGCGCTGGC
>CAZCVG010000048.1:7109-16921 GCA_964501735.1 uncultured Gemmatimonadaceae bacterium | reverse complement strand
CCAGCGCCCAGTTGAGGTTGTCGTCGGTGGCGGTGAAGGTCTCGAAGTAGTTGGTCCGGTCGAACCAGGTGGTGCCGTTGGGGTTGGCGCCCCGCTCGGTCAGCTCCTGCGGGATGTCCGGGTGGCAGGGCGTGCCCTTGAACACCAGGTGCTCCAGCAGGTGGGCCATGCCGGTCTCGCCGTAGGCCTCGTGCCGCGAGCCCACCAGGTAGGTCACGTTCACCGTGGCCGTCGGCTTGGACGGGTCCGGGAACAGCAGCACCCGGAGCCCGTTGGGCAGGCTGTACTCGGTGATCCCCTCCACCGTGGCCACCTTGGTGGCGCGGGGAACCGCCCGGGCCCGCTGGGTGGCGCGGACCTGGGCACAGCTCCGGGTGGTGAGGGCGCCGGCCCGGGCCGCCTGCGCGGGCCGGGGAGCGGGCTGCTGGGCGGCCAGGGTGGCGGCGGCGGCCAGGGTCAGGGCGACCGGAAGCAGACGGGCAAACATCGAAGCCTCACAAGTGGTGCGGGCAGGGAAATGTGGCGGACAGGAACGGCCGGTGATCACGGACAGGTCCCGCTGGTGGCGAACCAGCACCGGGTGGTCGCCGCGGTCTTGAAGAACGCCAGCAGCTGGCTCCCCACCACCTGCTCGCCCAGGTCCGACGGGTGCACCCCGTCGGGCTCCAGGTAGGTGGCCGGCCAGGTGAGTCCGTCGGACCGGGGCTGGGTCCCGCGGGTCCACAGGTAGGGGCCCCACCCCACCCAGGGCACCGCCCCGGTGGTGTAGTCGAGGTCCCCCACCGCCGGGTCGGCGGGCAGCGACGGCGCCGCCACCTGACGGATCTGCTCGGCGATGAGCCACTGCATGCTGAAGCCGTACTCGTAGGCGTAGGGCTCGGGGTTGAGGGCGATGGCATTGTACCCGGCGTACACCCGGCTGGTCAGGAACACCAGCTTGAGGTTGGGATACTGGGTCTTGAGCGCCCGCAGGATGGCGCCCAGCTGCCCGTACAGGGTAAGCGCGTCGGCATTGGCCTCGGGCAGCGCCACGCTGGGCGTCAGGTTGGCCACCTTGAGCCAGATGGCCTGCACCTGCTTCTCCGACAGCCCCCGCGGCGCCAGGATCGTGTCCCGGATCCGGATGTAGTTGGCCCCGCCCGCCTGGGTCCAGACCGGCGCGGTCTGCCCGCCCCGTGCCCCGTTGACGATCACCAGCCCGCTGGTCCGCACCTGCGGATCGGCCGCCGCCTGGCCGCTGAAGCTCCAGGCGTTGCAGGTCGAGTCCCACTGCGACGAGCACCACTCCTGGGTCGTGTTGGACATGCCGATGGACATGAGCACGTACGCGCCCAGCTGGCTCGGGTTTCCGTTGACGTCCAGCCGGGCCACGCTCCGCGCCGCGGCCGTCCCCCCGGCCAGGTGGCCCGAGGGCACCACATTCCCGCCCGGGTAGAGCCGGCCCTGGAACGAGAGATAGGTGCCGGCCAGGTCGATCAGGGGGGTGGCCACGGTGTCGGTCCGGGTGAAGGCGCTCCGCACCTTGAGCTGGGCGCTGCCGCTGGTGCCCCCGAAGCTGGCCGTGACCATCGTGTTGCCCTGGGTCAGCCCGTGTACCAGCCCGGTGGGGCTCACGCTGGCCACCGCGCCATTGACGACGGACCAGGTGGGGTAGAGCCCCGCGATCACCGCGTTGTTGGCGTCCCGGGCCACCGCCCGGTACTGCACCACCGAGCCCGCCGCCACCGAATCGGAACTCGGGCTCACCGTCACGCTCGCCACCGACGCCGCGATGACCACCACCGTGGCCTGGCCGGTGACCCCGTCGGCGCTCGCGGTCACGTTGGTGGTCCCCGGCTGGAGCCCGGTGACCACGCCCGCCGCGTTCACCGCTGCGATGCTGGGGTTCACCACCTGCCAGGTGAAGGTGACCGACCCGACCGTCCGGCCGTCGGCGTCGCGCGCCTCCGCGCTGTACACCGTCGAGGCGGAGGCAACCACGGTATCCAGGGCGGGGGTGACCACGATGGTGGCAATGGAGCCCGTTACGTCAGGCCCGCTGGAACCGCCACACGCAGGAAGGAGAATTCCGAACGACAGGAAGGCAATGGCGAGGCGCCGCGTCATCCCCAATTCTACGCCGGACGGCGGGGGAAACGCCAGCGGCGCGGTTGCGCCGTTGTGACATGGGTCACGCCGTCCCCGGGCGGCGCCGGGCCGGCGTCAGGCGGCGTTCAGGCGGGCCGGCGGCGCCCCAGTGCCGCCGCGGTGATCGCGGCGCCGGCCAGCGCCGCCACGGCACCCGGGAGCTGGGAGCCGCTGGGGATGCTCAGCATCCCGAAGATCACCAGGAGCGCCAGCACCGCAATGAATAGAAGAAGCGCTACGAGGTGCCGGGCCCGGCCCGCCGGCGCCACCGCCCCCACCGCCACCACGAAGACCACCCCCGCCAGGCCGTGCGACACCACGTCCGCCACCACTCGCGCCACCGGTGCCGGGTCGGCGGCGCCCAGGGTGCCGGTGAGTCCCTGCACCAGCACCGCACTCACCAGCCAGGCGAAATAGCCGGCCACGGTACCTAACGCCGACGCCACCGCCCAGCGGAACAGGAACGGGCCGCTCATCGCTCCCTCAGCGCCGCCGCTTCTTCCGGGCCGGCGGATCGGGCAGGAACTGGATATTGATCGCGACCAGGTCGGTCTCGAACCACGCCACCAGCCGGCCGGTGAATTTCTCGGCCAGGTAGAAGAGGTCGTTGCTGGTCTTGGGGCGGACGTGGGCCACCAGGACGCCGTTGGCGTTGGCGATCTCGATGTGCCCGCCCTTCGGCCGCTGCACATGCTTGAGGCGGGTCCGGGCCTTGTTGCCCCAGATCCAGGTGCTCGCCGTCCGGATGCGCGCGCGCAGCAGCCGGTAGGCGTCCTGCCCGGGAGCGGGAACCGCTTGGAGCACCAGCATGGTGGGCCTCCGTGGCGGGTGGGAACTCCAGAGGATCGGGTGGCGACCCCAACATGGAGCCCGTGCCGGGCCCCGGCAAGCCATGGTGCCCGGGGCGGCGCGCGGGTCCGCCGCTACCCGGACGTCAGGGCAACGCCGGCCTCCACCCGCACCGGCATCCGCTACCCCCCAGTCAGGTGAACCGCCTCCTCCCCCCGAACCCGCGCCGGGCCTTTCTCTATATATCCCGCCGACGCGAAGGCCCGGCGCGAGGTGCTGTTGCCGGTCCGGATGTAGGCGTGCACCCGCTCGAAGCCCAGATCCCGGCGGGCCCGCTCGGTGGCCAGCCGGATGGCCGGCGCGGCCAGGCCCCTGCCCCGCCAGGCCGGCGCCAGCGAAATCGAGATCACCGTCTCCCCGGCCTCGCCGGGCTCGAACCGCGCCTGCCCCACCAGCTCCTCACCCGGCGCCAGAATGATGTAGAGCCTCCGCGCGGGATCGGCGAGCAGGCGGTCCACCCAGGCGCGGTGCGTCTCCCATGCAATCGGCGCCGACGAGAACGACTGGGCCCGGGTCTCCGGGTCGTTCACCCACTCGAACAGCAGCCGGGCGTCCGCCACCGACGCCGGGCGGATGGCCAGCGGCACCGCCGCCGCCCCCCTCATGCCAGCAGCTCCCACGAGAGTGGCGTGCCCCGCGCAATGTCCCGCCGGGCCCGGCGCCCGAGCACCTCCTCCAGGTGCCGCGGGTGGAGCCCCGCCGCAGGCCGGATGCACCGCACATTGATGGCGGTGAGCACCTCCCCCGCGCGAATGTCCTCCACCGCGAACAGCGACCGCCGGAACTGCAGGCTGGCCCGCTCGCCGGGGGCCGGCCCGTAGCGCACCGAGCCCAGCGCCGCTTCGGCCGTCCGCACCGCCTGGACCATCGCGGCGAACTCCGCCGGCTCGAGCGAGAAGCCCGCGTCGGGGCCGCCCGCCGCGCGCGACAGCGTCAGGTGCTTTTCCACGATGCACGCCCCCAGCGTCACCGCCGCCACCGGGACGGCGATCCCCAGCGTGTGGTCCGACAGCCCCGCCACCACCCCGAACCGGGCCGCCAGGTCGGGGATGGCGCGGAGGTCCATCTCCTCCGGCGGCGCAGGATAGGCGCTGCAGGTCCGGAGCAGCGCCACCGGCACCTCCCGCACGGCGCGAATGGTGGCCATCGCCTCGCCGATCTCCTCCAGCGTGGCCATGCCGGTAGACAGAATGACCGGGCGCCCGGTCCGGGCGATGTGGCGGAGCAGCGGCAGGTCCACCAGCTCGAACGCCGCCACCTTGTAGGCCGGGACGCCCAGCCGCTCGAGGAAGGCCACCGCCGAGGCATCGAACGGGCTGGAGAAGCAGTGCAGGCCGAGCGACTGCGCCAGGGCCATCAGCTCGCCATGCCACTCCCACGGCATCTCGGCCTGGCGATACAGGTCGTGCAGGATGGCATCGGCCCAGGCGGTGCCTTTCCCGATCCGGAAGATGTCGCCGCGATGGTCCAGGGTGAGGGTGTCGGCGGTGTAGGTCTGCAGCTTCACAGCATCGGCGCCGGCCTCAGCCGCGGCGCGCACCAGGTCGCGGGCGCAGGCCAGGTCCTGGCGGTGGTTGGCCGACAGTTCGGCCACCAGGTACGCCGGATGCCCCAGCCCGATCGGCCGCCCGCCGATGGCGAAGCCCGCCGGCCCTTCGTCCGCCATCTCCGTCACACCTCCGACATCGCGTTGAGCACTCTGACCGCCCCCTTGCCGTCCACCCGCGCCCGCCCCCGCTGGCTGAGTTCCGCGCGGAGCGCCGGGTTGCCCAGTAGCGCGTCCACCTCCTCGAGCAGCCGCTCGGGCGCCAGCGCCTCGGGCGGGCCGAGGTCCACCACCAGCCGCTCCCGCGCCAGCGCGGCGGCCAGGGCGTTCTGGTATCCCGCCAGCGCCACCACCATGGTCGGCACCCCCGTGCAGGCCAGTTCGTACACCGTGCTCCCGGCGCCGGTGATGGCCAGGTCGGCCCAGGCCATGAGCACGCCCATCTCTTCCACCGCCGGGGTGATGGTCACCCGCGGGTCCCTGGCCGCCGCCAGGTAGGCGGCGCGGTGCGGGTTGCTCGGCCCCAGCACCAGGCGAATCTCCAGCTCCTCGTCAGCCAGCCGGGACACCGCTTCCAGGATGCCTCGGCCGGCGTTGTAGGGATCGGCCCCGCCGAGCGTGATCAGGATCCGGCGGCCCCTCTCCGGAACGGTCCGCTCCACGTCGCCCCACTTCACGATCTCGGAGCGGAGCAGCGCGAACCTGGGGCCCAGCAGGTAGCGGGGCCCGCCGTCCCCCGCGGGATAGAGCTCCCGGCTGGCGTAGATGTTCTGGTTGAGCACCAGGTCGGCGGGATAGCGGTCCCAGGGGGCGTAGTCGTCCAGCACCAGCAGCTGCGGCCCCGCCCGCCGGAGCCCCTCGAGATACGCCGGGCTGAACCGGTACCCGTCCACCACCACCCAGTCCGCCCCCCGCTCCGCCGCCAGGCCGGTGAGCCAGTCGAGGTCGGCGCTCCCGCCCACCTCCAGCGTGCACTGCACCACCTGGCCGCCCAGCCGCCACATCCGCTCCGCCAGCGCCGGCGTGAGCGAGGCGCTGGCCAGGGTCGCCGAGCCGTTGGCGCCGATCACCGCCTCGGCCAGGGCCAGGGTGCGGGTCACGTGGCCGATGCCGATGGCCGGGTCGCCGTCGGCGCGGATCAGCACTCTCATAATCCAGGCTCGGTGCCAAGGCGGTGGAATGGTCCTGTCCGCGGGGAAATGATCCCGGTGGGCCGTGGGCGCGCCGCGAGCTTGAGTGAAGGGGGGGGCCCCCCGCGCCCCCCGCGCCGCCGGCCACACCCGCCAGCCCGCTCCTTACAGGGCCGCAACCATCGCTCGCAGTTGGGCAACATCCAGCCATTGGGTGTTGGTGTCGCTGGCGTAGCGGAACCCCTCCGGCACCGGCTCCCCCTCCAGGTCGCCACGGCGCCACCAGTCCATGTCCGGCTGGATCACGTAGTGATCCCCGAGGTCCAGCGCGTGCCGGCCGCAATCGGCGCTGATCATCTCCTCGTGCAGCTTCTCCCCCGGCCGGATGCCCACGATGTCCAGCTCGGCGCCGGGGGCCACCGCGTGGGCCAGGTCGGTGATCCGCATGCTGGGCAGCTTGGGGACGAAGATCTCGCCGCCCTGCATGACCGCCAGGCTCCGGCGCACCCAGCACACCGCCTGCTCGAGGGTGATCCAGAACCGCGTCATGCGGCGGTCGGTGAGTGGCAGCCGCCCGGTCGGCGCCAGGGCCCGGAAGTGCTCGATCACGCTGCCCCGGCTGCCCACGATGTTGCCGTAGCGCACCACCGCCATCCGGGTGCGCCGGCCGCCGGCGTACGCGTTCCCGGCGACGAACAGCTTGTCCGACACCAGCTTGGTGGCGCCATAGAGGTTGATCGGGCTGGACGCCTTGTCGGTGCTCAGCGCAATGACCCGCGCCACCCCCTCGTCAATGGCGGCGTTGATCACGTTCTCCGCGCCCTGGATGTTGGTCCGCACCGCCTCGAACGGGTTGTACTCGGTGGCCGGGATCTGCTTGAGGGCGGCGGCGTGCACCACCGCGTCAATGCCGGCGAACGCCCGCCGGAGCCGGGCGGCGTCCCGGACGTCGCCGAGGAAGAACCGGAGCCGCGATTCGTTGGGGTAGCGCTGCTGCATCTCCCACTGCTTGAGTTCATCCCGGCTCAGCACCACCACCCGCCGGACCCCCGGGTCGGCCAGCAGCGCGCCCACGAAGGCCCGCCCGAACGAGCCGGTCCCGCCGGTCACCAGCACCGACTGGCCGTCGAGGTTGCCCGCGTGCTCCGGCTTCGTCATGACATCTCCTTGCCCGTGTCCTGGCGTCCCAGGATGCCCGCCAGCGCCTCCACCACCCGGTCCACGTCACTGTCCGCCATGGCCGGGAAGAGCGGCAGCGACAGGGTGCGGCGGTAGAACTCCAGCGATCCGGGACAGGCGGTGGACACCGCGCCCCGGTTCCAGTAGTACGGCTGCAGCGGCAGCGGGATGTAATGCACCTGGGTCCCGATGCCTCGCTCCCGGAGCCTCAGCACCACCTCGCCCCGCGAGTGCCCCAGCCCCTCGTAGTCAATCAGCACCTGGTACAGGTGCCAGGCGGCGCCCGCCCTCCCTGCCGGACCGATCACCGGCTTCACTCCCGGCACCCCCTCGAGCAGCCGGTCGTATCGCTCCGCCAGCGCCTTTCGCCGGGCGATGAACCGCCCCAGCTTGGCCAGCTGCGACGTGCCCAGCGCCGCCTGCAGGTCGGTCAGCCGCAAGTTGTGCCCCAGTGCTCCCTGTTCGTAATACCACGGTCCGTCGGGGTCGCGCCAGAACAGCTCCGGGGAGCGCTGGATGCCGTGCTCCCGGAACAGCCGGAGGTGCCTGAGCAGCAGGGGGTCGTTCCCCGTCACCGCGCCGCCCTCGCCGGTGGTGATCTGCTTGACCGGGTGAAACGAGAACGTGGCCATCCGCGACCCGCCGGCGCAGCTCCCCACGGCGCCGGCCGGGCCCCTGGCGCCGAGGGCGTGGGCGGCGTCCTCGATCAGCGTGATGCCACGGGGCCCGGTGATGGCGGCGAGCGCGGCCACGTCGGCCACCGCCCCGCCAAGGTGCACCGCCATCACCGCGCGGGTGCGGCCGGTGATCAGGCCCGCCACCGACTCCGGCACCACCAGCCCGGTGTCGGGGTCCACGTCGGCGAACACCGGCTCGGCGCCGAGCAGCCGGGCGCAGTTGGCGGTGGCCACGAAGGTGATCGCCGGGACGATCACTTCATCCCCCTCCTTCACCCCGGCGGCGGCACAGGCGGCGTACAGCGCCGCCGTGCCGTTCGACACCGCCACCGCCCATTCTGCGCCGACTTCCCGGGCCAGCGCTTCCTCGAAGGCGGGCACCCGGGGGCCGGTGGTGAGGTAGTCGCTCCGGAGCGCCTCGACCACCGCGGCCACGTCGTCGTCCTCGACCAGTTGCCGGGCGTAGGGGAGGAAGGCGCGGTCAATCATCGCGGGCGGCTCCAGTGGGGGCGGCGGGCCGTCCCAGCCAGGGCAGCGGCCGGACCCGCCCAGCCGCCATCCAGGTCAGGACAAACTTGAGGAAAAACGCGGCGGCCGCCGCCTGGGCCGCGCCCATCGCTCCCTGGCGCGGCACCAGCACCAGCATCAGCGCCAGGCTCACCGCCGCCGAGGCCACGGTGATGGCGCTGACCACCAGCGTCCGCCCGGAGTAGAACACCACCCCGGCGATCACCAGGTACATCCCGTTGAACGCCAGCCCCAGCACCACCCATCCCACGAACCGTCCCGCGGCGTGGAATTCGGCGGCGAGGAGCATCCGGATCACCGGCGGCGCCAGCAGCCAGACCACCACACCGGCCGCGCCGATGCCGGCGAAGTAGAGATAGCTGTAGCGAACCACCCGGCGGTCGGCGCCGGGGTCGTTCTCGGCCAGGGCGGCGTAGAGCCACGGGCTCCAGGCCCGGTTGAAGCCGTCGGCCACCAGCGACACCGCCATGGCCACCTGGGTGCTCACCCAGTAGAGCCCGTTCTCTGTCGCGGTGGCGTAGTAGGCGATCACGAACCGGTCCACGCTCCGGATCCCCAGCGTACCCAGGGTGTGGGGGATGAGCCCGCCGCCGTAGCGCACCGCGTGGCGGAGGCTCCCCGGCTCGTAGCGCCACGACAGCCGCGGGGCCAGCGCCGGCACCCCCACCGCCAGGGCGAACACCGCCGCGGTGATGACCATCGCGCCGGTGGCCCCGGTCCACCCCAGCCCCAGCGGGATCACCAGAACCGCGGTGAGCCCGGCCAGCACCGCCGACTTGGCCACCTGCACCCGGGCGTAGCGCCCCGGCTGCATTTCCACCTGCCACAGGGTGAGTGGCACATTGAGGAATTCCTGCAGCCCCGCCACCACCACCGCCCCCGCCAGCCAGCCCAGCGGCAGCCCCGCCGCGCCTGACACCGGCCCGCCCAGCGCCAGCACCAGCGCCAGCACGATGGCGGTCCCCGCCGCGAGCAGCCCCAGGCAGTTGGCCAGGTAGCCCGGCAGCGCCTCCCGGTCGGGATCGAAGTACCGCCGCCGCACCGCGTACGGCAGGTTGAGCCCCACGAACGGCGTGGCGATCCCCACCGTCGCCGAGAATACCGCGATCATCCCGACATCCGCGGCGCTGAGGTAGTAGCTCAGCACCGGCAGCAGGACCAGCGGGATCACCCGCTGCAGCAGGTTGGAGGCGCCGTACACCGTGGCCGACCGGAGCAGGCCCGGCCCGGAAGTGCCGCCCGGCGCGCCGCTCATCCAGCGGTCCCGAGACTCCGGCCAGCGTGGTCGTGGCCGGCCATCACCGCCGCCACGTAACTCACCGCCCTCGGCACGTACCGGTTCACGTTCAGGTTGGCCATGGACGGCACCACCGGTCGCACGTTGCTGTCGCCGGCCAGGAGCGACGGGTCGGCGTCGCGGAGCGGCTCCCCCTCGGCGCCGAAGCCGTTGAAGTGGAGCGGAAAGGCGCGGTAGTCGAACTCCACCACCTTGTGCCCGGCGTCCAGCACTCCAAGCCGGGTGAGGCTGGCGGTCCATTGCTCGCGCCAGTGGGCCGGGTCCTCGGGCCAGCCGCCCGAGCGGGGCACCGCGAACTCCACCTGCACGAGCGGCTCGTCCGACTCCCGGAAGCGGGCCG
Source organism: uncultured Gemmatimonadaceae bacterium (assembly GCA_964501735.1). Classification (GTDB taxonomy): domain Bacteria; phylum Gemmatimonadota; class Gemmatimonadetes; order Gemmatimonadales; family GWC2-71-9; genus JADJOM01. Next base: position 7,248 of record CAZCVG010000048.1, on the reverse strand, counting down.
GGAAGTGGATCCGGTTGATGGGATGGGCGGGATCGCCCACCAGGATCTCGTGGAACCCGCTCGTGGCCGGCCGGTCGAGCCGGAAACTCCCCAGCATCACCCGGTCGGTGGCCGCGTCCTGGCAGGGCAACTGGAGCAG
>CAZCVG010000048.1:0-7009 GCA_964501735.1 uncultured Gemmatimonadaceae bacterium | reverse complement strand
CCGCTCGCCACCCGCCGGGCCCGCGGGAAGAACCACGGGTAGATGTTGGCCAGCAGCCGCCACTCCTCCACCCCGAACGACGCGTGCCGGTGCTCGCTCGGATAGCTCGGCAGCACCTCATCGAAGATCAGGTCGGCGTAACCCGGCCCGTAGATCCGGCCCAGCGCCTCACGCGTGGGCGGGGCGTCGTCGAGGTCGTCGGTGATATCTCTGTCAGGCAGGAGTGCCGCGATCTCCGGCGGCAGCTCCTCCCGGCCCGGCGCGTAGGGCATCACCTGTCCCCGGAGCACCATCCCCCGGCGGAGCGTCACCTCATGCACCGCGCCGTCCACGATCCTGGTGAAGAGCCGGGTGGCCAGCGGCGAGCGGCCGGCGTCCAGCACGTGGAGCCCATGGTCGAACCGGGTCCCGCCCGCCGTGACGAACGAACTGTCCGCGCCACCCAGCCGGGGCATTTTCTCCAGCACCACCGCCCGGAAGCCGAGGCTGGCCAGCACGTGCCCGGCCACCAGCCCACGCAGGCTGCCGCCGATCACCACCGCATCCACCCGCTGCTCGGGAGGCATCGTCTATCCGGGCTCCCGGTCCCGGCGGAGCCCGGCCCACGCCACCGGGCCCCGGAGCCGCCGCCGCACATCCCCCGTCGCCACCGCCTCCGCCAGCACCGCGAAACTCCTGTCGGTGGCGGCCAGGGCGTCGTCCACATCGCGGGGCTGGTGGGCCAGCGAGGGATAGAACGCCGCGCCCGCCAGGAACCCGTCGTCCAGCATGCACTGGGTGTGCAGGGTGAGGAGCGCGGCGGAGTCCTCGCCGTGGCCCAGCCGGAACGACGGCAGTGGCGCCACGCCCCGGGTCTCCAGCCGGAGCCCGTGCCGAGCCGCCAGCCGCTCCCATCCTTCCCGCATCCGCATCCCCATCGCCGCGAGGTGGGCCGGTGCGCCGGTCTCGCGGAGCCTGGCGATCGCCGCCAGCGCCGCCGCCGGCCCGGTGCGCTCGCTCCAGGCGGTGCTGCTCAGGAAGGTCCGTTCCGCCGCCTCCAGCACCGCCCGGCGGCCCAGCACCGCAGCCATCGGGTAGCCGTTGCTCATCCCCTTGGCGAACACCGCCACGTCAGGCTCGGCCCCGTAGCCCAGGTGGGCCCCGCCGATGCCCAGCCGGAAACCGGTGGTGATCTCGTCGAACACCGCCACCGCCCCCACCCGCCGGGCCAGTGCGGCCACCCGGGCGAGATACCCCGCCGGCGGCGCGGCATAGCGGGCCGGCTCCACCACGATCGCGGCCAGGGTCCCGCCCCACTCGGCCGCCACCCGCTCCAGCTCGGCGTCGTCCCCGAATTTGAAGGTGACGACCGTCCCGCGGAGCGCCGCCGGCACTCCGGCGGCCGGCACCTCGGGGAGCAGCAGGTCCCGGAGCCGGTCGTGGTCGAGGTTGGCGGCGAGATACCAGTCCTGCCAGCCGTGATAGCCGGCCACCGCCACCCGCTCCCGCCCGGTGGCGGCCCGCGCCAGCCGCACCGCGATGGCCATCGCCTCGCCCCCGCCCCGGGCATACCGCACCATCTCCGCCCACGGGTGGAGGCCGCACAGCAGGTCGGCCAGCGCCACCTCTTCCGGGCAGTTGAGGGTGCTGGCGCTCCCGGCCTTGATGGCCGCGATGACCGCGGCATCCACCTCGGGATCGGCGTAGCCCAGCGGGCAGGCGCCCACGCTGTGGTGCGACACGTCCCGGTAGCGCCGCCCGTCGAGGTCCTCCACCTCGATTCCGCGGGCGCTCCGGTAGTACGCCGGCCAGCCATCCGGCAGGAACAGCTCGGGACGCTTGCTGAGCAGCTGGGTGCCGCCGGGAATCAGGCGCCGGGCCCGCTGGTACAGCCGCTGCCCCTCGCTCACCCTTCCCCCCGGTCCAGCAGCCGGGCGATTCGCCCCAGGATCTCGGCCACCGGCGTGGCGTCGGCCAGGTGCACCAGCTCGGGACGCTCGAGCAGCAGCCGGTACGCGTCCGCGCTCCCGAATCTCGCTGGGAGCACGGCCAGCATCGCGTTGAGCACCGCCCGGTCGGCCGGCGTGTCCAGCACCCAGCGGAGGGCCGAGAGATCCTCGGCCTGGGTCACCGGGGTGACGGTGGCGTGGCGGCGGATCCAGGGAGTCACGTGCTCGCGGTCGTGGGGGCCGGTGGCCTGGCGGTCCGCCTCACGCAGCAGCTCCGCGTCCATCACTTCCACGTCGAGTCCATCGGGATAGGTGCGGACGACGGCATTGGTCACGTAGCGGCCTCCGGCGGGCAGCCCGGCGAAGCGTTGAAGGTGCCGTTCCACCAGGGCGGGATCGGCGAGCGGGCAGTCCCCGGTGAGCCGCACCACCACCCGGACCCCCTCGGGCACCGCGGCGGCCATCCGGCCCAGCACATCATGCAGCGCGCCGCGCGCGCACGGAATACCCTCGGCCCGGCAGAGGCCGGCCAGGGGATCGTCGCTCGGGTCGCTGCTGGTAGCCACCAGGCAGTGGCCCGCCCCGGCCACCCGCCGGACCCGCCCGACCAGCCAGAGGATCGCGGGCCGCCCCGCCAGCGGCGCCAGCACCTTCCCCGGGAGCCGGGTGCTGGTCATCCGGGCCTGGATGACGATGGCCACCCGCTTCGCCGGAATCACGCTGCCGGCCAGCGCCGCGGATCGCGCACCGATTCCGGCACGCTGCCCAGCGTGGCGGCCAGCGCGTCGCCCAGGCGGGCATCGGGTGGCGCGGTGACCAGCCCGTGCACCTCGTCCAGCTGAGCCACCGACTCCACTCCCACCAGCAGGTAGTCGGCGCCGCTCCGCCCGGCGGCGAAGCCCAGCGCGCCGGCCACCGGCGACACGCCGTGGCGGGCGCAGGCGGCGCGGAAGCACTCCAGCCACAGCGCCGAGCCCGGCACCCGCGCCTCCCCCTCGGCGGGCGCGAGGGTGAGCAACCCCTGGAGCAGCGCGCTCCGCGCCACCACCGTGCGACCCATCCCCCGGTGCCGGGCGATCCCGCCGCTCTGGGTCCAGCGGAAGTCGAAGGCGTTGAACGGCAGCTGCAGCACCGCCCACTCCCGGCCCAGCGCGGCGGCGTCGCCCGGGTCATAGACCGACACGCCCAGCTGCATCACCCGTCCCGCCGCCTGCTCCGCCAGCAGCGGCTCCAGCAGCGCGGGACCGTAGCGCTCCAGGTCCCGCGGGGCGTGGAGCAGCAGTTCATCCAGCCGGTCCACGCCGAGCCGGCGGCAGGAGGCGGCCACCGCCTCCCGCACCCGCGCCGCCACATCGCGGCTGGTGAGTCCCGCGCCGAGTTCGCTGAGCTTGGTGGCCACCCGGAACCTGCGCGACGCCCCTTCCCGCCGGAGCAGCCGTCCCAGCACCTCCTCGGCCTCGCCGTACGAGGGGGCGGTGTCGAGGTAGTCCACGCCGAGATCGAGGGCCCGGCCCAGGATCCGGGCCGCCTCCTCCGGCGCCACCCGGGCGCCGCCCCCGGCCACGCCGTAGGGCGCCCCCAGGCGGGCGGTCCCCAGCGCCAGCCGATGGACTGTCAGGCGGCCAGTGGATCGGACGGCCATGGGTAGTCGGGGATGAGGAAACCGGGCACCTGCCAGCGCCCGTCCACCCGGCGCCAGACCTCCATGTTTCGGAAGCTTTCCATGACGCCGAAGTATTCCGTCAGGCTCATGCCGAGGTAGGCGCAGAACTGCCGGATGTCGTCCCAGGGCGTCTCGTCGCCCCGGGTCCGGAGCCGCTCGATGGCCCCGGCCCGGGTGAGCCGGCCGGCCCGGATTTCCATCGAGAGCGTGTCCCACGAGCGGGTGATCCCGAACTTGAACCACTTGGCGTGGTGGTGCACGCCCAGCATGTCGTCGTCAATGTTGACGAAGTCGTAGTGCCCCACCCTGGGTCCCTCCGACCGGGCCCGGAACCCATGGCGGATCGCCACCCGCCGGGAGCGCTCGGGGTCCCAGGGGAAATAGTGCCCCAGGAACAGCGGCCGCACCCCGCTTTGGGCCAGCGCCTCGTCGGATGGCAGCACCAGCGGCGCGAGGTGCTTCGGGGTGAGCACCTCGTCGGCCCAGTCGGCGGCCTCGGTGCCGCCGGTCACCCCGAAGCGGGCCAGCCAGCGCCGGTCCACCGCAGCGCCGGCCAGCGACGGGTCCTCGCTGCCGTACTCCCAGGCCGAGTTCTCCCCGTACACCACCAGCGGAATCCCCTCGGCCACCGCCACCTGGATCGGCCAGGCGTAGATGGCCATGTGGCTCACCAGCCCGCTGATCCCCTTCTCCCGGAACGCCCGGGCGATGAAGTGCCGCTCGGCGGCCGGATCGAGTCGCAGCTCGCGGTGGGCCACGCCCAGGGCCCGGAGCGCGGCGAGGTTCTGTTCGCCCAGCACGCTCCGGCGGGGATACACGTATGTCAGGCAGAGCGGCCGGAGCCCGTGCTCCAGGCAGGTCGCCACCTGCCAGAAGCTGTCCTTCCCGCCGCTCACCGGGATCACGCAGTCGAACGCCGCCCCGGCGGCGCGGGCCTCGCCGGCCAGCGCCTCGAACTGGATGGCCCGGGCGGTCCAGTCGAGCCCCGCCTTGGCGGCCGCGTTGCGGCAGCCGGCGCAGACTCCGTCGCCGTCCAGCCTCACGCCGGGGCGGCTGTCGGGTAGGATGCAGCTGGCGCAGTACCGGGGCATCCGGCGGCGGCGAGCAGGTGGTCGAGGGCGTGGGCGACGTCGTTCACGGCGGGCGGCGGGACCGGCACCAGGGCCCGGCGGCGGCGGTGCTGGGCCTCCAGCGCGGCGATGATGGCCCCCGGCTCCCGGGCGAACACCGCCCAGCCGCTGGACAGCTCGGGGGAATACACGTCGAGCGCGCGGTCGTCTATCACCACCGACGGACGGCCGGCGCGGGCGGCCTCCTCCACCACGGTGGAGTTGTGGGTCATGTGGAGGTCGGCGGCCTCGAGGGCCAGGGTCAGCGGCAGGTCGGTGGCCCGGTCCACCTCGGAGCGGCCGGCGGCGTGCCGGGCGCACCAGGCCCGGATGCCGGCCCGGCGGCGGTCCATCAGCGGGTGGAGCCGCACCCACCAGTGCCAGCCGGGCGGAGCCACCTTCATCACGGCGCGGATCAGGTCCGAGAAGCCGGAACTCCAGCTCAGCGTCACCAGGATCCGGATTCCTGCCGGGGGCGGGCCGGGCAGCGCGGCGCGAAGGGCGCGGACCCGGGCGTCGTCGCCCTGCCAGAGCCGGAGTTCCGGCTGGCCGCCGACGATCACCCGGTGGGCCGGGCGGGCCGCCTCGGGCCAGGCCCTGAGCGGGGCGGCGTCGGCCTCGGTCCAGGCCCAGAACCAGCCGGGCATGGTGGGGTAGCCGCCGCGGGGGAAGCGGGACCAGCCGTCGTAGGCGGGGTTGCCGCGGATCACCCCGTGCTGCACGTCGGCCACCGGCATCCCTCGGCGACGAGCCGAGAGGCAGAAGGCGGCGCCGGGCACGCTGTAGTACACGGTGCAGAAGCCCAGCCGGGGCTGGATCTGGTCCAGCAGGTGGTCGAACCAATCCGCCACCCGGAGAATGGCCCCGGCCCGGCGGGCCAGCCAGCCCCGGCTCACGGGGGAGCCGGGCATCTCCCAGCGGACCTGCTCGAGCAGCTCGGCGAAGCCGGCCAGCCGGGGGATCCGCGCGGGCCACAGCCGGGCCAGGGCGATGCGGCGCTGCACCGCTCCGGTGATGATCACGGAGGGCCGTTCGCGCGGAGTGCGGTAGTCGGAGCCGGGGGCGCGGTGTTCCAGGTGGAGCAGCGAGCGGCCCCGGCTCAGCAGGCAGGACGCGATGGGGTCGGCGAAGCGTTCCACCCAGGCGCCGCCCAGGGGCAGCCGGTTGGCGGGGCGGCCGAGGAACACGGCGTCGTGGGGCGTGGCGGTGGCGCGGGAGTGGTCGGGGAGGAGGCTCCGGAGGGAGCGGACCAGTCCCTGCCCCAGCGTCCCCAGCCCCCGCCCGGCGGCGCCGGTGCCGCGGGGGCGGCCGGCGGCGAGCAGGTCGGAGGCGAGCTGGATGCGGAGGATGGGCCAGAGGAGGAGGTCCCCGACACGCCATTCGAGGACCGGGAACCGTTCCTCCCACTCGCCCAGCCGGGCGACCGTGCGGCCGTGGAGCATGAGGCCAAGATGCAGGCGGATGGGGGGAGGGACAAGCGGGAGGGGAAGGCGGGCTTGCGACCCGGGGAGGCCCCGCTACCTGCCCCGGGCGCCGCGCGCGCGCCCTTCCCGGCATTCGCGACATTGTCACTAGCCGCCCGCCCAGGGGCGGCGGCTTGGGCCGATCAGATAGCGGCGGCGGCGTGCCCGGGGTCGGTGACCTCCAGCACGCGGACCGTGGCGCCCGCCCGTCCGTCCGCTCCGGTGGCAACGCGAACCGTGAGGCGGGCGGCGGTCCCGTTCGCGGCAAAGTCGAGCGGCCCCTCGTGAGGGCCGGGCGTCCCCGGGGCGAAACCGATGAGCGCCACGAGACGCCCCAGGAGCAGGCGGTGCGCCTCCGCGGGGACCTGCATGTAGGGGGCGAGCGTCCCGTCCAGGTCCCAGAGCACCAGGCCTGAATCGTCGGTGGGGCGGAACTCGATGGTGCGGGCCCCGGCGCGCACGGCATCGGACAGGGCCAGGTCCAGGAGCCGGGACACCACGGGCGTGGATGCGGGCTGGCCCGGGTCCTGGGCCGGCCAAGGACGGGGGATCATGAGCCCTCCTGCTCTGGCGGTTGAGTGCCCACCGCGGTACTCCACCTCACTGGGGGTCGGACTGCGGCCACGCCGCCCACCCCGGGCCGCGCCCCCTAACATTCACCTTTGCCCATGCCCGTCAAGCCGGGCGCCCCTCACATCCGCATCATTCCTTCGTGCAACCCCATCATCCGCTGCATCCGAGCGACATGCGCGGTCATGCGGGCCTGCAGGGCCGCCCCGGTGAGCCCCGGAAGCTCCGCCAGGTCCTGCCGGACCGAGTCGCCCAGCGCGGTCCAGACCGCATCGG
>CAZCVG010000047.1:0-16977 GCA_964501735.1 uncultured Gemmatimonadaceae bacterium | reverse complement strand
ACCAACTACTTCGAGACCTTCACCGCCACCGACGACAACCTCAACTGGGCGCTGGACCTCGAGTCGGACCGGATGACCAACAGCTACATCGCCCGGTCGGACCTGGAGTCGGAATTCACCGTGGTGCGGAACGAGTTCGAGGCGGGGGAGAACGATCCGGGCAGCATCCTGGAGGAGCGGGTGCTCTCGACGGCGTATCTCTGGCACAACTACGGCAACTCGACCATCGGGTCGCGGGCCGACCTGGAGAACGTGCCGATCGAGCGGCTGCAGGGGTTCTACAGGAAGTACTACCAGCCTGACAACGCCATCCTGGTCGTGGCCGGCAAGTTCAACCCGGTGACGACGCTGCGGCTGATCGAGGAGAAGTTCGGCCGGATCCCCCGGCCGCCCCGCACCGGGGAGATGAAGATCTGGCCCACCTACACCCTCGACCCGACCCAGGACGGCGAGCGGGAGGTGACCCTGCGCCGGGTGGGCGACGTGCAGGTGCTGATGGCGGGGTATCACATCTCCTCCGGCGCCCATCCCGATTTCCCGGCGCTGGACGTGCTGTCCCGGGTGCTGGGGACCCAGCCGTCGGGGCGGCTGTACCAGGCGCTGGTGGCCACCAAGAAGGCGGCGTTCACCTTCGCCAGGGCCTACCGGCTGCGGGAGCCGGGGATGCTGCTGGCGGTGGCCCAGGTGCGCAAGGAGGACTCGATTGACAGCGCCCGGGTGGCGATGCTGGCGGCGCTGGCCGAGGCGGTGACCCGGCCGCCGACGGCGGAGGAGGTGGAGCGGGCCAAGACCGAGATCGGGAAGAACTTCCAGCTGCTGCTCAACAACTCCGAGGCGGTGGCGCTCACCCTGAGCGAATGGGCCTCGATGGCCGACTGGCGGATGCTGTTCATCCACCGCGACCGGGTGAAGGCCGTGACGCCGGCCGATGTGCAGCGCGTCGCCGCCGCCTACCTCAAGCCGAGCAACCGCACGATGGGGACGTTCCTCCCCACCGAGAGGCCGGACCGCACCGAGGTGCCCGCCACGCCGGACATCGCCGCGCTGGTCCGCGACTACCGCGGCGACACCGCGCTGGCCGAGGGGGAGGCGTTCGACCCGTCGCCCGAGAACATTGACCGGCGGGTGACCCGGACGAAGGTGGGCGGGCTGGAGGTGGCGTTCCTGCCCAAGAAGACCCGGGGCGGATCGGTGAATGCCAGCCTGTCGCTCGACTTCAACGACCTGGCCGGGGCCCGGGACAAGTCGGCCGCCGCCTCGCTCACCGGGCAGATGCTGATGCGGGGCACCCGGACCAAGTCCCGCCAGGAGATCAAGGACGAGTTCGACCGGCTCAAGGCCCGGGTCGGGCTCGGCGGCAGCGAGACCGCCGTCAACGGGCGGTTCGAGACCACCCGCGAGAACCTGCCGGCCGTGCTGCGGCTGCTGGGCGAGGTGCTGCGGGAGCCGGCCTTCGACGCCAAGGAGTTCGATGAGCTGCGCCAGCAGCGGCTGGCCTCGCTGGAGGAGAACCGCTCCGATCCGCAGGCGCTGGCCTTCACCGCCTTCCAGCGCTACCTCAGCCCGTACCCCAAGGGCGACCCCCGGTACGTGGCCACGATTGACGAGGAGATCGCCGAGATCACCGCGGTGACGGTCGAGGACGTCCGCCGCTTCTACGCCGAGACCTACGGCGCGGGCAACGCCCAGCTGGCCATCGTGGGCGACTTCGACCCGGCCGAGGTCACCCCGATCCTCACCGCGATCTTCGGGGAGTGGAAGAGCCCGCGCCGCTACGAGCGGATCCCCGCCCCCTACCAGGAGGTCGCGGCCACCAGCGTGAGCATCGAGACGCCGGACAAGGCCAACGCGATGTTCCTGGCCGGCCTGAACATCGAGCTGCGGGACGACGACCCGGCCTATCCGGCGCTGGTGCTGGGGAACGAGGTGCTGGGCGGCGGCTTCCTGAACTCCCGCCTGGCCACGCGGATCCGCCAGAAGGACGGCATCAGCTATGGGGTGGGGTCGTTCATGAACGTGTCGTCGGAGGACCGGGCCGGCCGGTTCATCGGCTACGCCATCTACGCGCCCGAGAACGTCGCCAAGGTCGAGGCGGCCTTCCGGGAGGAACTGGAGCGGGCGGTGCGCGAGGGGCTCACCGCCGACGAGCTGGACAAGGCCCGGCTGGGCTGGCTGCAGAACCAGACCGTGACCCGGGCCAACGACGGCGCCCTGGCCGGCGACCTCCAGGGGAAGGTGTACCTCGGCCGCACCATGGCGTTCGATGCCGAGCTGGAGCGCCGGGTGCGGGCGCTTACACTGGCGGACGTCAACGCGGCGCTCCGGCGCTTCCTGGACCCGTCCCGGCTGGTGGTGGTGAAGGCCGGGGACTTCGCCAAGGGGAAGGCCGAGGCGGCCCAGCCCTGACGATACCGCGCAACACCATACGGACGGCAGGGGCCGCAGGGTCCCTGCCGTTCATTTTGTCTCTACCATCTGCTGCCCCGTTGCCCTAGGTTTCCCCGCATGTCGCGCCCCTTCTTCTACCGCGAGACCGAGGGTATCCGGATCAGCGTGCGGCCGGTGTACCTGCCGGACCGCTCCCACCCGGCGCAGCTGCAGTACGTCTTCGCCTACTACGTGCGGATCGAGAACGTCGGTCCCCTCCCGGCTCACCTGCTCACCCGCCGCTGGCTCATCCATGATTCGATCGGCGAAGACACGGTGGTGGAGGGCGAGGGGGTCGTCGGCCAGCAGCCCTACCTCGACTCCGGGGACGTGCACGAGTACCAGAGCTTCTGCGTGCTGAAGTCGCCCGGCGGCTACATGGAGGGCCAGTATCTCTTCGTCCGGCCCGACGGCTCCGGGTTTGCCGCCGAGATTCCTCGCTTCACCCTGGAAGCGAAGCAATCGGCGGAACCGCTGCACTGAGCCGCCGACGGTGCCCCTCCTCGAGCGTTTCCATTCCGAGCTGAACCGGCTGCGACTGGTCCCGGGGCCCTGGCTGGCGGCGGTCTCAGGCGGGCGCGACTCGATGGTGCTGCTCGACCTCCTTCACCGGCTCCGCGACACCATCCCCCCCGTGCTGGTGGCCCACGTGGACCACGGCATCCACCCCGAGAGCGGGGCGGTGGCGGGGATGGTCGCCGAGCGGGCATCGGATCTCGGGTTTCCCCATCGCAGCGCCCGGCTCGGCCTGGGACCGGGCACCTCGGAGACCAGGGCCCGCACCGCCAGGATGGCGGCGCTCCGGGCCCTCTGCCGGGAGAGCGGGGCGCGCTGGATCCTCACCGCCCACCACGCCGACGACCAGCGTGAGACGGTCCTGATGCGGCTCTTCCGCGGCTCCGGTCCCGCTGGCCTCGCCGGCATGGCCGGGAAGGGGAGGGGCGTGGCGCGCCCGCTGCTTCAGGTGTCCGGCGCCGAGCTGGGAGAGTACGCCGCGGCGCGCGGGCTGAAGTGGTGGGAGGATCCGGCCAATCGCGATCCCGCCCACCTCCGCTCCTGGCTCCGCGTGGCGGTGCTGCCGCAGCTCCGCCAGCGCCTGCCCGATCTCCCCGAGCGCCTGGACGAGGCCCGCCGGCATGCGGCCCGCGACCGCCGTGCCTGGGCCGAGGCCCTCGGCCGGTGGCCCGGGCTCGAGTACCGTCATGAAGACCGCTCGGTGGCCTGGCCGGTGCTGGCCGGGATGCCGGCGCCGCTCGCCACTTCGCTGGCGCAGGCCCTGGTCCGGGCCGCGGGCGGGCCGGCCGGGGCGCGGCATGTGGCTCGGGCACTCGGCGCGCTCAGGCGGGGGGCCAGCGGCACCTCCGCCGATCTCGGCCGGGGCTGGCGGGTGGAACTGGCGTTCGGCCGACTGGGCGTGGTGGGGCCCGGTCCGGCAGAGGCGCTCCCGGCCCGCGCCCTCGAGGCCGACATGGGGGAACTGGCCTGGGACCGCTGGACTATTCGCTGGGGACCGGACCGCGCGCCGGGCAGGCAGGAGCGCGACGGCGGCACCGCGTGGTTCATCCCCGGGACGCTGGTGGTGCGCGGCTGGCAGCCGGGAGACCGGGTGGCCCCGCTGGGCGGAACCGGACACCGGCTCGCCGCGCGGTGCTTCCAGGATGCCCGGGTGGCGGCGAGTGCGCGGAGCCGCTGGCCGGTGATCGCGTCCCCGGGCGAGGCCGGCCTGGTCTGGATTCCGGGCATCTGCCGGTCCGCGCTGCGCCTGCCCGAGGGCGGCGCGCCGGCCACGCGGGTGGAGCTGCTCCGGAATGGCTGATCCGCGGCTGGGCGGCCGGGAAGTTGCGCGGGTGGTCTTCGACGCGGACACGATCCGGCGCCGGGTGGCGGAACTGGGGCAGGAGATCACCCGGGCGTATCCCGCCGGGGACCTGCTGCTGATCGGGCTGCTCAAGGGCAGCTTCGTTTTCCTGGCCGACCTGGTGCGGCAGATCCAGCGGCCGCTGCAGGTGGACTTCCTGGTGACCAGCAGCTACGGGGCGTACCAGGTCTCGAGCGGGGAGGTCCGGCTGCTGTACGAGCCGCCCACGGCGCTGGCGGGCAGGCAGATCCTGCTGGTTGAGGATATAATTGATAGTGGCCGTACCTTGGCGTCCCTGGCGGAGCGGCTCCGCTCCCGGAACCCCAAGAGCCTCGCGATCTGCGCGCTGCTGGATAAGCGCATCGCGGCCCCGCCGCCGGAACTCCGGTTCGTGGGGTTTGAGGCGCCGACCAGCTTCCTGGTCGGTTATGGCCTGGATCACGCGGAGGATTTCCGGCACCTCCCGTATATCGCGGAAGTGAGCTAGATGGCTGAACGCATGCCTCCATCGTCGCCCCGGCCCGACTGGCGGGGACTCAGCAAGAACCTGGCCCTCTGGGTGCTGGTCGTGCTGGTGGCGATGGCGCTATTCCAGTTGATGAACAACCAGCGCAACGCGATGCAGGAGTTCACCTACACCGCGTTCAAGGAGCAGCTCGCCCAGGGCAACGTGAAGAACGTCGTGGTCTACGACGGCAAGCAGCTCGAGGGCGAATTCGCCACGCCGGTGACCCAGGACAACCGCAAGGCCAGGAACTTCCTGGTCCTGCTGCCCATCAAGGACAGCGAGGGCTTCCTGGCCGAGCTGGAGAAGGCCGGCGTGCCGATCTCGGCCAAGGAGCCGAAGATCGGGGTGGCCAGCTTTCTGCTGGCGGCGCTGCCGTGGATCGTGATCATCGGGCTGTGGGTGTTCCTGCTGCGCCAGCTGCAGGCCGGCGGGAGCCGGGCCTTCAGCTTCGGGAAGAGCAAGGCCAAGCTGCTCACCGGGGACACGCCCAAGCTGACGTTCGCGGACGTGGCCGGGGCCGACGAGGCCAAGGTGGAGCTGCAGGAGATCATCGAGTTCCTCAAGGACCCGGGAAAGTTCACCCGGCTGGGCGGGCGGCTGCCCAAGGGGGCGCTGCTGGTGGGCCCGCCCGGCACCGGCAAGACGCTGCTGGCCAAGGCGGTGGCCGGCGAGGCGGGGCGGCCGTTCTTCTCGATGTCGGGGTCCGACTTCGTCGAGATGTTCGTGGGCGTGGGCGCCTCACGGGTGCGGGACCTCTTCGAGCAGGGGAAGGCCAACGCGCCGTGCATCATCTTCATTGACGAGATTGACGCCGTGGGGCGGCACCGGGGCGCCGGCCTGGGCGGGGGCCACGACGAGCGGGAACAGACCCTCAACCAGCTGCTGGTGGAGATGGACGGCTTCGAGTCCAACGACGGCGTGATCCTGATCGCCGCCACCAACCGGCCCGACGTGCTGGACCCGGCGCTGCTCCGGCCGGGCCGGTTCGACCGCCAGATCATGGTGGACGCCCCGGACGTGAAGGGGCGGGAGGGCATCCTCCGGGTGCACACCCGCAAGATCCCGCTGTCGGCCGACGTGGTGCTGGAGACCATCGCCAAGGGCACGCCAGGCATGGCCGGGGCGGACCTGGCCAACCTGGTCAACGAGGCGGCGCTGCTGGCGGCCCGGCGCAACAAGTCGCTGGTGGACATGCAGGACTTCGAGGACGCCAAGGACAAGGTCATGCTGGGCGTGGAGCGGAAGAGCCTGGTGCTGTCGGAGGACGAGCGCCGGCTGACCGCCTTCCACGAGGCGGGGCACACGGTGGTCTCGCTCAAGACCAAGGGGTCCGACCCGATCCACAAGGTGACCATCGTGCCGCGGGGCCGGGCCCTGGGGCTGATGATGTCGCTGCCCGACAAGGACCGCTACGGGCAGACCAAGGAATGGCTCATCGGCCGGCTGGCGATCGCCTTCGGCGGCCGGGTGGCGGAGGAACTGGAGTTCGGCCCCAGCAAGATCACCACCGGGGCCGGCAGCGACATCGAGCAGGCCACGGCGATCGCCCGCCGGATGGTGACCCAGTTCGGCATGAGCGAGAAGATCGGCATGATGGCCATTGGCGACCGGGAGCAGGAGATCTTCCTGGGCCGGGAGTTCGGCCAGCGGCGGGAGGTGTCGGAACGCACCGCCCAGCTGGTGGACGACGAGGTCAAGCGGTTCCTCGACGAGGCCCACGAGGCGGCCCGGAAGATCCTCACCGACCACCGCGACCTGCTGGAGCGGATCGCGCTCACGCTGCTGGAGCGGGAGACCATTGACCGGGAGGAGATTGACCTGCTGGCCTCGGGGCAGTCCCTCCCGCCGGAGCCGATGCTGCCGCCGTCCACGCCGCCCACGGCCCCGGCCCCGCGGACCGACCCGGTCCCGGTCCGGGCGCCGATCCTGGGCGCGCCGCCCGCCGAGCCCATGGGCGCGTGATCGCCCGACCGCTGGCCACACATTCCCCCCGCGCCGTGCAGGAGCTGCTGGTGGCGCGCGGCTGGGACCAGGTCAAGGCCGACGCCGCCGCCGGGGCACTCCGCCCGGCGGCGGTCGAGCTTGCCGGGCTGGACGAGGCCACGCTGCTCGCCCTGGTGCGGCACGCGGGCCAGCTGGGCCTCGACCTGCTCACCGGCGAGGACTGGGCAGTGGTGAGCGGGGCCGAGTCCCGGCTGGGGGCGCTGGCCCGGCCCTGGGTGGTGCCGCCCGAACTGGCCGGCGTGGCCGAGGCGGTCGGGCGGGCGCTGGCGCCCGAGCCGCCGCCGCACTGGATCACCGGCCGGGGGACCATCGGGCTGGCGCGGCCGGTGATCATGGGGATCCTCAACGTCACCCCCGATTCCTTCTCCGATGGCGGCCGCTACCTTTCTCCCGCCGAGGCGCTGGTCCAGGCCGACCGGCTGCTGGCGGAGGGAGCGGACCTGCTCGACATCGGCGGCGAGTCCACCCGTCCCGGCAGCGAGCCGGTGCCCGAGGCCGAGGAGCTGGCCCGGATCCTCCCGGTGGTGGAGGCGCTGGTGCGCCGCCATCCCGGGGTGGCGGTGTCGGTGGACACGGTGAAGTCGGGGGTGGCGCGGGCGGCGCTGCAGGCGGGTGCCGGCGTCATCAACGACGTGAGCGGCGGGCGGCTCGATCCGGCGCTTCTGGGCGTGGCGGCGCGGGGCGGGGCGGGCGTGGTGCTCATGCACTCGCGCGGCACCGTGAGCACCATGGCCCGGCTGGACCACGCCGAATACGCGCCCGACGTGGTCAGCGGCGTCCGGGAGGAACTGGCCCAGCGGCTGGAGGCGGCGCTGGCGGCGGGACTGACCCCCGACCAGGTGGTGCTGGATCCGGGCTTCGGCTTTGCCAAGACCGCCGAACAGAACCTGCTCCTGTGCGACCGCCTGGCCACCCTGTTGCCGCTGGGCCGTCCGCTGCTGGTGGGGCCGTCCCGGAAGCGGTTCCTGGGCAGCGTCACCGGGCGCGAGGTCGCCGAGCGGGACGTGGCCACCGCGGCGGCGTGCGTGGTCGCGTTCGAGCGGGGGGCCCGGCTCTTCCGGGTCCACAACGTCGCCATGACCCGCGACGCGCTGGCGGTGGCCACCTCGGTGCGGGGCGCGGGCTAGGCCCGGCGCCCGACCGATCAGGGCCCGCGGCCGGCCGCGGTTCGCACCTCACCATTCAACTGCCTTTCCATGACCGACCGACGTCCATCATACGGGTTTGCCGCCGTGGCGGGCCTGCTGGTACTCGCGGGCTACGTGATCACCCTGGCGCCCACCGTGACCTTCTGGGACGCGGGCGAGTTCATCGCCGCGGCCCGCACGCTGGGGGTGCCGCACCCGCCGGGGACGCCGCTGTTCGTGATGATCGGCCATGTCTGGGCCTCGCTGGTGCCGCTGGCGGACTACGCCCAGCGGCTCAACCTCCTGTCGGCGGTGATGAGTTCCTGCGGCGCCGCCTGCTTCTTCCTGGTGGCGGAGGACACCCTCGGCCAGGCGCTGGAGGGGCTCCCCGCCCAGGCGGAGCGGCTGGTGCGGCTCACCGGCGCCCTGGCCGCGTCGCTGGTGGCGGCCTTCACGTTCACGATGTGGCAGAACTCGAACGAGACCGAGGTGTACGCCGTCGCGGTGTTCACCATCGCGCTGATGTGCTGGGCCTGCCTGCGCTGGCGGGCGGCCCGTGGCACCATGCGGGCGGCCCACCTCCTGCTGCTGATCCTCTACCTCGCCGGGCTGTCCATCGGGAACCACCTGCTGGCGCTGCTGGCCGGGCCGGCGGCGGTGGCCTTCCTGCTGAGCACCGTGGTGACCGACCCGGCGCCCCGGCGGGAGGACCAGCTCACCGAGCTGGCCCAGGTGGCGGTGATGGGCGGGACGTGGGCGCTGCTCATCGGCAGCGGGCTGGGAAGCACCACGCTCATCGCGGTGGGGGGACTGTGCTACGTGGCGGCGCTGGCGTTCGCCGCCTCACAGCGGAGCACCCTGTTCGCGGTGGTGGCCCTGGCGGTCTCGTTCATCGGGGTGACCAGCTACTTCTTCCTGTACATCCGGGCCGGCCACGCGCCGATGATCAACGAGGCCCAGCCGGACAACTGGGACGCGCTGCTGGCGGTCATCCGCCGGGAGCAGTATCCGGTGCGGACGCCCTTCGACAACCCCACCCAGTTCCACGGCCCGGAGAACACCGGCCGCAGCCTGGCCATCATCAAGCTGCAGCTGCTCAACTATTTCCAGTACTTCGACTGGCAGTGGGGCAACGGCATCCGGACCATGCTGGGGAAGCTCCCGCTCCGGGTGCTGGCCACCCTGGCCTTCGTTTGGCTGGGCATCGTCGGCGCCACGCTGCAGCGCCGGGCCGACCGCTCGGCGTGGTGGCTGATGTTCATGCTCTGGCTCACCACCGGCCTCGGGCTGGTGGCGTACATGAACTTCAAGCCGGGCTTCAGCGTGGGCTACGACCTCTTCCCCAACTCCGGGGACCACGAGGTGCGCGAGCGGGACTATTTCTTCGTTGTCAGCTTCGTGGTGTGGGGATTCTGGGCCGGGCTGGGCCTGGCCCAGATGGCCCGGACCCTGATCGAGCGGCGGGTGCTGCCGGCCGGCCTGGCCGCGGGCAGCGCCGCGCTGCTGGTGCTGGTGCCCCTGGGGGGGAACTTCGAGGCCGCCAGCCGGCGCCACAATCCCGACGCCCGGCTGGCCGCCGACTTCGCCTACAACCTGCTCAACTCGGTTCCGCCCTACGGGATCCTCTTCACCTACGGGGACAACGACACCTTCCCGCTGTGGTGGGCCCAGGAGGTGCAGGGCGTGCGCCAGGACGTGCTGGTGGTCTGCCTGGCACTGGCCGAGACCGAGTGGTACAAGAAGCAGATCCGCGACTGGCCCATCCGGCCGTTCGATGAGGCCGGGGCGCCCGCCATCTGGCGGAACCGCAACCCGGTCCCGCCCACCCGCAAGCCGCACTCCTTCACCGACGAGCAGATCGCCTCGGCCCAGCCGATGCTGCTGCCGCAGGACGTGCCGCTGCAGATCGGGGCGCTCAGGCACGTGCTGCCCAAGGGCACGCCGCTCTACAGCCGGGATTTCGTGGTCCTCCGCATCCTGCAGGACAACCTGGGGCACCGGCCCATCGCGTGGTCGCTGACCACCGGGGGCGAGTACTACGGGCTGGAGCGCTACCTGCTGCAGCAGGGCCTGGTCATGGCCATCCAGCAGGAGGTGGTGGATACGACCCGGCCGGACGTGGACATGCAGCGGATCCTGGGGGTGGCGCTGGACGTCCCCATGACCGACTCGCTGCTGTGGCACACGTACCGATATGCCGAACTCATGGAGCGCGACGCGCCCAACATCGAGCCCACGGCGGCCGGGGTGGCCAACAACCTCTCCCTGCCGTTCGCCCAGCTGGCCTATGCCTACGAGGCCCGGGGTGACCGGGCGCGCGCGGTGGAGAACCTTACCCGGGCGGGGCGGCTGTCCACCAACCCCGCGCTGGCGCGGGCGCTCCAGACCCTGATCGCATCGCCGGAGGACCAGCCGGTCGGGCCGCCGCGCTGAGCGGGACCCCGAACCGGGTCCGGGCCCCTACAATTAACCCCAACCCCCGCCTACCTTTACCCGCCATGCCCTACCCAGCCCTGGCGGAGCGGTTGGCGGAGGTGCGGGCGCGGATCGCCGAGCGGCAGGCCCAGCGGGGATGGTCCCATCCCGTGACTATCGTGGCGGTCACCAAGACCCATCCGGCGGAAGCGGTGCGTGCGGCCGCGCGGGCCGGGGTGACGGCGGTAGGAGAGAACCGGGTGCAGGAGGCGCTGGCCAAGCAGGCCGAGGTGCCGGATGTGGCGGTGGAGTGGCACCTGATCGGCACCCTGCAGCGCAACAAGGCGAAGCACGCGGTCAGCCGGTTCACCCTGATCCACTCGGTGGACAGCCTCCCGCTGGCGGCCGAGCTGGACAAGCGGGCCGGCGAGGGAACCCGCCAGGCGGTGCTGGTCCAGGTCAACTGCTCGGGGGAACCCCAGAAGGGCGGGGTGGAGCCGGAGGGGCTGCCGGCGCTGCTGGACGGCATGGCGGCGCTGCCCCGGGTCGAGGTGCGCGGCCTGATGACCATGGCCGAGCTGAGCCAGGACGAAGACGCGGTGCGGGCCGCCTTCCGGCGGCTCCGGACCCTGCGGGACGAGGCCGCGGCCCGGGGGCACCACCTGCCCGAGCTGTCAATGGGAATGTCGGGGGACTACCTCGTGGCGGTCGAGGAGGGCGCCACGATGGTCCGGTTGGGAACCCTGCTGTTTGGAGAGCGCCTGCCATGAGCGACGACGCGTTTCACCTCACGCCGAACGATGTCCGCGCCCAGCAGTTCCGGCGCGCCTTCCGGGGCTATGACCGGGAGCAGGTCGAGGAGTTCCAGGTCCGGGTGTCGGAGGAACTGGACCGGGTGCTGCGGGAGCGGGCCAAGCTGGAAGACCGGCTGGCAAACTTCCAGGAGCAGCTCCGCTCGTTCCGGGACCGGGAGCGGGCCATGAACGAGGCGCTGCTGGCGGCCCAGCAGCTCCGGGTGGCGGCCCAGGAGCAGGCCGAGCGGGAGGCCGAGACCATCGTGCGGGAGGCGCGCACCGACGCGCTCCGGCTGGTGGGCCAGGCCCAGGAGGAGGAACGCCAGATCCGCGAGCGGCAGGACGCCCTGCAGCGGCAGTTCGCGGCCTATCTCGCCAACTTCCGGGCCCTGCTGGAACGCCAGCTGGGCGAGATCGAAGGGCTGCAGTCCCACGCCCAGATCACCCACCAGGTCCAGACGGAGCTGCTCCTCAAGCGACACGCATGACCGATATCCCCCTGTACGACCGCATCCAGCAAGCGGCCGCCACCGTGCGCGGCCGCTCGTCGCTCACCCCCCGCGTGGCGGTGATCCTGGGAACGGGCCTCGGCGGCCTGGCCAAGGAGATCGAGGTCGACCAGCTCATCCCCTACGAGGACATCCCGGGCTTCCCGCTCTCCACCGTGGAGAGCCACGCGGGCCGGCTGATCCTCGGCCGGCTGCGGGGGACGCCGGTGGTGGCCATGCAGGGGCGCTTCCACCGCTACGAGGGCTACAGCCTGCAGGAGGTCACCTTTCCGGTGCGGGTGATGCACGCCCTGGGGGCCCGCACGCTGGTGGTGACCAACGTCTCGGGCGGGATGCATCCGCTATGGGCGCCGGGGGACCTGGTGCTCATCGCCGACCACATCAACCTGCTGGGGGACAACCCGCTCATCGGCAAGAACGACGACCGGCTGGGCCCGCGCTTCCCCGACATGTCCGATCCCTACGACGCCGGCCTCCGGGCCCAGGTGCGGGCGCTGGCGCTGGCCCAGGGCACCACGCTCCGGGAGGGGGTGTACGTCTCGGTGCCGGGCCCCAACCTCGAGACCCGGGCGGAGTACCGGATGCTCCGGGCCATGGGGGCGGACATCGTGGGGATGTCCACGGTGCCGGAGGTGATCGTGGCGGTGCACCAGGGGATGCGGGTGGCGGGGCTCTCGATCATCACCGACCAGTGCCTGCCGGATGCCCTGCAGCCGGCCAACATCGAGCACATCATTGCCATCGCCATGGGCGCCGAGCCCCGGCTGACGCGCCTGGTGGCGGAACTGGTCGAACAGCTGCACGCATGACCTACCAGCCGTGGCCGGAGGGCGGCGCCGACCAGATGGAAACGGCGCTGCTCCAACAGTGGGCCCGCGAGGGACTGTTCCAGCGCACGCTGGAGGCCACCCGCGACGGGGCGCCGTTCGTGTTCTTTGAAGGGCCGCCCACCGCCAACGGCAAGCCCGGCATCCACCACGTCTTCTCCCGCACCATCAAGGACCTGATCTGCCGCTTCCGGGCCATGCAGGGCCGGCAGGTGACCCGCATCGCCGGCTGGGACACCCACGGCCTGCCGGTGGAGATCGAGGTCGAGAAGCAGCTCCAGCTCAACGGCAAGAAGGCGATCGAGGAGTACGGGGTCGAGGCGTTCAACCGGCTGTGCCGGGAGAGCGTCTTCACCTACAAGGCCGACTGGGAGGCGCTCTCCAACCGGATCGGCTACTGGCTCGACTACGAGCACGCCTACGTCACCTACACCAACGAGTACGTGGAGACGGTGTGGTGGCTGCTGGGGCGGCTGTTCGAGCGCAACCTGCTGTACCGCGGGCACCGGGTGCTGCCGTACTGTCCCCGCTGCGGCACCGTGCTGAGCAGCCACGAGCTGGCGCTGGGCTACGAGGATGTCCGCGACAAGTCCATCTACGTCACCTTCCCGCTGGCCGACGGCAGCGGCCGGGAGCTGGTGGTCTGGACCACCACGCCCTGGACCCTGCCATCGAACGTGGCCGCCGCGGTCCACCCCGAGCTGACCTACGTGGTGCTGCAGAGCGACAAGCACCCCGGGCGGGGCTTCGTGGCGGCCGAGGCCCGGTCCGCCGCGGTGGGCGAGATGCTGGGGGGCACGGTCACGGTGGCGGGGACGATGCCGGGCTCGGCGCTGGTGGGACTGGGCTACCGCCGGCCGCTCGAGGTGGTGCCGCTCCCCGAGGACCGGCAGCACTCGGTGATCGTGCCGGGGACGTTCGTCACCGCCGACGACGGGTCCGGCATCGTCCACATGGCCCCGGCCTTCGGCGCCGACGACTACTCCGCCGGGCAGGAACACGGCCTGGCGCTGCTCCGCCCGGTGGCGGCGGACGGCACCTTCCAGGGCACCACCTGGCCGGAGCTGGAGGGCCGGCTGGTCACCGCCGAGGAGACCAACGAGCTGATCGTGCGGCGGCTCAAGGCCGATGGCCGCTGGCTCCGCACCGAGCAGTACGAGCACACCTACCCGCACTGCTGGCGCTGCCGCAGCAAGCTCATCTACTACGCCCGGGACAGCTGGTTCGTCCGCACCTCCTCGGTGCGGGAGCGGATGCTGGAGATCAACCGGGGGGTCAACTGGCAGCCGCCGGAGGTGGGGGAGGGCCGCTTCGGGGCGTGGCTCGAGAACAATGTGGACTGGGCCCTCTCCCGGGACCGCTACTGGGGCACCCCGCTGCCGGTGTGGGTGTGCGAGGCCGACCCCGCCCACGTGGAGGTCATCGGCAGCTATGCCCAGCTGGCGGCGCGGTGGGGCCGGGACCTCCCGGCCGGGTTCGATCCCCACAAGCCGTTCATTGACGGGTACACCTGGGCCTGCGACTGCGGCGGCACCATGCGCCGGGCCCCCGAGGTGATCGACACCTGGTTCGACTCGGGCGCCATGCCGTACGCCCAGTGGCACTACCCGTTCGAGAACGCCGAGCAGTTCTCGGCCCACTTTCCGGCGGACTACATCTGCGAGGGGGTGGACCAGACCCGCGGATGGTTCTACTCCCTGCTGGCCATTGCCACCACCGCGTTCGACGGCCCGGCGTACCGCAACGTGATCGTCAACGAGCTGATCCTCGACGCCGAGGGTCAGAAGATGTCCAAGAGCCGTGGCAACGTGGTGGACCCCTGGGAGCTGATCGCCGAGTTCGGCGCCGACACCGCCCGGCTCTACCTCCTGGTGTCGAGCCAGGTCTGGCTCCCCAAGCGGTTCGACCGGCGGCAGATCAGCCAGGTCACCGGGGACTTCCTCCGGGCGCTCCGCAACAGCTACGAGTTCTACCGGCTCTACGCCGGCCCGGCGCGGGAGGGGGCGCCGCCGGTGGCGGAACGCCCCGACATTGACCGCTGGGTGCTGGCCCGGCTGGCGGCGACGGTGGAGGCGGTGACCGGGGCGTGGAGCGGCTACGAGCCGACCGCCGGGGTGCGGGCCCTGATGGACTTCGTGGTGGACGACCTCTCCAACTGGTACGTGCGGGTAACCCGGGAGCGGTTCTGGGCCCCGGACGGCGAGGCCGACCTGGCCGCCACCGCCACGCTCAGGGAATGCCTGGTCACGGTCGCCCGCCTGCTGGCGCCTGCGGCGCCCTTCGCCAGCGACTGGCTGCACCGGGCGCTGGCCGGGACGCCGGTGCACCTGGCGGGATGGCCCGGGACGGAGCCGGCCCCCGAGGGGGACAGCGAGCTGGTGGCGGCGATGGACGCCATCCGGCGGCTGGCCTCGCTGGCGCGGGCGGCCCGGGAAAGCGGCAAGGTCCGGGTGCGGCAGCCGCTGGGCCAGATGCAGGTGGCGGTGCCGGCCGCGGTGCGCGGCCCGGTGTTCATGAGGCTATTTTCCATCCTGCAGGCCGAGGTCAACGTCCGCCGGATCGTGGTCGCCGAATCCGACACCGAACTGGTCCGGCTCCGGGGCAAGGCGAATTTCCGGTCCCTGGGCAAGCGCTACGGCAAGGAGACCCCGGCGGTCGCGGCGGCGGTGGCACGGCTGTCGGCGGACCAGCTGCGGGACCTGGAAGGCGGCCGCCACGCGACCCTGCATGTGAATGGGCAGGACGTAGTGTACTTTTCCGAGGATGTGGTGGTGGAGCGGGAGGTGGCGACCTCCTGGCTGGTGGCCAGCGACGGCCCGTACGTGGCCGCCCTGGACCCGGCGATCGACCCCGGGCTGGCGGCCGAAGGGCTGGCGCGGGAAGTGATCCACCACGTGCAGCGGCTCCGGCGGGATGCGGGGTTCATGGTCAGCGACCGGATCGCCCTGGCGGTGGAAGGTCCGGCGACAGTGCTGGAGGCGGCGCGGGCGCATCGGGATTTCATCGCCACCGAGACGCTCGCCCGGCAGTTCGAGGTGGGACATCCATTGCCGGAGGCGGATCTCCGGCAGCGCGTCGATCTGGATGGACACGACGTGACACTCAGCGTGCGACGGCTCGCGGCCGGCGCGTGAATTCACGGCCCAGGTGCGGCCAGGCAAGGGTAGCGGAATGAACAAGAAGCAACTGACCCATTTCGAGAAGCGGCTCATGGAGGAGCGGGCCCGCGTGATGAAGGAACTCGGCTACTACGACGAGTCCTTCAATGCGACCCTGCAGAGCTCCGACGGGGACCTCTCGTCCTACTCCCTCCACATGGCCGACCAGGGCACCGACGCCATGGAGCGCGAGAAGCAGTTCCTCTTCGCTTCCCAGGAGGGGCGCTACCTCTGGCACGTGAACGAGGCGCTGCGGCGCCTGTACAAGACCCCCGAGAAGTTCGGGGTCTGCCATACCTGCGGGAAGGAAATCAACTTCGAGCGGCTGGACGCCCTGCCGCACGCCCGCCTCTGCATCGAGTGCAAGGAAAAGGAAGAGAATGCCAAGCGGCGCTGAGCGGCGCCTCTACTGGGTGGCCGGGCTGACGGTGCTGTTCCTCGACCTGGTCACCAAGTACCTGGCCGAGCAGCACCTGCTGCGCTCGGCGGGACGCTCGGTGTTCGGGGAGTGGTTCCAGCTCCGGCTGGTCTACAATCCCGGCGCCGCCTTCGGGCTGGACCTGGGCCCCTATTCCCGCTGGATCTTCATGGTGGTCGCCATCGTGGCCGTGATCGTCCTGTTCCGCATGGCCCGCCAGGCCGAGCCGGGGGACTGGTTCCGGCAGCTGGCCGTGGGCCTGGTGAGCGGCGGCGCGGTGGGCAACCTCACCGACCGGATCCGGTCGGGGCAGGGCGTGGTGGACTTCCTGGACCTCGGGGTGGGGCAGTGGCGCTGGCCCACCTTCAACGTGGCCGACATGGCCGTGAGCTGCGGCGCCATCGCCCTGGCGATCTCGCTGTGGCGCGAGGATGCGCGGCGGGAGGCCGAAGCCAGCGGCGGGGGCCGCCCGCTGCCACCGGAGCGCACCCCGCCGGAGCCGGTCCTCGGGGGAGAGAAGTGACCGGCCTCGCGCCCGCCTCTCCCCCCGTCATGCCCCCCGTCACGTTCTCCGTCCTTCCCCCGATCACCGAGCGCCTCGACCGGTTCCTGGCCGACCAGCTCCAGCTGAGCCGCACCGTGGCCGCCCGGCTGGTGGCCGACAAGCTCGTCCAGGTGAGTGGCAGCGTCGCCCGGGCGTCGCGGACCCTGGCCCGGGGCGACACCGTGACGGTGGCGGTGCCGGAGCAGGAGCCGCCGCGGACCCTCAAGCCCGCGGCGATCAGCCTGGACGTGGTCTTCGAGGACGAGCACCTCGCCGTGCTCAACAAGCCGGCGGGGCTGGTGGTGCATCCCGCCCCGGGCCACTGGGACGACACCCTGGTCAACGCCCTGGTGGCCCGGGGGACGACGCTGGCCGGCGGCGCCGAGGG
>CAZCVG010000046.1:0-17465 GCA_964501735.1 uncultured Gemmatimonadaceae bacterium | reverse complement strand
TGGACAACATCGACGAGGTCGTCGAGATCATCCGCAAGTCCAAGGACGTGCCGGAGGCGGATGCCCGGCTGCGGAAGCGGTTCGGGCTGTCGGAGAAGCAGGCCGACGCCATCCTCAACATGCGGCTCGCCAAGCTGACCGGCCTGGAGATCGAGAAGCTGGAGGCCGAGCTGGCCGAGGTCCGGGCGGTGATCAAGGGGCTGAAGGCAATCCTGGCCTCGAAGCCCAAGCGGATGCAGATCCTCAAGGAGGAGATGGACGAGGTCGCCCGGAAGTACGGGGACGAGCGGCGCACCGAGATCGTCGCCGACCAGGGGGACTTCTCGGTGGAGGACCTCATCGCCGAGGAGGACATGGTCATCACGATCTCGCGCAGCGGCTACATCAAGCGGATCGCGGTGTCCACCTACCGGCGGCAGCGGCGGGGCGGGCGGGGCCTGACCGGGATGCAGACCAAGGAAGAGGACTGGGTCGAGCACCTGTTCATCGCCAGCACCCACGACTACCTGATGTTCTTCACCAACACCGGCCAGGTGTACTGGCTCAAGGTGCACGAGATCCCGCAGGGCGGCCGGGCCAGCCGGGGCAAGCCGGTGGTCAACTGCATCGCCATCCGGCCCGAGGAGCGGGTGGCCGCCACGGTGGCGGTGCGGGAGTTCGCCGAGACCCAGTTCCTGATGTTCGCCACCCGGAACGGGACGGTGAAGAAGACCTCGCTGGCCGAGTACGGCAACGTCCGGTCCACCGGCATTCGGGCCATCAACATCGAGGCCGACGACGAGCTCATGGCGGTGCAGCTGTGCGACGCCGAGAGCGACATCGTCCTCGCCACGGCGGACGGGATGAGCATCCGGTTCCACTCGGGCGACGTGCGCGGCATGGGCCGGGCCGCCACCGGGGTGAAGGGCATCGAGCTGGAAAAGGGAGACAAGGCCATCGGCATGGTGGTCATCCGGCGCGACGCCACCCTCCTGGTGGTGAGCGAGAAGGGCTTCGGCAAGCGCTCGGAGCTGTCCGACTACCGGGTCCAGAAGCGCGGCGGGAAGGGGATCATCACCCTCAAGCGCACCGACAAGACCGGGGCGCTGGTGGCGCTGATGGAGGTGCAGCCCGACGACGAGCTCATGCTCATCACCAAGCACGGAGTCATCATCCGCCAGGTGGTGGACGGGATCCGGGTGATCAGCCGCAACACCCAGGGCGTCAAGGTGATGAACCTCGACGCCGGCGACACCGTGGTGGACGTGGCCCGGGTGGTGAAGGAGGAGGAAGGCGCCGACGAAGCCGCCGAAGCGGGCGCCGGCGAGGAGTAGCCGGCCCCGCGGGGCCGGCCGCCATTGAACCCGCCCTCCAACGGGGATATTATCGCCGCGTGACCGCTCCCGCCCTGGCCGCCGCGCTGGATCTGCCCAACCTGCGCGAGGCGCAGGCGGCGCTCGCCGGGGTGGCCCGGCGGACCCCGCTGATCGAGTCGGCTGCCCTGAGCCGCATGGCCGGGGTGCCGGTGTTCCTCAAGGCGGAGCATCTGCAGCCGATCGGCGCCTTCAAGATCCGCGGCGCCTACACCTCCATTCGCCGCCTCCCCGGAGAGACCCGGGCCCGCGGTGTCGTCACCCATTCGAGCGGCAATCACGCCCAGGCGGTGGCCTGGGTGGCCCGGCACTTCGGCATCCCGGCCGTGATCGTCATGCCAGCCGATGCCCCGCGGGTCAAGCGCGACGCGGTCGTGGCGCTGGGCGCCGAGCTGGTGACGGTGGCCGACCGCGCCGAGCGCGAACCGACCGCCTCCCGCATCGCCCGCGAGCGCGGGATCGTCATGATCCCGCCGTTCGAGAGCCTGGACGTGATCGCGGGGCAGGGCACCACCGGCCTGGAGATCGTCGAGCAGCTGCCGTCGGTGGAGGAAGTGCTGGTGCCGGTGGGGGGGGGCGGGCTGCTGGCCGGGATCGCCCTGGCGCTCTCGCTCCTGGCGCCCGGCGCCGAGGCCATCGGCGTGGAGCCGGTGGCCGCCGCCAAGCTGGCCCTGGCCCTGGGCGCGGGACAGCCCACCCGCCTCGCCGCTCCGGCCAGGAGCATCGCCGACGGGCTGCTGCCCCCCGCCTTCGGGACCCTGCCCTGGGGCGTCGTGGCCGGCCGGGTGCGCCGGGCGGTCCAGGTGGAAGACTCCGACATCGCCCGGGCGGTGCGGTTCCTGTACGAGTTCCAGGGGCTCCGGGTGGAGCCCTCCGGCGCCGCCACGGTGGCGGCGCTGCTGGCCGGGCGGGTGCGTCCCCGCGGCCCGGCGGTGGCGGTGCTCAGCGGCGGCAACATGGATCCCGAGCTGTTCGCTTCACTGACAGGAGAGGCATGAGCCTCGCGCCCAAGATTCTGGTCGCCGACGATGATCAGGCGCTGACCCGGACCCTGTCCTGGATTCTCAAGGAAAACGGGTACGAGGTGGCCACCGTCAACAGCGGTGACCACCTCATGGCGCGGCTGGGCGCCGACCCGGTGGACCTGCTGCTCCTCGACATCATGATGCCGGGCGCCGACGGCCTGCAGCTGCTGGAGCGGGTCAAGCAGGACCCCCAGCTTCGCCACGTGCCGGTGCTGATGATCTCCTCCATGCCCCCCGAGGAGGCCACCGTGCGGGCCCTCGGCCTCGGGGCGGCCGATTTCATCTCCAAGCCGTTCCGGGTGCGCGAGCTGCTGGCCCGGGTGAAGGCCCATCTCCGGGTCGGGCGCGAGCTCAACCAGGCCCGGGCCGAGGCCCGCAGCCGCACAGAGATGGTGGACATCCTCCAGGAGGTCACGGCCACCCTCAAGCCGGAGGAGATCTACCATATCCTGGTGCGCCGGGTGGCCCGCGGCCTCAAGATCTCGAAGTGCTCCCTGGTCTTCGCCAACCCCGGCGCGGAGGACGCCACCGTGGTGGCCTCCTACGAGAATCCGGTGCTCCGGGACCTGCGCATCGACCTCGCCCGCTACCCCGAGATCCGCCGGGCCCTCGACACCCGGCAGACGGTGCTGGTCACCGACGTCTCCACCGACCCGATCTACGCCGAGGCGCGCGCCGCGTGGCTGGAGGAGGGGTGGCAGGTGCCGACCCGCTCGGCGATCGCTATTCCCTTCGTGCTCCGGGACCAGCGCGCCGGGGTGTTCTTCCTCCGCACCACCGAGGAGGACACCCCGCTCAACGGCGCCGACGTGGCCTTCGCCGAGCAGGTCATCAAGGCCGCCACCCAGGCGCTGGAGAAGGCCTACGACCTCGAGAGCGCGGTCCTCGGCCGGGAACAGATGAAGCAGCTGGCCGAGACCGACCCGCTGACCGAGACCTACAACCGCCGGGCCCTGGCCGAGAAGCTGGTGCAGGAGATCGAGCGGGCTGCCCGCTACGAGACCATGCTGGCCTGCCTCATGGCGGACATTGACAACTTCAAGCAGATCAATGACCGCTACGGCCACCTGGTGGGCGACAGCGTGCTCCGGCAGATGGGGCAGATCCTGCGGCGGGAACAGCGCACCGTGGACGTGGTGGCGCGCTACGGCGGCGAGGAGTTCGTGGTCCTGCTGCCGGAGACCGCCCCGGCCGGCGCCCGGATCTTCGCCGACCGGGTCATCAAGAAGGTGGCGGCCCATGACTTCAGCGAGGGCGGCCCGCCCATCCACGTGACCATCAGCGTGGGTGTCTCCTGCTATCCTCATGCCCAGGTGCAGGACGGCGAGTCGCTGCTGCAGCTCGCCGACCAGAACCTCTACAAGGCCAAGCAGGACGGCCGCAACCGGTACCGCGATTGAGCAGCCGACGCTGTCCCCGGTGCAACCGGGTCTATCCCGATCCTGCGCGGTTCTGTCCCCAGGACGGCAGCCCCCTGGTGGAAGTCTCCGGCGCCGCCCCCGCGGCCACCGGGGCCCCCAAGCCGCCGGCCGCGCCGGGCGGCCCGGGCCAGACCAGCGTGGGCCTGCGCACGATGGTGCGCCAGGCGGCCAAGCGCGGGCCCGGGATGGAACGGGCCAGCACCCTCACCAACGCCCTGCTGGACGAGCGCTACCAGGTCGGCAAGCGGCTGGGCGAGGGCGGGATGTCCTATGTCTACCTGGCCAAGGACATGACCAACGGCGAGACCGTCGCCATCAAGGTCCTGACGCCCAAGCTCAAGGAAGACAAGAGTTCGGTCGAACGGCTGCGGCGCGAGGCCGGCCTGGCCATGCGGCTGGAACACCCCAACGTCTGCAAGATCCTCCGGCTGGGAGAGACCGAGGACGGCCTGATCTACCTGGTCATGCCCTACCTCCCGGGCGAGCTCCTCTCCGACCGCGAGGTTCGCCAGGGCGCCCTGCCCATCGAGTTCGGGGTGCCGATGCTGGTCCAGATGTGCCGGGGCCTGCAGCACGCCCACGATCTTCAGATCGTCCACCGGGACCTCAAGCCCGAGAACGTTATGCTGGTCCCCGACGACAAGGGTCCCGGCGGAGCCCGGGCGGTGATCATGGACTTCGGGCTGGCCAAGGAGCGCCGCCAGGAGCCCGAGGTGGCCAAGCTGACCGCCACCGGCATCGTGCTGGGGACCCCGGAGTTCATGAGCCCGGAACAGATTCGCGGCAAGACGGTAGACTCCCGGAGCGACGTCTACGCCCTCGGCATCCTCGGGTTCGAGATGTTCACCGGGCAGCTGCCCTTCCAGGGCCGCAACGCCCAGGAGATGATGATCGCCCGCCTCCGCGGCAAGCCCAAGCTGCTGCGCGAGGTGAAGCCGGACCTCCCCCCCCGGCTGGAGGCGGTGCTCAACAAGGCCATGTCGCTCGACTCGGGGGACCGCTACGCCACCATGACCGCCTTCGCGGAGGCGCTCGAGGGGGCCGAGGAGAGCGGGGTGTTCGCCAAGCTGTTCAAGAAGTAGCCCGCGCGGCGCCTGGCGCCGGGAGGTGATGCATGCGGCGTGGATCGGCAGGGACGGTGCTGATGGTGCTGGCCGGCATGCTGGCCGGCGGGCTCGGCATGTGGATCATCGGAACCCTCCGGCCCGAGGCCGGGGGAGCCACCCACCACGGCGAGTGGACCACCATCCCCAACGGCAGCGGCGGGACCATCCGCGCCTACGTGGCCTACCCGGAGCGCAAGGACAAGGCGCCGGCGGTGATCGTCATCCACGAGATCTTCGGCCTGACCGCCTGGGAGCCCACCGTGGGGGACCGCCTGGCCCGCGCCGGCTACGTGGCCATCGTCCCCGACCTGCTCTCCTCCCGGTTCGGCCCCACGCCGGCCGACCCCGACAGCGGCCGCAAGCTTACCGCGCTGCTGGTGCCGGAGCAGGTCACCGCGGACCTGGATGCGGTCTTCGGCTACCTGAACGGCCTCCCCGCCGTGCAGTCCGGCCAGGTCGGCACCATCGGCTTCTGCTGGGGCGGGGCCCGGAGCTTCCGGTACGCCACCAGCAACCCGCACCTCAAGGCCGCCGTGGTCTGCTACGGCGCCGCGCCGGACTCGGCCGCCATGCCGGGAATTCGCGCCCGCCTGCTGGGTGTCTATGGCGAGGACGATGCCCGGATCAACGCCGCCCTGCCCGAGGTGAGCCGCCAGCTCGCCGCGGCGGGCGCCAGCTTCGCGTATGACATCTATCCCGGCACCGGGCACGGCTTCCTCAAGCCCGGCCGGAAGGGCGCCGATGGCCCCGAGGTGGAGCGTGCCTGGGAGCGGATCCTGGGCTTCTACCGGGACGTGCTCGGGCCCTGAGGCGCGATCCGGTCCCGGTCTCTCCCGTGATCACCCGAATACCCAGCCGCGGCGGCCCCATGATCCACCACATCGTCTGCTTCCGGTTCCAGCCCGGGACCACCAACGACCAGATCGCCGCGGCCGAGGCGGCCCTGCTCGGGATGGCCGGCAAGATCCCCGAGATCCGCGCCATCCACTGGGGGGCCAACCTGGCGCCCAGCGTGGGCGAGTATTCCCACGTGCTGGTGGTCGCGGTGGACGACATGCCGGCGGTCCTGCGCTACAGTGAGCACCCCGTGCACCAGCAGGTGGTCAGCGAGTTCCTCGCCCCGATCCGGGAGGCCCGGCTCGCGCTGGACGTGGAGGTCTGACCCGCCCGGTTCTTCCGCCCGCGCCGTTTCCCACCCGAGCTCCCGAAAGTCCCGATGCTGCTGACCCTGCTCCTGGCACTGCAATCACCGCTCGCCGCGCGGCCCGACACCATCCGCCCCCGGCACGACGCCCTGCACCATGACATCACCATCCTGGTGGGCGACACCGGCACCCACATCGTCGGAATCACCAGCACCACCTGGCGGCTCAACTCGAGTGAGCCGGTCGAGGTGCAGCTCGACTCCGCCTTCCGGGTGGTGCGGGTCCTCACCGACGGCGAGGGCGAGCGCCGGCTGGCGCGGATCACCTTTGCCGTCAACCCGGGCGGCGGCGTGTACATCCCCCACAAGAAGCAGGGAGGCGACACGCTCACCACCTCGATCCGCTACCACGGCCCGGTGCGAAGCGGCCTGGTGATCCGGACCAGCAGCGAGGGCCGCCGCACCGTCTTCGCCGACAACTGGCCCGACCGCGCCCACGGCTGGATTCCCCTGGAGGACCACCCCAGCGACAAGGCCACGGTGGACCTCCACGTGGAGGTGCCGCCCGGCATGTCGGTCATTGCCAACGGCACCCGGCGGAAGGTGGACACGCTGCCCCGCGGCCGGACCATGTGGCACTTCTCCCTGGGCCAGCCGATCCCGCCCTACGGCATCGTCTTCGGCGCGGGGCCGCTCACCTTCACCACGCTGCCGGAAGCGGCCTGCGCGGTCCGGTGCGTGCCCCTCTCGGTGGTGGCCTTCGCCACCGACTCGGCCTGGGCGGTGGACAGCCTGTTCCGCCGGGCCGGTGGGATGCTCGAGTTCTTCAGCGACTACATCGGGCCGTTCCCCTACGACCGGCTTTCCCACGTGCAGTCCACCACCCAGTTCGGCGGCTCGGAGAACCCCACCGCGATCTTCTACAACGACAGCGCCTACGGCCGCCGGACCCTGTCGGAACTGACCGTGGCCCACGAGACCGCGCACCAGTGGTTCGGCGACGCCGTGACCGAGGCCGACTGGCACCATCTCTGGCTCTCCGAGGGCTTCGCCACCTACTTCGCCGCGCTCTGGCTCCGCCACGCCGACGGCGACAGCGCCTTCAGCCGGGAGATGCAGCGCCGGGCCCGGACGGTGTTCAGCTCCGCGGCGACCGAGCGGCCGATCCTCGACCTGACCGCGACCGACCTGATGTCGCTCCTCAACAGCAACAACTACCCCAAGGGCGCCTGGGTGCTGCACACCCTCCGCGGGCTGGTGGGCGACTCCGCGTTCCGGCAGGGGGTGCGGGACTACTACCAGCGGTTCCAGCACGGCACCGCGCTCTCGGCGGATTTCGCGATGGTCATGGGACAGGCCGCCGGCCGGGACCTGGACTGGTACTTCCGCCAGGCGCTGACCCAGCCCGGCTACCCCAGGCTCGAGGTGACCTGGAAGCATGCCCGCGGCCAGCTGCACCTGACGCTGCGCCAGGTGCAGCCGGAGGCGTGGGGCACCTTCCGGATGCCCAACCTGGTGGTCCGGGTGGACGGCCGGGATATCCCGGTCCCGGTGGAGGGCCGGGAATCCACCGCCATCATCAATGGCGTGCGCCAGCCGCCGAAGGAGGTCCTGGTGGATCCCGCGGGATGGTGGCTGCTCCAGGCCACGATCCAGGCCGCGAAGTGAGGCGCCTTCCGGGGATGCTCCTGGCCGTGGCCCTGGTGGCCACGGCCGCCTGCCGTGGCACCCTATCGCCCCTGTCAAACAAGCTCGACGTCGGGGAAGAGCCGTACCTCACCTTCGCGGCCGACGGGGAGGCCGGCGCCGGCGACCTCTTCGCCTCCGCGCTGGTGGGCGGCGTCCCCTACCAGGTCACCTTCACCCGCCTGGACGAGCGGCTGCCGGCGCTCTCGCCGGACGGGGTGATGCTGGCCTTCGTGCGGGCCCGGGCGGTGGGAGACACCATCGCGGCCGACCTGGTCGTGATGAACCTGCTCAACGGCGCCGAGCGCCGCCGGCCGCTGACGCTGGCGGGCGGGGCCGACGCGCTGGCCTGGTCCCGGGACGGCGGCACCATCTACGCCAGGCGCGGCGACGCCATCTACACCCTGCCTGCGCCACCGGCCCAGGGAGATCTCGCGCCGGTTTCGCCCGCCGCCGCGCTCTCGGCCGATTCGGCATTCCGGGTCCTGCTCGGCCAGCCGCCCGTCGGCGAGGCGATGCCCTGTCCCGAAGGGACGGGGGTCTGCGCCCGCCTGGGCGCGGCGCCTCCGGTGGTGCTGAGCGCGGAGGCGGCCTTCCCGATCCGCTGGCTGGGGGATTCCGTGACCTACCTGGAACGGGGGGAATGGACCGTCCGGCCGCTGGCCGGAGGGGCCACTCGGATCCTCCGCTGGAGCCGGCCGGTGGCCAATCCGAGGTCGGTATCCGTGTTCGGGGGAAGGCAGGGGCGTTAGTCTACCTGTGTGCGGGCCTCGCGCCCGCGCCCCCGCCCGCGAGCCCGGCCGGCGAGCGGATCCCACCCTGCGTTCGAAGGAGGACGCCGATGTCCGACGTGCTGACCCTGCTCGACTCCATGAAGCAAAGCTGGCAGCAGATCCTGGCCGTGCTGCCGCGGGTGCTGCTTACCCTGGTCCTCCTGTTCATCGGCTATATCGCGGCCAAGCTGCTCCGCCGGCTGGCGCTCCGGCTGTTCCGCCTCATGCGGCTGGACGAAATGGCCGAGCGGGCCGGCCTCGATGACATCCTGCTGCAGGGCGGCGTGCGGTTCACCACCGCCACGATCCTGGCCAACGCCATCTACTGGCTGATCCTGTTCGCGATCCTGCTGGCCCTGCTCAACACCCTGGGCCTGGGCGCGGCGGCCGGCCTGATCGACCGGATCGTGCTCTATATTCCCAACGTGATCCTGGCGGTGATGATCCTGGTCTTCGGCACCCTGTTCGCGCGGTTCGTCGGAGGCGCGGTGTTCACCTACCTCAGCAACATCGGCACCGCCTCGGCGGAGCCCATCGGGGCGGTGGCGCGGTACGCGGTGCTGTTCTTCGTCCTGTCGCTGGCGTTCGAGCAGCTGGCCATCCAGAGCCAGATCCTGCTTGCCGGGTTCCAGATCGCCTTCGGCTCGGTGTGCCTGGCCCTGGCGCTGGCCTTCGGGCTGGGCGGGCGGGAGTGGGCGGCGGGCATCCTGGAACGCCACTGGAAGAAATGAGCGCGCAATGATCGTTGACTGCCATACCCACCTCAACTACTACGGCGACGAGAGCGTCGAGGCTCTCCCCGGCACGCTGGCCCAGCTGCAGGCCGAGATGCGGCGCAACCGGGTGGACGTGTCGCTGGTGCTCACCAGCTACAAGGTGAACCCCGGGCGGCCCTCCACCCGCCAGGTCGTGGAGCTGACCCGGGACCTCACCGACATCTACGTGGTGGCGGGCATCCGCTACTCCGGCTTCAAGCCGGGGGACCTGACCGAGCTGCGGGAGTACCTGAAGGAGGGCTCGGTGCGGGGGCTCAAGCTCTATCCCGGCTACGAGCCCTTTTACCCGGCGGACCCGGTGCTGGAGCCGGTGTACCAGCTGGCGGAGGAGTTCGCCGTGCCGGTGATGATCCACTCGGGGGACACCTACAGCCCGCGTGGCAAGGTGAAGTTCTCCCACCCGCTCCACGTGGACGACGTGGCGGTGGACCATCCGGGGGTCAACTTCATCATCTGCCACATCGGCAACCCCTGGATCCGCGACTGCATGGAGGTGGTCTACAAGAACGCCAACGCCTACACCGACATCTCGGGGCTGGTGCTGGGGGATTTCTCGGACCGGTTCGAGTCCTTCATGCAGAAGCAGCTGCAGGAGATGCTGCTGTTCGGAGTGGAGCCCGACAACGTGCTGTACGGCACCGACTGGCCCATCTCCTCGATGGGGTCCTACCTGCAGTTCATTGATGAGCTGAAGATCCCGCCCCGGGACCGGCGCAAGATCATGTACGAGAACGCGGCCAGGCTCTTCAGGCTGCCGATCGTGGAAAACGGGCCCAAGCTCGACTCGCTCTGGGGGCGGCTGGGCGGCGGCTGAGGCGGGAAGGGGAGAACCCGGTCACCCCTCCGGCCGGGCCCCGCGCACCGCGATAGCGTCCCACGCCGCTTCCAGGGTCATCCCCACCTGGGCGCTGTCGGCGGGCCAGTCGCCCAGCGCCACCCGCTCCACCGCGTAGCCCACCACCGCCAGCCAGATCGCAGCCCACAGTTCCGCCGGCCCGGCCCGCACCTGGCCGTCCGACTTCCCCATCGCCACCAGCTGGACCAGCCCCCCCGCCACCTCCCGCCGCTCGGCCTGGCTCTGCTCGTCGAGGAAGGCGTCGTGGTCGGTGGCGAGGAGCATGCGGATCAGCGCGGGCTGGGTGGCGGCGGTGTCCACCAGCGAGCGCCCCACCAGCGCCAGCCGCTCGGGGGCCCGCCGGATCCGGTCCCCCTCGAGGCTCTTGAGCAGTTCCAGCGCCCAGCGCTGGGAGCGGCGGAAGACCTCGTTGAGCAGGTGTTCCTTGCTGCTGAAGTGGCGGTAGATGGTGCCTTCCGCCACCCCGGCGGCCCGGGCCAGCGCCGGCGTGGTGGTCTGCAGGAAGCCCACGGTGGTGTACAGCTCGAGGCCGGCCTGCAGCAGCCGGTCACGGGTGGCGGCGCCGTCCCGGCGGCGCGGCGGGGTGGTCATGCCGGAATCTACCGCCAAATCTCTGGTCGGGGGATTCATGGGAACTTCACGCCCCTGTAGCGACTATAGCAGGCAGGAAAGGAAGCACAGATCATGAACAAGGACTTCAGGACATTGTGGGCCGGGGCCGCTGGATTTCATGAGTTTGCCGCCCAGGCCGCCCCCGAGTACCGGGGATTGTGGGAGGGCCTGTACCGAACCGCCCGGCTGCCGGAACACGCCGGAAAGGGGCTGCCGGCCGGGACGGAGCGGCGGCTGCTGGTCATCGCAGAGGACTGGTGCGGCGATGCCAGCAACACCATTCCCGCCGTTGCCCGGTGGGTGGAATCGCTGCCCGGCGTGGAGCTTCGCATTGTCAGGCGGGATGAGCATCCCGGGCTGATGGATCAGTACCTCACCAGCGGCTCGCGGTCCATTCCCATTGTCATCGTGCTGGACGCACAATTCCGCGAACTGGGCCACTGGGGACCCCGGCCGGCGGAGTTGCAGGCCTGGGTAATGGCCCACAAGGACTCGATGCCCAAGGACGAGCGCTACAAGGAGGTCCGCCGGTGGTACGCCCGGGACCGCGGCGCCACCACGATCCGTGAGCTGCTGGCGGTGATGCTGCCCGACCGGCGAGCCGTGGCCTAGTCCGGCGCCCCACTGGGAAAAACAGCGCGGGCGGCCCGGTGGGCCGCCCGCGCTGTTTTCTCTCCTCACGGATCGTTAGTAGGACCAGCCCGTCCCCACGCTGAACTGGAAGCCGTCCGGCCCGCCGCCGAAGTTGAAGGTCCAGATCAGGAAGCGGAGCAGCCGGATGGCCAGGCCGCCGCCGGCGCCCACCTTCATGTCCTCGGTGGTGAGCTTGAAGTCCTCGGCCTCGAACACCCGGCCGGCGTCCATGAAGCCGAACAGGGTGAAGGCGCCGAGGTCGCCCAGGTTGAGCAGGTCGTGGCGCAGCTCCACGCTGCCCAGCAGCACGCCCCGGCCGGCCAGCCGCTGGAAGTCGAGCCCGCGGTGGCTGTTGCTGCCGCCCACCACGCTGACCTCGCCCTCCCAGACCGGCATCTCGAAGCGGGCGTTGAGCGGCGCCTTCTCGGACAGCGCCGAGCCCGCCACCCGGGCGGCGAGGATCGTCCCCTCCCGCACCGGGATGTAGCCCCGCAGGTCGGCGGTGACCCGGTTGTAGCCGTCGCCGCCGCTCCCCACCGCCACCGAGGTCTGGGCGAAGATGCCCCGCATGGTGTTGAACTCGTTGTCGCGGGTGTCGAACACCAGGGTGACCCGCCCGCGGGCGTCGGTGTCGGAGATGTCGTCGTCGCCCTGCTCGGTGCGGAACACCGAGGGGCGGGGCAGGTCGCTCAGGTTGCTGTGCTCGAGTGCCCCGGCCACGGCGAGGTACAGCGGCCCGGCGATCTGCCGGGAGACCTCCACCTCGCCCACATAGCGCGAGCGCTTGGCGCGGTAGAAGAACGGCTGGCTGTCGCGGACATCGTCCCCGTCGTACTGGGAATCATTGCCCAGGCCGAAATAGCCGAACCGGGACGCCCGGGTGGCGCCGAGGGTGGCGGCGAAGCGCCAGCGCTCCACCAGGAGCGGGGCCTGCAGCTTGGCCACGGCCAGCCGGCTGCCGGCGGTGCTGGCGCCGACGTCCAGCGAGAACAGCCCAGCATAGGGCGTCCGGGCGAAATAGTCGGCGCCCCGCCGCTGCTCGTAGTGGATCACCAGCAGCGGGAAGTTGTTGGCCAGCGAAGTGAGGACGGGGTAGAAGCTGTCCTTCCAGGGCAGGTCGGGCTGCTTCTGGGCGGCGGCGGGGCCCGGCAGCGAGGCCAGCGCCAGCACCAGCAGGAGCCCGCCGCCGCCCAGCCGCCCGGCCACCCGGCCGTGGATCACTCGCCGCATCATTCCCCCTCGTAGAGATAGGCCGAATCCCGCACCACTGCATCCTTGCCATCAAAGGTGGCATGGGAGGCGGGATAAATGGAGGCGCCCCCGGTGTCCCCCCGTTTGTTGACGGCATAGAAGCTCAGCCCGTAGGTGGGCCGGCCGTTGGGGTGGAGCAGCCGGGGCGGGGTCAGGGCCACCACCCGCTTCAGGGTCTCCAGCGCCGCGTCCGCCGGCTTCATGCCCCGCCGCATGTGCTCCACCGTCAGGAAGGCGCCGCAGGCCATGATGTTGAGCTCCCCCAGGCCGGTGGAGCCGGCGGCGCCGATCTCGTTGTCGGTGTACTGTCCCGCGCCGATGATGGGGCTGTCTCCCACCCGGCCGGGAATCTTCCACGACAGGCCGCTGGTGGTGGTGACCGACGAGATGTCGCCCCGGGCGTTGAGGACGTTGATGTTCACGGTGCCGGTTACCCGCGGCATGATGGTCTGCCCTTCCGGGACGTCCACCCACTCATCCGCTGGCCCCCGGTTGGCGCGCCAGTGGAGCCACGCCTCGCGGGCGGCGGGGGTGAGCAGGTCCTCCTCCTTGAAGCCGTAGCTCAGCGCAAAGCGCTTGGCGCCCTCGCCCACCAGCAGGACGTGGTTGGTGTACTTGAGTACCAGCTTGGCCACTTCGCTCGGCGTCTTGATGCCCTCGAGGGCGGCCACCGCGCCGGCCCGCCGGCTGGGGCCGTGCATGCAGGAGGCGTCCAGCTGGACCACGCCCTCCTCGTTGGGCAGGCCGCCGTAGCCCACCGAATTGTCGTTGGGGTCCAGCTCCTGGATCTTGACCCCCTCGACCGCGGCGTCGAGCGTGTCGGCTCCCCGCGCGAGGAGCTCCATGGCGCGGCGAATGCCGGGCAGCCCGTTGGTGGAGCCGACTGCGGCGGGCCGGCTCGAAGGAGGAATGATCACCGCCGGGGCGGGCAGCGGCAGCGCCGAGCCGGCCAGGGCGGCGCCGGCCACACCGAGGAAATCGCGGCGCTTCAGGGGAACGGACACATCGCACTCCGGGAGGGGAGGGGGGCGTTTCAGTGGCAGGGATTTAGGTGGCCTGCCGTGCTCCTGTCAACTTCGGGCCGGGATTCCGGTGGACCTGAGTCACGCGGGGCACAAGGAACTGGCGCGCCGCCTTGGGCTTGCCGGTATTGCCACCCGAGTCCTAACTTGCCCCGACCGCATGTCATTGACCCCCACCCGCGCCCCTCACGGGTCCGACGACCCTTTCGACCTGATCCGGCTGGCGGCCAAGGTGCTGCTGGCGCTGGCCACGGCCGCGGCGGTGTTCCTCTGGGCCACCGGTATCCTCCCGGAGGCGCTGCTCCTGGTGGGGGCCTGGTGGTCGCTCTATGGCCTGACCCACGCCGTGCTCGACGGCCTGCTCGATCCCCTCATCGAGTTCGGGACCCGCGCCATCCAGAGCGTCGGGTTCGTCCCCCACCGGCGGAGCTTCTCCCACATAGAGACCATGATCGCCCGGGGCGACCTCGATGCCGCCGCCCACTCCTACGCCACCCTCGCCGCCCAGGGCGATGCCGCGGCCGCGGTGCGCCGGGCCGAGCTGCTCGGGGACCGGCTGGGCGGCGCCAGCAGGGCGCGGATCGAGCTGGAGGAGTTCCGCGAGACCCACCAGCCCCGCGGCAAGGACGACATCCGGATCGGCCTGGCCCTGGCCCGGCTCCACGAGCAGCAGCTGGATGACCCCGGGCGCGCCATGCGCGAGATCCGCCGCCTGCTGGATCTCTACCCCAGTGCCCGGGGACTCCGGCACCTGGAGCGGACGCTCGCCGCCCTCAAGCGCGACCGCTTCGGTCCGGCATGACACCCTTCGGTCATCGGTTCCTCCCCACCCAGGCGGAGGTCCATCCCCGCCTCGATGGTCCCACCGGCGGGAGTTCATTCCCGCCGGGGCACGAGGCCGGGGGCCTGGCCCGTGCCTCACAAAAGCTCCGCGGCCTGTTCCGCACCGGCGAACCGGTGGTCATCCTTCCCGGGCCGGGTGAGCTGCTCCGGGAGATCGGCCTGCGGGCTGCGGTGGAGCACCGCGCCCTGGCGCTGGTGGGTGGCCCGGCCGGGGAATCGCTGGCGGCCCAGGTCGAGTCCCTCGGGAAGGAGGTCATCCGGGTGATGACCCACCCCGGCCGGGCGGTGGAGCCGGAACAGCTGGCCCGGTTCCTCCAGGGCCCCGAGGTGGACAGCGTGGTGCTGGTGCACGCCGAACTGAGCGGGGCGCTTGCCCCGCTCGAGGGGCTGGGCCGGCTGGTCCGCCGGCACCGGGACCTGCTGCTCTTCGTGGATGCCAGCCTCACCCTCGGGGCCGATCCGGTCGAGACCGATGGCTGGGGGCTCGACTTCGTGGTGGCCGCCTCGGAGGGGCCGATCGCGCTGCCGCCCGGGCTCGCCTTCGCGGCGCTGTCGCCACGGCTCCTGGCCCGGGCCCGGGGGTTCCCCGGACGGGGCCACCACCTCGACCTGCTCGAGCACCACCGCGCCGCCGCCGAGGGCCGGAGCCTCCTGCCTACCGCGCCCGGGCTGGCCGCCCTGCTCGAGCGGCAGCTGGACCAGATCCTGGATGTCGAGGGACTGCCGGCCCGGTGGCAGCGGCACGAGGCCATGCGCCACCTGGTGGCGGAGTGGGCCGCGTCCCGCTCCGATGTGGAGCTGCTGGCGCGGGTGCCGCGCGCCGCCGGCGCCATCTCGGTGCTCCGGCTGGCCGGCGGCCACGCGGGCACACAGGTGGTGGAGGCACTGGCGGGGGAGGGCTGGCACATCGGATTGGCCCGGGGCGCCGGGGGGAACGACTGCCTGCTGATCGGTCACATGGGAGAGCACTCTCCGGCCGGTCTGGCCGAACTGCTCGGCGCGCTGGGGCGCCGGCTGGACCGGCCGGGCGGCGCGGTCAGTCCACCTTGAAGCGGCTCACCTGGGAGAAGAGCCCCTGCGCGGTTTCCGAGAGGGCGTGGGCCGAACCCGCCACCTGCTCGGTGGAGGCCGACAGCTCCTGGGCGCTGGCGGCGATTTCCTCCGCCGCGGCCGCCACATCCTCGGTGCCGCCCGAGACCTCCAGCATCCGCGTGGCGATGCCGTCAATGAGGCTGCGCACTTCGCCGGCTGACGTGGAGATCTGACGGCTCCACGTGTCGGTCTGGTGGGCCTCGTCGGCCACCCGGGTCAGTCCCTCCGCCGCCTTCCGCGCCGTGGCCCGCGCCGCCTGCCCGCCCTGAGCCAGCCGGAGCAGGCGTTCCCGGGCGGTAGTGACCCGCTGCTGCACCAGGCGCACCGTGTCGCTGGTGAGGCTGGCGGCCTGGGCGGCCTGCCCCGCGAGTTTCCGCACCTCCTCGGCGACGACCGCGAATCCCTTCCCCTCTTCGCCGGCCCGGGCGGCCTCGATCCCCGCGTTGAGCGCCAGCATGTGGGTCTGCCGGGCGATGGCCTTGGTCTGGGCGACGAACTTCTCGATCTCCTCCGAGGCCGCGGCCAGCGCGGCGGCCTCCTCGGTACCGGCCTCGATCTCCTGCGCCAGCCGCTCCAGCTCCACCGAACTCACGTCGAGGTCGTCGCGGTGGGTCTTGGCCAGGAGCGCCAGCGCCGCATTGCGCTCGGCGGCTTCCCCGGCGCTCCCCGCCAGGGTCTGGGCGATGTCCTGGATCCGGTTGGCATCGTCCGCCGCGGAGCGCACCAGGGCGGCCTGCCTGGTGGCCCGGTCGGTGAGGTCGTTGCAGGTGCCGGACACCTCCTGGGTGGAGGCGCTCATCTGCTGGGTGGACGAGGAGATCTGCTGGGCCATCGCGGACGCTTCCTGGGCGCTGCCGCGGATGGCCCCGACCAGCAGGCGGAGTTCGCGCACCATCGTGCCGAGGGCCCGGGTGAGGTCGTCGGCCTGGTGGGTGCCGATGGCGCTCAGCGACACCGTCAGGTCTCCCGAGGCCACCCGGCCGGCCACCACCACGGTGTTGCCCAGCGGACGGAGGATGTTCCGGACCCCCCAGCTGATCAGGAAGGTCACCACCAGGAGGCCCAGCCCGGTGAAGACCACCAGGGCCAGGGCCACCGCGCTCCAGAATCCGGGGGCCGGCGCAAAGCGGCCGTGCATGAGCCAGAGAATCCCGGTGAAGGCGCCGCCCAGGAGGAGCACGAGCAGCACCGCCGTCAGATACATGTTGCGGATGAACGTCCGCCGTGCGTCGGCCATGATGTCGAGGGGAGGGAGGGAGGTGGAGAAGTTTAGACCGACGGTGCGGCCGGGGGCTAGTGCCGGGGGCGGCCGGCGCTGGCCTCCCTGCGGGCGCTCGGCGGGTTCCGTCGCCCGGCAGAGCCGCCCGTGGTAGATTCCTGCCCCTATGACCACCCCCTACGAGCCGGAGGCCGTCGAGGCCAAGTGGCGCGCCCGCTGGGCCGAGCGCGGCACCAACCAGCCGGACCTCGACCGCCCGGCCCGGCCGTTCTACAACCTGATGATGTTCCCCTATCCCTCCGCCGAGGGGCTGCACGTGGGGAACATGTTCGCCTTCACCGGCAGCGACGTCTACGGCCGGTTCCAGCGCCTGCGCGGCCATGATGTCTTCGAGCCCATGGGCTTCGATGCGTTCGGCATCCACAGCGAGAACTACGCCCTCAAGGTCGGCATCCACCCGGCGCAGCTGATCCCCAGCAACATCGCCAACTTCCGGCGGCAGCTGGAACGGATCGGCGGCATGTTCGACTGGCGCCACGTGCTGAGCACCACCGATCCCGGCTACTACAAGTGGACCCAGTGGCTGTTCCTGCAGCTCTTCAAGGCCGGCAAGGCGTACAAGAAGAAGGCCGCGGTCAACTGGTGCCCCAACTG
>CAZCVG010000045.1:0-17935 GCA_964501735.1 uncultured Gemmatimonadaceae bacterium | reverse complement strand
AGGCGGGGATCAGGGCGTAGTCGTCCGGCAGGTCCCCGGTGATCACCGCTTCCCACCGCGCCTCGGCGTCGGCGAAGGCCGCTTGCACCCCGGGGCTGGCGGGGGTGAGCCACATGAGCTCGACATTGAACGGGCCGGCGGTCGTGATGCTGAAGCCGGCCGCCAGGCTGCTGCCCGGCACCGTGGCGGTGGCGCTGTAGTTCCCGGCCAGGGCGCCCAGGGTGAAGCTGCTGGAGGCGATCCCCTGGAAGTCGGTGGTCGCCGTGGGGCTTCCCACGGAGCCGCCCTCCGGTCCGGCCTCGAAGGCGAGGGTGACGTTGGGGATCGGGTGGCGGAGGGCGTCGGTCACCTGGACGGTGAGCGGTGTCGGCAGGGTGCCGCCGGGTGAGCCGCTCTGGCGGTCGCCGAAGACGATGGTGAGCGCCGCCGGCACCTGGTCCACCGTCACCGGCACCGAGGCCAGCACGCCGCCGGCGGCGGCGGTGAGGGTGACCTCGCCCGGCGCGTTGGCGGTGGCCAGGCCGTCGCCGTTCACCCGCACGATGGCGGGATTCGAGGACGACCACTGCACCGGCACCGCGATCCGCTCGCCCCGGGCGTTCCGGGGCTCGGCCTGGAAGAGGTAGTTCTGGCCCAGGGCGATGAACCCGTAGGCCGAGTCCACGATGGCCAGCCGGTCCACCTCCCGGGGATTGAAGGAGTCGCCGGAACAGGCGCCGAGACCGAGCCCGGCGGCAAGCCAGGCGGCGGTGAGGGTGGTCAAGCGTGGAGGAAGTGTCCGGTCGCGCATCGGTCAGTCCTCCAGGCCGTAGGCCGAGAGCGGGAGGGTGAGCACGAAGCTCACCGAGCGGAACTGGTCGTCGGTGGCCGTGCCCAGCACCCGGGTGCCGTCGGCCGAGACCGATACGACGCCGGTGAGGCTGTAGCCCTCTGGCAGGGTGAGGCCGGCATCGGCCACGATCTCCTCCAGAACCTGGAGGCCGCCCGCCTGGGTCCATACCCAGGCCCGCTGGACCGAGAAGAAGGGGTTGCCGCTGGTGCCCAGGATCAGCTGGCCGCCGGCGCCGATGGCGTTGGCGAACAGGGGATCGAAGAACGGGTCGCCGCCGGGGAGCAGGCCGAGCAGCACGGTGCCGCCGGCCTCGGTCCAGTAGAAGGCCTCGCCACCCCAGGTCCCGGCGAGGACCTGGCCGTCGGCGCTGATCGAGAGCACCTCGCCGGGTGCGCCAGGGGAGTTCCCGGTGAGCAGCTCGCCGGTCCCGTCGGGACGCCAGAACGCGGGCCAGCGGTCCACCATGTCGGTCTGGGCGAATCCGGCCACCATCCCGCCGTCATCCGCCACCACGGTGGCCCGGTTGGCGGGAGGATTGGAGGAGCCGGGGTAGGGAGCGCCGAGCACCTCGAGCGGGGTCATGATGCCCCGGCCGCGGGCGTCCCAGCGGAAGGCCTCGGCGTTGCAGCCATTCCAGACCAGCCCGATGATCGTGGTGCCGTCGGCGCTGATGTCCCAGGCCCCGGCATAGTCGAAGCCGCAGGGGCTGCCGTAGGCACTGGCGATGTCGGTCCACTCGCTCCGGTCGGTCCAGAAGCCGGCCTGGACCGGATCATTGTGCAGGGCGCTGACCGCCCCGGTGGCGGAGATGCCGGTGGCGAAGTTGCGGAGCGGGCTGCCCACCTGAGTGCGGTACTC
Source organism: uncultured Gemmatimonadaceae bacterium (assembly GCA_964501735.1). Taxonomy (GTDB): domain Bacteria; phylum Gemmatimonadota; class Gemmatimonadetes; order Gemmatimonadales; family GWC2-71-9; genus JADJOM01. The sequence continues at coordinate 16,245 of CAZCVG010000045.1, read as the reverse complement.
CAGCACGCCGGTGGCCGTGTGGTAGAAATACAGGTCACCGCTGAAGGTGCTCGGGTCCTGCAGGGCGGCGATCTTTCCGTCGGGGGTGAGGTCCACCGGCCAGCCCAGGGGAATGAACTGGATAGAAGGCTTGGGCACGCCAGACGGGCCGGTGCCGCCGTCATCGGAGCAGGCGGTCAGCCCCAAGCCGAGCAGGAGGCTGAGGAGAAGCAACGGATGTCTCACGAGGCGACTCCTTGCGCGCCAGGCTGCTCCGCGGGGCGGGGCGCCGGCGAATCCAGCAGGTTGTGCGGCGGTGGAGATGGCTCTTCCGGGGCACTGGAAGGTCGCAGAACGTACCGTCGGGGTTAACAGCTGTCAAAGGGATCGGCGGGCAGTGGGGCGGGGCGGCACCCCGGTTGCGCCCCGGCCTCCTGTGCGGCACCTTCCCGCCACCAACCACATGGGGGAACTAGTGATCAAGAACATGGGTACCGCCGACCGCGCCATTCGTACCCTCCTGGCCCTGGCGGTGGCCGCGCTCTACTTCACCGGCCGAATCAGCGGCACCCTGGCCATCGTGCTCGGCGTGCTGGCGGTGGTGTTCCTGGCCACCAGCTTGATCGGCTGGTGCCCGGCATACCTGCCGTTCGGCTGGTCCACCTGCCGGAAGGATGCGGGCGCCCAGGGGGCGTGATCCCCTGAACCCGTCACTGGCACGAGCCGGGTAAGGGAGATGATGAAGAAAGCGGCCCCGGCGGCCAGCCCCGCCGCCTACGTCGCCGCCCTGCGCGGCTGGCGCCGGGAGGTGGTGCAGGGGCTCCGCGCGGCGGTGCGGGCGGTGCCCGGGCTCGACGAGACCATCAAATGGGGCAACATCGTCTACCTGGCCACCGGCCCGGTGCTGATGATCCGGGCCGAGGAGCGGCGGGTGCTGCTGGGTTTCTGGCGGGGCAAGCGCCTCAGGACCATTGAGCCGCGCCTCAAGCCGGGCGGCAAGTACGAGATGGCCACGCTGGAGCTGCGGGAGGGTGACACCATCGGCCCCGCCACGGTGCGCCGCCTGGCGAGGGAGGCGGTGCGGCTCGACCAGGCGCTGGGCGACCCGGCCGCGGAGGCCCGGCGCGGATGAAGCACGTGGCGGGGGCGGGGGCGGCGGATCGCCCTTCGGCTCGCACTCGTGCCCGACCTCGGCCCACCCGCGCCGGTACCCGCCCGTGCCCGTAATCCGCCTTCCCCCCAGCCAGGCCGCCGAGGCCACCGCAGTCCTCTGTGACGCCTTCCGGGACTACCCGGTGATGCGGCACGTGATCGGCGAGCGGCCGGACTACGCGGCGCGGCTGGAGACCCTGATCGGGTTCTTCGTCGCGGCCCGAGTGCACCGCCAGGACCTGGTCCTGGGGCTGCGCGACGGAGCCGGCCTGGTGGGCGCCGCGCTGGTGACCCTGCCCGGCGACCGCCCGGTGCCCGAAGCGCTGGCCCGCCACCGTGAGGCGGTCTGGGCCGAGCTGGGCGCCGAGGCCCGGGCCCGGTACGAGGCCTTCGGCGCGGCCACCCAGCAGCACGCCATCGCCGAGCCCCACCACCACCTGAACATGATCGGTGTGCGCCGCTCGCACGCCGGCCGGGGCCTGGCCCGGGTGCTCCTGGACCACGTCCACGCCCTGGCCGAGGCCGATGCCGGCTCGGCCGGGGTCACGCTGAGCACGGAGACGGCGGTGAACGTGCCGCTGTACCGGCATTTCGGCTACACCGAGCTGGGACACGCGGTGGTCGGGCCCCGGCTCGAGACCTGGGTGTTCTACCGGCCCCGCAGAGGGGCGGGCGGCGGCGGCACCCCGTGATGCCTTCCCCACGTTGCGGCGTCGCTCGAGGTGGGCTACACTGAGGTGCGCTTGGGGCGCATTCAGTCCGCGTAAAGGGCCGTGCCCACCCACTGCAGTCTCAAAAATGACGAACCTCCCTTCAGCCTGATCAGTGCGGACTCCAGGCGCTCTGAAAGGAGATTCGTGTGTATCCCAACCCGCAGGACGTACTCCCCCTCCCGCCGCGCCCCGATCTCGAGCAGTACCGCACCCGCGCCAAGGAGCTGGCCGACGCCGGCCGGTCGGGTGAAGCGGCCATCCAGTCCTGGGCCAGGGAGTGGATCGCCGTGCTCGCGCGGCTCGAGCCCGGGGCCTTCCGTTCGGCGCGCGAGACCGAGCGGCGCACCGGGCAGGTGGCCCACTTCGCCAGCGAGCGCCTGCGGCAGGGGAAGGGCCGCCTGGCGCAGGCCCAGTTCGTGATCGCCCGCGCTCACGGGTTCGAGAGCTGGCGCCGGCTGGTGCACCATCTCAGCGGCCTGGCCGAGGCGCAGTCGGGCATCTCGGCGTTCGAGCGGGCCGCGGAGGCGATCGTGAGCGGGGACCTCCAAACCCTGCAGCGCCTGGTCGCGGCCGACCCGGCCCTGGTGCGGGCGCGATCGAGCCGGGAGCACCGGGCCACGCTGCTCCATTATGTCGCGGCCAACGGGGTGGAGAACTACCGCCAGCGGACCCCGGCGAACATCCTTTCCATTACCACGTACCTGCTCGATGCCGGTGCCGAGGTGGACGCCGAGGCCGACATGTACGGGGGCGGCGCCACGACGTTCGGCCTGGCGGTGACCAGCGCGCACCCGCGCCAGGCGGGGGTCCAGGATGCGCTGGCCGACCTGCTGCTTGCGCGTGGGGCCCGGATGGCGCCTGACATCGTCCGCTACTGCCTGGTGAATGGCTGCCCCGAGGCGGCGGCCCATCTGGCGGAGAAGGGCGCCCGGCTGGACCTGGTCGGCGCCGCAGGCATCGGTCGCCTGGAGGCGGTGCGGCAGGCGGTCGAGCCGCCCACGGTATTGTCGGCCAGGGAGGCCGGTGCCGCGATCGTGATGGCCGCCTGGTACGGCCAGCGCGAGGTGGTGGCGCTGCTGCTGGACAGCGGGGTGGACCCCGGCGCCGCCCGGGGCGAGGACGGGCAGACCGCGCTTCATGTCGCCGCCTACCAGGGCGACGCGGCACTGGTCGAGCTGCTGCTCGGCCGGGGCGCCCCGGTGGACGTGACCGACCGGGTCTACGGCACCCCGCCGGTGGTGTGGGCCCTGCACGCCTGGCTGGAGGAGAGCCGACCGAACGGAGCGGCCTACGCCGCTGTCCTCCGCGCCCTGGCGGCCGGGGGCGCGCGGGTGAAGCGGGAATGGCTCGATGATCCGCGGCTCCGGGCCGACGCCGAGCTGCATGCGGCGCTGCTCCGGGCGGCGGAACGGGGCTGAACCCCCGGCGGCCCCTTCGCGGGGGCTCGAGGTCCTCCCTGGTACGCCTGTGTCGCGCTGCGGCCGTGCGCGGGCTGGACAGCGCACGCTCCGGAACCCCACTTTCATCCTGTCCGTGCGTGGTGCGCGGGCCGGAGCAGGGGGGATCGCCATGACCAGGTGGAATTTCGAGGCGGACTTCTTCACCGCCTGCAACTGCGACTGGGGCTGCCCGTGCAACTTCAACGCGCGCCCCAACGAGGGCTGCTGCATCGGCTGGGACGCGTGGAACATCACCCGGGGCCGGTTCGGTGACACCGTGCTGGATGGCACGCGGTTCGCGCTGTACTACCACTTCCCGGGCCTCATCGAGGAGGGGCAGGCCACCGCCGGGCTGTACATTGACTCGGCGGCCAATCCGGCACAGCGGCAGGCGCTGGAGACCATCGGCCGTGGCAAGGCGGGCGGCGGATTCTTCGAGCTGTTCGGGACCCAGCTCGCCGCCACCTGGCTGCCGACGAAGGTGGTGCCCATCAGGTTCGAGATCGAGGACGGGGTCGGCCGGGTGACGCTGGAAGGCGTCGGCGGGGCGGAGAGCGAGTTGCTCAGCTATCCCGATGGCACCACCATCCGCCCTCTGCTGGACCTGCCGCACGGAATCGAGTTCAAGAAGGGGCTGATGACCAACGCGAAGCGCTGGTCCTGGCAGCATGAGCCCCTGGTGGCGAGTTATGAGGGGAAGTACGGCGCGGCCGGGCGGGTGAAATTCACGGAACAGGGCTGTCAGGGCTGATCAGCCCGCGCCTCCCCGGCGGGAGCGCCCGCCGGGCCCGGCGCTCCGGAGTATCGTCCCGGCCCGCCCGCCGTTGATTCGTCAGGCGCCGATCACAATCCTTCCAGCCAACCAACAGGTACCCGCACTGGCCCGTCCATGCCCGCTATCCCATCCGATGTTGATCGCGCGCTCTGGTTCCAGCACCTCGGCTGCACCGGGCGGCACTACCTGCTGGGCAACCCCCACACCACGCGAGGGCGGCTCTGGGGCTGGTGCCCGCGGGAGGGACGCTCCTTCTTCCTCTCCCGTGGCGACATCGGGACGATGTCGCGCGCCGCGCGGTACTGGGTGGCGGGCTATCTCCATGGCTGTGAGCCGGACCCACCGGCCGGGCCCGACGGGCCACCGGCGTTCGAGTCCCGGGAATACGCGACCTGGCGCCGGCGGGCGGCACGGTTCCGCACTACCGGCCGGTGGCCGGGCGGGCGGTAGACGAGTTCACCGCTGAGGCGCTGCGACGCCTGGTTGGGCGTCGCGCCGATCATCTCCCCTACCGGAGCCGGTGCCGCTCCCCGGGAGCCGTCAGGACCAGGGCACCCGGCATTCGGGCGAGTACCTGCCGACGCACCGAGGCGGTGTCGGCCGGCGGCACGTGGGTGGCAACCCAGAGCCGGGCACCGATGGACTTCCGCACGGCGTCGTCCGCACCGGTGAGATACCAGAACGGCACGACGGCCACGTCCACGGCCCGCTGGGAGAGCCGATGCGGGTCGAAGCGTTTGCGGTCGGGGTCGGCGTCGCCCACGTGCAGGATCCGGAAGCCGGCGAGGTCGAGGAGAAATCCCACGTTGGTAACCGGGCCGGTGGGGGTGGGATTGTGGGGCAGGTCGAGCACCGCCACCTCCACGCCGCCGAAGCCGAACCGGGTTTCGCCCTGCCCGGGCGGCAGGACGGCCCGCACGCGGGGATGCGGGTGGCGCAGGGTGGTCCGGGCGTGGAGCGAGTCCACCGTCTCCCTGGGCGCGAGGTACACCACGGCGCTGTCCGCGGCCAGGCGGGCGGCCACCGAGTGGGCATCGAAATGGTCGAGGTGGCGGTGCGTGGTGAGCGCCAGGGCCAGGGCGGGGAAGGGCGCGCGGGCCTGTTCCAGCGGGTCCAGCAGCGCGGCGGGAACCGCAGCGTACTCACGGAGGCCGCCGCGATGGAGACCGTCAATGACGATCCGGGTGTCCCCGCGCTCGACCAGGACACCCATGTTGGCGAGATAGGTCAGGGTCACCTCGCCCGATTGCGCCGGCAGCGGCGCCAGCGGAACCGCGGCAGCGAGGATGACGGCTGGAAGCAGGCGCATCGGAGAACTCCCCTCAGAGGGCGGCGGGCTGATTGCTTCGGAGTCCCGGCAAGGCGACAGGAGCCCCCGGCGCCTACCCGAGCGACGGGTCGCTCCGCTCGAAGCGCCCGCCCAGCCAGTCGAGCAGCAGCCACCCCTCGAGTGCCACCCCCAGGACGCCCAGCAGGAGGGCCGGGAGCGGCGCCCAGTCCCCCAGCAGGTCTGCCGAGAGGTACAGCGCCCCGCCGGCCAGGAGGGCCGGTCCCGCCAGCAGGATCGCCAGCAGGAGGAGCGACACCCCGGCGGTGAGCATCTGCTGGCCCACCGCCTCGATGCCGCCGGGCCGGAGTTCGGTGCTCACCCAGGACGGGTAGAGCAGCGCGGCCCCGTTCTGGATGCCCACCGCCAGCACGTTCACTCCCAGGAGCGCCGCCAGCGCCAGCGGCAGTCCCGCGACCAGCGGTCCGCGCGAGGGGCCGGCTCCCTCGATCCCGATGATCGCCACCAGGCCCATCACCGCCAGCACTGCCTCGACCACCGTCAGCACCAGCGCCGAGCTGAGCACCTGGCCAGCCATGATCACGTGGCCGGGCAGCGGCCAGGTCCGGAGCAGGGGAAGCATCGGGAGGTCACCGCGCAGGTCGGTCCGCACCCACAGCGGGCCGATGAGTGCCAGGATGCCGCACCAGCTCAGCGCCAGGGTCCCGACCATGAACAGGATGAACGGGGTGGTCTCGCGCTCCACCAGCCCGAGCGCCAGCGCGACTCCTCCACCGACTGCCGCGACCGCCACCAGCCCCGGGCTGGTGTGCCGGGCCAGACGGGTGAGGTTCTTCCAGATGATGGCCCCGGCCGGATGCCCTGCTGGCGCCAGGCGAAACCAGCGCCGGGTGGCGGTGGGCGGGTCCGAGACAGCGTGCCCGCGGCGCAGCCGGGCCAGCCGCTCCGCCCGCCGGGCGCTGGCGGCCAGGGCGGCGTCCTCGAAGGCCCGGTCGGCCCGGAGCACCCAGAGGACATGGAGCGCCAGGACACCGGCGGCCGCGGCCACCAGCGGCAGCCACTCCCCCAGGCTCCGGGCGGTGAACGGCAGGAGCGGCAGCCGGAACGGCCAGAGCACCCAGGAGAGCGGGGCGGTGTCGCGCGCCTGCCGAAAGGCGGCGAGCGGGGCGTCGCGGAAGCTGCCGGGCTCGAGCCCCGCCACCGTGATCCAGGCCGCCCCCACCGCGGCCACCAGCAGCCCCAGCGGCAGTGCCAGCCGGGCCAGCCCCGCACGGCCATGCTCCAGCGCGCCCTGCCGGGTGAGTGCCACGCCGAGCCGGTGCATCGAGATGGTGGAGAAGACCAGCCAGAGGTTCACGGCCTGAAAGGCCAGGCCGGGCGTCCCCGGCGCCCCCCGCCGGATGAGCAGGGTCCAGATCAGCACGTTGAGCAGGATGAGCAGCTGGGTCCGGGCCAGCTTGTAACCGAGCAGGGCGGTGCGGCTCACCGGCGCGGGAAAGAGGAACTGCACCTCGGCCGGGGAGAAGGCCAGGGCCGACCGGTCGGCGCCGAAGATCCACCACTTGGCCACCAGCACCAGCAGCAGGACCGTCCCCCCGATCTCCACCGCCGGCTGGGAGAAGGGGCCGCCGGAGCGGTGCTGCTGGCCGAAGAGGATCAGCCCCAGGTAGGCCAGCCCCAGCAGCAGGGCCAGGGCGTAGCGCGGGCTGCGGAGCTGGCGCAGGGTGCGCCGGGCGCGGTTGCGCAGGGTGGCGGCAAGCAGGAAGACGGCGGCATCACGCATCCCGGTTCACCGGTTGCCGGTGAGCGTCAGGAAGATCTCTTCCAGCCCCCGGCCGCTCAGCTCCGGCCGCTCGGCGATGATCTCGGCCACCGACCCCAGGGCCACCAGCCGGCCCTGCTGCAGGATCAGCACCCGGGTGCAGAGCTGCTCCACCAGCTCCAGCAGGTGGGAACTCAGCACCACCGCGGCGCCGGCGGCGGCCCGGGCGGTGATGGTCGCCTTCATGCGCCGGATGCCCACCGGGTCCAGGCCGGTGAGCGGCTCGTCCAGCATGAGCACCTGCGGGTCGTGCAGCAGTCCGCAGGCAATGGCGAGCTTCTGCTTCATGCCGCGGGAGAGTTCGCTGGCCAGGGCGTCCCGCTTCTCGGTCAGCTCCAGCTCCGCCAGCAGCGGGTCGAGCCGTGACAGGATTTCGGGCCGGCGGTACAGCCGGGCGACAAACTGCAGGTGCTCGCTGACCGTCAGGTAGTCGAAGAGCTGGGGCTCATCCGGGACGAATGCCAGCACCCCCTTGGCCGCGATGGGATCCTGGGCGAGGTCGTGGCCCGCGATCCGGATCGTCCCGCGGGTCGGCTGGATGATTCCCGCCAGGCTCCGGAGGGTGGTGGTCTTGCCGGCACCGTTGGGGCCCACCAGCCCCAGGATCTCGCCCGAGGCTACCTTGAATGAGAGGTCTTGCACCGCTGTCAGCGTTCCGTACAGCTTGGTAAGCCCGGCAACCTCTATCATTACCGTTGGTCCTCAGTGGTGGCGGTGAAACCCTTTGCCGGGCCTGGGCGTCACTAAGTGGAACATTTCCGGTGACCCCGGACTTTGCCGGAGCCTGTCATGAGAAACTACTGGATCAGGATCGCCGCGGGTGCCTTCGGCATCTTTGCCGTGGGTATGCTGATTATCACCGCCGTCCGCGGCGTCAAGAGCAAGGTCACGTCTACCCTGCACAGCAGCGACCCGATCCCGATCCCGCTGATCGGGCTGGTGCCGTTCCGGCTGGGGAGCACCCAGCTCGGCAGCCTGAGCCGGATCGAGTTGCTGCGGTCGGATCCGCAGCACCTTTCCGGTGTGCGGGTGCTGGTGAAGCTGGCTGACTCGGTCTCCCCGGACCGGTTGCGGGAGTGCCAGATCGCGCTGGACCAGGTGGACAATATTGACGAGCACACCACCTTCCGCTGCCGGGGCCCGGAGGATTCCACCTCCGGCCTGGAGCCGTTCGGGGTGGTGATCGTCCGCGGCACCAGCGACAGCTTCCCGCTGCTCCTTCCCTGGAAGACGGTGGCCGACCTGCGCCAGACCAGCTTCCGGCTGACCCGGGATGGGTTCAAGGTGACCAGCCCGGGCGACCGGGCTCGGGAGGCGCTGGCTCACCGGGCCGACTCCATGGGCAACGTGCTGGAGGCCCGAGTGGACGCCCTGCAGGACTCGGTGGACGCGCTCCGGACCCAGGCGGATGAGCTGGAGGATTCCGCCGCCACCGCCGGCCTGGCCGAGCGGAGGGGCATCCAGCGGAGCGCCGACTCGGTCCGGGCCCGGATGCGCCTGCTGCAGGACCGCCTGCGGGCCGACGAACTCCGGCTCTCGGCGTTCCAGGAGGTGCGGGGCCTGTCGCCCGAGGAACTCGACTCGCTGGCGAGCATGGGCCAGCGAGTCAGCGACTCGGTGCATCGCGAGGTGGCCAAGGCGCTCAGGGAGGCCGCGGCGCAGGTGGAACGGGCGGCGCCCAACCAGAGCGTGACCCGGGTGGAGGTCACGGTCCCGGCCCCTCCGGCGCCCCCGGCCCAGCCCAAGCCGTAGGCCGCCGCATGCTCCTGGTCCTCGACAACTACGACAGCTTCACCTTCAACCTGGTGCAGTACGTCGGCGAGCTCGGCGCCGAGCCGGTAACCTACCGGAACGATGCCTTGTCGGTGGATCAGGCCCTGGCGCTGGAGCCCGAGGCCATCCTGATCTCGCCCGGCCCGGGGGAGCCGGCGTCGGCGGGGATCTCGATTCCCCTCATCCGGGCCGCGGCGGGGCGGGTTCCGCTGCTCGGGGTGTGTCTAGGCCATCAGGCTATCGGCGAGGCCTTCGGCGGCCGGGTGGTCCGGGCCAGCCGGCTCATGCACGGCAAGACCACCTCGGTGGTGCACGGTGGGGACCGGCTGTTCGCGGGGGTGGCGTCGCCGCTCACGGTGATGCGCTACCACTCGCTGGTGGTCTCGGCGGACGGGTTCCCGGCGGAGCTGGAGACCACCGCCTGGTCGGCCGACCGGGAGCCGGGGCAGGAGATCATGGCGCTTCAGCACCGGGAGCACCCCCTCTTCGGGGTCCAGTTCCACCCCGAGTCCATCGCCACCGAGGGGGGAAAAGCGCTGCTGGCCAATTTCCTCGGGCTGGCCCGGGCGTGGCGGTCGGCCGGCCTGGCGGCCACCCCCTAAATGGTTGACAACTAACCTGATAGCTGGTTACCGGTAGCCCTCCCGGGCTTCCGGCATGACTTTTGACAGGACCCCCCGGCTTTATTACGTTCGGAAATGCGCGTCCTTGGCGTCATTCCGGCACGTCTCGGCTCCACCCGCATTCCTAACAAGCCCCTACAGCTTCTGGCGGGTGAGCCTTTGGTGACCCGTGTCATCCAGCGGGTCCGGTCCCTGGGCCTGGTGGACGAGCTGGTCGTTGCCACGGACTCCCCCGAGGTCGTGCTGGCCGCCGAACGGGCCGGGGTGCGGGCGGTCCTGACCTCGCCGCTCCACCAGAGCGGCACCGACCGGGTGGCCGAGGTGGCGGGGCGCCGGGAGTACGCCGGGTTTCAGGTCATCGCCAACATCCAGGGAGACGAGCCGTTCCTGCCGGGCGAGGCGCTGGCGGGGGCGCTGGCCAGGGTGGAGGCGGGAGACGATATCGGCACCGCCGCCGCGCCGCTGGCCCCCGAGGATGTAGCCGATCCCGCCCGGGTGAAGGTGGTGACGGACCACCTGGGCCGGGCGCTGTACTTCTCGAGGTCGCCGATCCCGCACCAGCGGGCCGGGACCCCGGCCGAGGAAGGGCTCTACTGGCAGCACCTGGGGGTGTATGCCTTCCGGCGGGAGGCGCTGGCCCGGTGGGCCGGACTCACGCCACCGCCGGAGGAGCGGGCCGAGCGGCTGGAGCAGCTCCGGGCGCTGCATCACGGCATGCGGGTGGGGGTGGCCCGGCTGGCGTCGCCGGCCGAGCCGGGGGTGGACACGCTGCGGGACCTCCGCCGGGCGGAGGCTCACTGGACCGAGGAGGCGTACCGATGACCGGTGCCGGGCAGGGGACCAAGTACATCTTCGTGACGGGCGGGGTGGTCAGTTCGCTCGGCAAGGGCATCGCGGCGGCCTCCCTCGGGCGGCTCCTGGTGGAGCGCGGCCTGTCGGTGACCATGCAGAAGTTCGATCCCTACATCAACGTGGACCCGGGGACGATGTCCCCGTTCCAGCACGGCGAGGTCTACGTCACCGATGATGGGGCCGAGACCGACCTCGACCTCGGCCACTACGAACGGTTCATCGATCGCTCCCTCTCCCAGCAGAACAACATCACCACCGGCCGCATCTACTCCACCGTCATCAGCAAGGAACGCCGGGGCGAGTACCTGGGCGTGACGGTGCAGGTGGTGCCGCACATCACCGACGAGATCAAGAACGCCATCCGGCGGAGCGCCCCGGGCCACGACGTGGTCATCACCGAGATCGGCGGCACCGTGGGCGACATCGAATCGCTGCCCTTCCTCGAGGCCATCCGGCAGTTCCGCCAGGAGATCGGCCGGGACAACGCGCTGTTCATCCACCTGACGCTGGTGCCGTACATCGCCGCGGCGGGCGAGCTCAAGACCAAGCCCACCCAGCACTCGGTGCGGGACCTCATGCAGATCGGGATCCAGCCCGACATCCTGGTCTGCCGGAGCGAGCAGCCGATCAGCGCCGAGATCAAGCGCAAGATCGCCGGGTTCTGCAACGTGGACTTCGAGTGCGTCATCGAGAGCCCGGACGTGGCCTCGATCTACGAGATCCCGCTCCGCTTCCGCGACCAGGGCATTGACCGGGTGGTGTGCGAGCGGCTCCGGCTGGAGACGAAGGAACCCGACCTCGGCCCCTGGCGGGCCATGGTGGAGAAGGTGCTCCGTCCCAAGCGGCGGGTGCGGATCGCGGTGGTGGGCAAGTACACCGACCTGCACGACGCCTACAAGTCGGTGGCCGAGGCGCTGCATCATGGCGGCATCGCGCACGACGCCGGCGTGGACATCCATTGGCTCTCCAGCGACCAGTTCACCAGCCAGGAGGCGGCGGGGCGGCTGCTGGCGGGGCACGACGGGCTGCTGGTGCCGGGCGGGTTCGGGATCCGGGGCATCGAGGGGATGGTCGAGGCGATCCGCTGGGCCCGGGAGAACCAGCTGCCGTTCTTCGGCATCTGCCTGGGGCTGCAGATCGCGGTGATCGAGTTCGCCCGCAACGCCTGCGGCATGAGCGAGACCACCAGCACCGAGTTCGAGCCGGAGTGCGAGTCGCCGGTCATCGCGCTGATGGCCAACCAGCGGGAAGTGAAGGACATGGGCGGGACCATGCGGCTGGGCGCCTACGCGGCGCGGCTCCGTCCCGGCTCCCGCGCGGCCCAGGCCTACGGGACGCTGCAGATCAGCGAGCGGCACCGGCACCGCTGGGAGGTCAACAACGCCTACCGCGACGTCCTGGCCGAGCACGGGCTCAGGCTGTCGGGCCAGTCGCCCGACGGCGGGCTGGTGGAGATCATCGAGCTGCCCGACCACCCGTGGTTCCTGGGCTGCCAGTTCCACCCCGAACTCAAGTCGCGCCCCACCCGGCCGCACCCGCTGTTCGCCGCGTTCATCGGCGCCGCGCTGGCGCGGGGCGGGGCGCCGGCGGCGCCACAGGAGAAGCCGGTCGCGGCCTCCGCCGGCTGAGTCGCTGCCCATGGCGTGGTCCTTTCGCGAGGGGCCCCGGCTGATCGCAGGACCGTGCCTCATTGAAGAGGGCGACGTCCTTCCCCGGACGGCTGATGCCCTGGCCGCCATCGGCGCCCGGCTGGGGCTGCCGGTCTGCTTCAAGGCCAGCTTCGACAAGGCCAACCGGGCCCGTCCCGGCTCGCCGCGGGGACCGGGGCTCGAGCGCGGGCTGGCGGCGCTGGCCCGGGTCAAGCGCGAGTCGGGCCTGCCGATCCTTACCGACATCCACGAGGCGCCGCAGGCCGCCGCCGCCGCCGGGGTGGTGGACGCCCTGCAAATCCCGGCGTTCCTCTGCCGGCAGACCGACCTGCTCGTCGCGGCTGGCGCCACGGGCCTTCCGGTGAACATCAAGAAGGGCCAGTGGATGGCGCCGGAAGCGATGGCCGGGGCGGTGGCCAAGGTGCGCCAGGGGGGCAGCGGCGACATCGCCGTGACCGAGCGGGGCACTGCCTTCGGCTACACCGACCTCGTGGTGGACATGCGGAGCTTCACGCGGATGCGGGAGGCCTGTGGCGTGCCGGTGCTGTTCGATGCGACCCACGCGGTGCAGCAGCCGGGACAGGGGCCGGAGGGGTCGAGCGGCGGCCAGCGCGAGCACGTGCCGGCGCTGCTCGCGGCGGCGGCGGCGGCCGGCGCCGACGGGTTCTACCTCGAGACCCACCCGGAGCCGGCCCGCGCCCCCAGCGACTCGGCCACCCAGTGGCCGCTCGACGAGTTGGAAGAGTTGCTGGCCCGCACCCTCGAGGTCTGGCACGCCGCCCGGGCCCGCGACCGGGTGCCGGAACCGCCGGGCCGGCGGGCCGGCTCATGATAGACCCCGCGCTGGCCGGCCGCATCAAGCTGCTGGGGCTGGACGTGGACGGGGTGCTGACCAACAACAGCATCTACCTGGGGCTGGTGGGTGGCCAGCGGGTCGAGTTCAAGCAGTTCGACATCCAGGACGGGCTGGCCATCGGGCTGGCGCGGCGGATGGGACTGGTCGTCGCCTGGGTGAGCGGCCGCTACTCCGACGCCACCACCCTCCGGGCCACCGAGCTCCGGGTGGACGAGGTCATCCAGGACAAGGGGGCCCGCAAGGTGCCCGCCATGACCGAGATGCTGCTCCGGCGGGGCATCGGCTGGGACGAAGTGGCCTACGTCGGCGACGACCTGGCCGATGTGCCGGTGTTCCGGCGGGTCGGGTTGCCCATTGCGGTGGCCAACGCAGTGCAGGAGGCCAAGGCGCTGGCCCACTACCGCACCCTGGCCACCGGCGGCGCCGGGGCGGTGCGGGAAGTGGTGGAGGTGCTGCTCCGGGCCCAGGGGCGCTGGGACGAAGCGGTGAAGGTCTATCTCGAGGACCGCGGAGAGACGACATGACGCTGGGATGGCGGCTCGGGCCGGTGGCCGGGGCGGTGCTGGTGGCAGCCTCCCTCGCGGCCTGCGAGGACGACGCGGTGCGCCCCACGGTGACCGTCACCGCCGCCGACACCGCCGACCAGGTGCTCTTCAGCATGGAGCACCTGATCACCAACAACGGCGTGCGCCGCACCAAGGTCCTGGCCGACACCGCCTACCTCTACGAGCAGACCCAGCTGGCCCGCCTCAAGACCGTGACGGTGTCGTTCTACGACGCGGTGGGCAACGAGTCGTCCACCATCAAGGCCGATTCGGGCACCTACCAGATGCGGGACGGCTCGATGCAGTCCTGGGGCCACGTGCTGGCCACCACCCCCGACGGCCGCCGGCTCCGGAGCGAGGAGCTCAAGTACGACTCGCGGCAGCACAAGATCTCCTCGGACCGGCCGTTCACCTACGACCGCGGCGACCAGCATCTCGAGGGGAACGGCTTCACCAGCGATCCCGACTTCCGCAACGTCGTCGCCCGCCAGCCGCGGGGCGGCCAGGCGGGCGGCACCACCGGCCGCCCGGACAGCGCACCGGGCGGCTTCCGGCTGCCGGGGCAATGAGGCTCGGCCAGCCGGCAGTGTGCCTCCTGGTGGGACTGGTGGCGCCGGCCTCGCTCGCCGGCCAGGGCCCGGCGGGCTGCATCTTCAACGTGGACCGGGTGGGTGGCCTGGGCTCCCAGTTCGTGGTGGGCGCCGACACCAACTACTACGCCGGCGGCGGCGTGCGGATCAGCTGCGCCGGCACCAGCGTCCGGATGCAGAGTGACAGCGTGGCCTATTTCGGGCGGGGGCGGAACACCCTGGTGCAGTTCGTCGGCCGGGTGAAGTACCGCGACTCCACCGTCACCATGGACGCCGAGCGGGGCACCTACTACCGGAACGGGGAACGCTGGGAGGCCCGCGGCTCGGTCGTGACGGAGAACCTCTCCAACGGTTCCACCCTCACCGGGCCGTACCTCGATTACCATCGCGCCCTGCCCGGCGTGCGGGACACCCTGGAGCTGTGGGCCATCGGCCGGCCCACCATCCGCTCCTACTCCACCGATTCCGCCGGGGTGCGGGGCGAGGCCTACGTGATCGTGGCCGACCGGGTGCGGATGAAGGGGAACGACCGGCTCTGGGCCGGCGGCCAGGTCACCGTTGACCGGAGCGACTTCGCCGCCCGGGGCGACTCGCTCTCGCTCGACAACGGCACCGGGCAGCTGGGCGTGCTGGTCGGCACGCCGTCCATGCGGGGCCTCGGCCGGGATTCGTTCCAGCTCACCGGGCGGCGGATCGAGCTGGCCCTGGACGGGCGGGCCATCACCTACGTCACGGCCCTGGGACAGGGCCACGCGGTGAGCACCGAGGTGGACCTGGTGGCCGACACCATCGGCCTGGATCTCGAGGACGAGCGGCTGGTCCAGACCCTGGCCTGGGGCGACAGCACCCGGCCCCGGGGGCTCACCACCGAGTACGAGATCCTGGGCGACTCGCTCGCCTTCGACACCCCGGGCGAGCTGCTGCAGCAGGTGCGGGCCTTTCACAAGGCCTTCGTGGGCACCATCCCGGCGTCGCCCGGCGCCGAGCGGGACTGGATGTCGGGCGACACGGTGGTGGCGATCTTCACCAGCTGGGACTCGGCCGGGACCTCCATCTCGGCGCTGGACCAGCTCGATGCCCGTGGCTCGGCGCGATCGTACTACCGGGTGGAGAGCCGGCGGCCCGACACCCGGCTGCCGTCCATCAACTATTCGCGGGGAGACCGCATCACCGTGCACATGAAGACCGGCGGGCGTCGTGGCGTGGACCGGGTCAACATCCGGGGCGCGGTGGACGGTGTGCACCTGGAACCGGTGGCGATCCGGCCCGACAGCGCCGCCGCCGACTCCCTGCGCCGGCGGAGCCCGCGATGAGCCAGCTCCTCAGTGTCCTGGGCGAACAGAGTGATCCCTCGCTGCCGCTGGCCCTGGCCGCGCTGCTGGCCGAGGCGGACGGCGAGGGCCGGGCCGAGTTCGGCCGGTTCGCCGCCGCCTTCCGCAGCGAGGTGCAACGGGCCCTCGAGGCCGAGGGCCGGGCCCGGGAACTCTCGGGCGATGAAGTGCACGACAACCTGGTCAGCTCGGTGCTGCCCCGGCTGCAGGACGTGGGGCTGGTGGCGCCGCCCGGCCCGGACGGCTGGCACGCCATCACCGCCACCGGCGCCTGGTGGGACAGCGCCCGCGACGCCCGGGAGGAAACCCGGGCCGCCCTGCTCGAGGCGGCCCGGATGCGCGCCGAGAGCCGCCGCGCCGAGGCCGGGGCGCGGCGCGCGCCTTCGGTGGTCAACGGCAGCGTGCTCCAGGGGACCAACCTGAGCAAGAGCTTCAAGCGGCGGCGGGTGGTGGACCAGGTGTCGGTGCGGGTGGAGCAGGGGGAGATCGTGGGGCTGCTGGGGCCCAACGGGGCGGGCAAGACCACCACCTTCTACCTCATCACCGGCCTCATCCGGCCCGATGAAGGCGAAGTGACGGTGGACGGCAAGGACCTTACCGACGCCCCCATGTACCGGCGGGCGCGGGCCGGCATCGGCTACCTGGCCCAGGAGCCGAGCGTGTTCCGAAAGCTCACGGTGGAGGAGAACATCCTCGCCATCCTGGAGACGCTGCGGCTGTCGCGGGACCAGCGGCGCGAGCGGCTGGAGACGCTGCTGGACGAGCTGTCCATCAAGCACCTGCGGAAGAACAAGGCGTACTCGCTGTCCGGCGGCGAGCGCCGCCGGCTGGAGATCACCCGGGCCCTGGTGACCCAGC
>CAZCVG010000044.1:0-18002 GCA_964501735.1 uncultured Gemmatimonadaceae bacterium | reverse complement strand
GGTCCTGTGTCAAGAACGGCGGCCCCGAGTGCCAGCCGCCGCTCCCGCCCCAGGATCCGACCCTGGGCGGCATCCCGACCTTCACCGTCAACAGCAACTGCTCCGCCCTCAACGGCGGCCTGAACGTCCTGGTCCCGTGGCCCATCGCCCTGCTCAAGCTCAACACGGCCATCGGTGGCACCCCGGCCGAAATCGACTGCTCGGTGGACAACGAAGTGGTCACCGCCTCGGAGACCCAGGGCATCGCGACCGCGGTGGCGCAGTACAACGCCCACATTGCCGGCGAGGCCACGGCCAGGGGGTTTGCCTACTACGACATCAACCCCGACCTGAACGCCGCCCTCGATCAGGTCCGGATCCGCTCCTTCCCCGACCTCGCCCCCGCCCTCGGCGGCGGCAGCGTTGGCTTCGGGACCTACTTCTCACTCGATGGATTCCACCCGTCCTCCCTGGCCCACAGGGCCATCGCCGACGGAATCGCGGCGGCCATCAATGCCGAATACGGCACCGCCCTGCCCGTTCCGGTCTGCGGCACGGTGACCTGCCCGGCACCATAGGTCCGGCGGTCCGACGGTCGGTCGGAAAACCGAGCGAAGGGTGGGATTCTCCATGAGTCCCACCCTTCGTCATTATCCTTGGGTAGACCCCTTGGCCGCCGAACCGTCTGGCCGCCTCCACCACCCTGACCCTGCGCCTCCCATGTGGACCCGCGAACGCGCCCTCGCGCTCATGCACGAGTACACCCCGTCCGACGCCCTGCGAAAGCACATGTACGCTGTCGAGGCGGCCATGCGCGCGATGGCGGGAAAGCTGGGCGGCGACCCCGACGCCTGGGGCCTGGTAGGTCTGCTGCACGATTTTGACTACGAGCGCTTCCCCAACCCGGATCACGCCCCCGACCGCGAGCACCCCGCCGAGGGGGTGCGGGTGCTGGCCGCGCAGGGGTTCCCGGAGGAGCTGTGCCGCGCCATCCTGGCCCACGCGAACTACACCGGGGTGCCGCGGGACACGCCGGTGGCCCGGGCCCTGTTCGCGGTGGACGAGCTGTGCGGCTTCCTGGTCGCCTGCGCCCTGGTCCGGCCCTCGAGGAGCCTGACCGACCTGGAAGTCGGTTCCGTGAAGAAGAAACTCAAGGACAGGGCCTTCGCCCGCGGAGTGAGCCGGGAGGACGTGATCCAGGGGGCAGAGGAACTCGGCGTCCCGCTGGAGGAGCATATCGGCTTCGTCCTGGCGGCCCTCCGGCCCGAGGAGCGTTCGCTCGGACTCGGCGGTCCATGAGCGATACCGAGGCGCGCGAGCTGCGCCAGGGGCCGCTGGGCCGGGATCGCGCCATTGATCGCGCCGCGGATTCCCGCCCGATCCCCGGCAATCGCGTCGTCCTGCTGCAGGACGGTCCCGCGGTGTACGACGCGATGCTGGAGCTGATTGCCGGCGCCCGCCATTTCATTCATTTCGAGAACTACATCATCCACGCCGACCGCACCGGGCGGCGCTTCGCGGATGCGCTCATCGCGCGGGCCCGCGAAGGGCTGGCGGTCCGGGTGCTGTACGACTGGCTCGGCTGCCTGGGAACCCGGCGACGCTACTGGCGGGCCCTGCGGGACGCGGGGTGCGAGGTACGCGCCTTCAACCCATTCCATCCGCTCCGCCCGCTCCGGGTAATCAACCGCGACCACCGCAAGCTGCTGGTGGCCGACGGGACCCACTCGGTGATGGGTGGCCTCTGCATTGGCGACGACTGGATGGGAGATCCGGTCCGCGGCATCCCGCCGTGGCGGGACACCGCGGTGCTGATCGAGGGCCCGGCCACCACCGCGTTCGACCTTGCCTTCAGCAAGGTCTGGGCGCTGGCCGGTGGCCAGCTCCCCGAGAACGAGCGGGCCACCGACCTGCCGCCGGCGGGCGACACCGCGGTGCGGGTGGTCGCCGGCGAGCCCCGGCGCCAGCGCACCTTCCGGGTCCTGGAGTACCTCGCGGCCGGCGCGGGGCGGCGGCTGTGGATCGTGGATGCCTACCTGTTGCCGCCGGCCAGGCTGTTCGAGGTGATGACCCTGGCGGGACGCGACGGGGTGGACCTCCGCATGCTGGTGCCCAGTGCGAGTGACGTGCCGGTGGTGCGCAACCTGACGCAACTGGGCTACCGGCGGATGCTGCGGGCCGGGATCCGCATCTTCGAGTGGGACGGGCCCATGATGCACGCCAAGACTACAGTGGCCGATGGCGTCTGGACCCGCGTCGGAAC
Source organism: uncultured Gemmatimonadaceae bacterium (assembly GCA_964501735.1). Taxonomy (GTDB): domain Bacteria; phylum Gemmatimonadota; class Gemmatimonadetes; order Gemmatimonadales; family GWC2-71-9; genus JADJOM01. Next base: position 15,760 of record CAZCVG010000044.1, on the reverse strand, counting down.
CAGCAACATCAACGCGTCCAGCCTGATCGGGAACTTCGAGCTGGACGTGGTGATCGAGGACCGGCCGCTGGCGATGGCGATGGAGCAGCAGTTCCGGCGGGATCTCGCCGGCAGCCGGGAGGTGGTGCAGCAGCCGCGACGGGCGCCACGGGTGCTGCAGCGCGTGGTGCCCAGTCGGCTGACCCCGGTGGAGCCGGTGGATCACCTCAAGCGCCGCCGTTCGGGGCGCGAGCTGCGGCAGCGCGCGGTGGTCGGGGTCCGCCGCCTGATGAACGCCGCCTTCCGCTCGCTGTTCGGACCCGCGAGCGTCGTGCTGATGGTCGTTGCGGCGCTGTTCCTGGCCTTCCCGCGGGTGATGGGTATCGGCTTCGGTGTCTTGTGCCTGTGGGTCGCCATCGCCGTGGGAATCCAGGCCTGGTGGGAGCGGGGCGACTGACAGGGTGGACGCGCTTCAGTCGCCAGCCCCGAGCCAGGCCGCCACCCGAGCCCGATCCCGGTCCGCGCCGAGCGCCTCCAGTCGGGCCATCGCGGCCGCGGCATCGTGGCGGGCGTGGTTCTCGTTCCCCTCCCGCCTCCGGAGATCGGCACGCGCCTCGTAGGCTTCCGCGGAGAGCAGTGTGCTCCCGTGCTTGTCAGCCAGGTCCACGGCGCGGTCCAGCGCCCTGCCCGCCTCCGCGAACGCCCCACGCAGGGTCTGGGCGACCCCGAGGACCCGCAGGGCATCGGCCTCCCCGAGCGCGTCGGCCATGGCGGCATACTGGCGCGCCCCGAGCCGTGCGCCCGCCTCGGCGACCTCTGGCTCCTCCCGCCGCAGTGCCAGGTCGGCGCGGCCCACCTGTGCCATCGCCAGCAGCCTCTCGTCCCCCGCCTCCCGGCCATACTCGATGGCCCGGCGTTCATGCCGGTCGGCCTGGGCGAGGTCGCCCAGATCACGGTGGGTGATGGCCAGGTTGTGGCAGGTCTCGGCGAGGCCCGCCACGCTGCCCGCCCGCTGGTACGCCGGGATCGCGAGGCGGTAGCGGGTCAACGCCTCGGCGTGGCGGCCCCGCACGTTGGCCACCATCCCGAGGTTGTTGGTCGCCTTGGCGATGCCCAGCGGATCATCGGCCGCCCCGGCCAGCGCCAAGGCCTCCTCGAAGGTTGTCCGGGCGTCATCCAGCAATCCCAACTCGAACAGGGCGGCGCCGAGCATATTGACGGCCCGGCGGCAGTGCCGGGGCTCCCCAAGCCGGAGCGCCGGCAGCGCGGCCTCCAGCCGAGTCCGGGCCGCCTGCAACATGCCCTGGCGAAGCTCGCGCTCGGCCAGCTGCAGGAGATCGGTGGGCACCGGGGTGGCAGACATGAACGTCGCCTAGTAGGCCACGGCGTAGCGGGTGAATCCGGGGATTTCCGTCTCCACTTCGTTCTCCAGCGGGTCCAGCACCGACGGGAGCGGCAGCCACGGGTCGGTGGGGGCTTCCTGAGCCCAGACCCCGAACCGGGCCTCCACCACGGTATCCGCGGCGGTGAGCTGGCCGTCACCGTTGAAGTCGTGATCTGCCTCGAGGTACCACAGGGTGAGCTGGGCGCCGCGGTTTGGCGCGAACACCAGCCCCGCGGGCTGGAAGTCCACGATCATCCTGGTGGTGTCCACCACCGTGATGGTAATCTGCAGCGAGTCGCCCGGCGCGACCGGGGTCCCGTCTGGCCGGGAGACCAGGGAGCGCTTGTCCACCTTGAGCCGGACCAGCCGATTGCCCGACCCGGACCCCGGGCGCGGCAGGAACCGGAGTTCCGCCTCACGGGTCTGCCCCCGCACGGCCCAGAAGCTCACCTGGCCCGCGGCGAGCAGCGGAGCGGAGGCGTCCAGGGTGAGAAAGGCAGGTGCGGCGTTCGCGGCGGCGGGGAGAGGATGCGGTCCCACTGGACTGTCCTCCCCCGAACATCCTGCCACCGCCAGCACGCCCAGCAGGGCCGTCCGCCACGATCCCGTCATTGGTCTGTGCTCCAGTCGAGGGTCACTGCTAGTACGCCACCGCGTAGCGGGTGAAGCCGGGAATATCCGCCTCCACCTCCTGCTCCACCGTGTCCACCATGCTGGCCAGCAGGGCCCAGGGATCCCCCGGCCGTTCCTGACGCCAGATGCTCAGGTCGAGCAGCAAGCTGGTGTCCGCCGCGGACACGATGCCGTCGTTGTTGAGGTCCGGATCTGCCTCCCCGAACTTGAGCCACAAGCGGGCCGGCCGGGACGGGCTGAAGACCAGACCCGCCGGCTGGAACTCGGTGATCAGCCGCAGGGTATCGCTGATGCTGAGCGTGATGAGAATCGAGTCTCCCGGAGCCACGGGCTGGCCGAACTGGTCCTGCACGAGCGAACGACTCTCCACCCGGAACCGGGCGAACTCCACCGAATCCGCCGCGCCGGGACGTGGCTGGTACATCAGCCGCACCTCCCGGGCCTCGCCCCGCACTGCCCAGAAGCTCTGCACCCGGCTGGCCAGGGGCGGTGCGGTCGCGGCGGGTCGGAGGAAGTGGAGACCCGCCTCATTGACGGTCGAATCCACCGGCTCCGGGCCGGGGCCGGCCCCGGTCCCCGGGTCCGCGCCGCAGCCGATCAGGGCCAGCAGCCCCAACAGCAACGCGCCACGCATCAGGCTCCCTCCTTTACGAGGGCGGCCGTTGATCCCCGGGGGGGCAGCAGCCGCAGAAGACGGGTCCGCGAGATTCCCAGGCGCCGGGCCGCCTCGCTCTTGTTGCCACAACACAGGCGGGTCATGGCCACCGCCGCGCCCCGGGTGATCTCCGCCATCGAGGCGGGGAACGGCACCTCCCCGCTCCCGGTCGGGGCGCGGGCCGGGTCGAGCCCGAGGTCGGCGGCGTCGAGCCGCCCAGCGTGGGCCATCAACACGGCTCGTTCGATGGTGTTGCGGAGTTCCCGGACGTTTCCGGTCCAGGGATGGGTCAGCAGGCGCTGCTCGGCCATGGGCGTCAAAGCCGGAACCGACAGGCCGTATTCGCGGGCGAAGCGTTCCAGGAACGCGTGGGTCAGCAGCAGGATGTCCCCCCTGCGCTCCCGGAGCGCCGGCAGCCGCACCCCGACGACGTTCAGCCGGTAGTAGAGATCTGCCCGGAAGGCGCCCGTCCGGGCGGCTTGGGCGAGGTCCACGTGGGTCGCGGCGATGATCCGGACATCCACGGGAATGGACCTGGTACCACCAAGGCGCCGAAGCTCCCGCTGTTCCAGCACCCGCAGCAGCTTGCCCTGCAGGGGTAGAGAGAGGTGCCCGATCTCATCCAGGAAGACCGTGCCCCCGTGGGCCACCTCGAACAGGCCCGGCTTGGCCGCCGAGGCGTCGGTGAAGGCGCCCTTTTCGTGCCCGAACAGCTCGCTCTCCAGCAACTGTTCCGGGATGGCGGCGCAATTGACGTCCACGAACGGAGCGTCCCGGCGGGGACCGTTGTAATGCACCGCGCGCGCCAGGAGTTCTTTGCCGGTCCCGGTCTCCCCCGAGAGCAGGACGGTCACCGTGGAATGGGGGATGATGCGGGCCACCATCCCGAGCATTTCCCGTACGGCCGGGCTCTCACCGAGAATGCCCTCGAAGCGGTACTTGGTTGCCTCGCGCAGCGCGAACTGCGCCGACCCCGCGGCCTGACGCCGTTCCTCGGCCTGGTCGGTGAGCCAGCGGCAGAGCAGCGGCAGGTCCTCCGGCAACGCGAAGTACTCGTTCGCTCCCGCCCGGATCGCCGCCACCGCCACCCGGTAGTCCGCCCGCGCACCGACCACCGCCGCCCGACGCTGCGGGGCCGCCGACCCCAGCACCTCGGCCAGGTGTTCCTCCCGCCCGGCGACATTGATGACCACCACGCCCTCGCCGAAATCCGGCGGCACCTCAGGCCGGCACACCAGCTCCAGCCCGGCCTCCAGGGCGAGCCGCGGCCACAGAGCCGAGAAGGAGTCGCTGGCTTCGACGACGGTCAGGCGGACTGGGTCATTGGTCATCGGGAGCCCCGGCGTGGGGTTGGCAGGTCGGGCACACCCCAGTGCAGATGCCACGCCCCGGTGCGCCAGCTCACGATCACTCGCCATCATCTTGCCCAGCAAGCGCTTACACCGCTGCCTCGAATCGCGACACCAGCGCGAGGCGACTCGATTCGATACGGCTGCCTCGCGATGATGCATCGCGATGCGGCGCAATGGTACGCCAGAGGTCACCACCAGCGCCTCACCCCAAGGCTCAGCCGATGGGCATCGTAGCCCTCATCGGGGTCGTTCGAACTGCGATTCTCGAAGTCGTAGGCGAAGGTGACGGCGGTGCTGTGCCAGGGCCGCAGGGTCCAGCGCAGCTCCGGGCTCAGACGATAGTCGCGGCGAAGCGCGTCCCCGTCCTCGACCTGTCGGTCGGTGTAGTGCTGCACGCGATAGGTCACGTCGAGTTCCAGTTGCTGCCACCGGCCGGGAGCCGACTCCAACGCCAGGCCCCACGTGACTCGGCGATAATCGTAGCGGCTCGCGGCGGCGGCGTTGGTCTCCAGCCTGGCGGAAAGTGTGAGGCGACCCCCGTCCTGCAGGCGCTGGAGGATCTCCACCTCGGCGTACCGGTTCAACGCGCTCCGGCCAGCCGCTCCCGCTTCCGGGTAGCGCTTCAGGCGGACGCTCGCCGCCACCCGGGCGGCGGTGCCCCGCGCCAGGCGCAGTTCCAGCCGCTCCCTGGCCTGGTACTGATTGTTGAGGTCCCGGTCCTCCGAGGAGCCGCGCAGGCTCAGAGACAGGGCAGTCTCCCAGGTGACCCCACGCGCCAGGGCAAGGGCCAGCCCGCCCTCCGCCGCCAAGCTGGCGCGCTCGAAGCGGGTGGGGGCGGAGTACCGGTGCAGGGCCGTCTCGGCATCGAGAGTCACACGAGGCCGCCGGTCTCGATCCTGGAGCCGTATCCCCAGGCCGACCACCCCCCCGAACGCAGCACGCGGTGCGGTCGCGTGGTCGAGGTTGCTCTCGTACAGCGCCGAGGTGCTGACCCTGAGGCCGATCGGCGCGTCGCCCTGGGCAGCCCCCGGCCCAACCCCGGCCAGCAGGAGGACGGTGGCTACCAGCAAGCAGCGCATGCGGGGTTCCCGCCAAGGCGGGCCTCGGTGAGGTCGAGCAGGGCACTCACCAGGCGCCGGCGGCCGGGCAGGCGCCACGCGAGCCCGATGTGGCGCGCCAGGGTGAGGGTGGTGCAGTGAGCCAGCGCCTGCCGGTGACGCTGGCCCTGGCGCTGGAGCCACGCGGCTTCGAAAGCCCGACACTCCGGTGCAAAGGCCCAGGGATCGCCGTGCGTCCGAAGGCCCAGCTCGATGAGGTGGGCGACGAAGTTGCCGGCGTCGAGGGCCGGATGGCACAGACTGCAAAGGTCCAGGTCCAGCAGACAGGTGGCGTCGCCGTCGAGGAGCAGCTGATCCTGGTAGAAGTCGCGGTGCCCCGTGTCCCGGTATTCGTCGAGCAGCCCGGCCAGGCGTCCGGTCGCGGCCAGAATCCTGGCGAGCCGGGGGCGGAGCCCCGGGCATTCCGCCGCCAGCGCGGTCAGCTCCCGTTCGATCACGCACCGTTCCTCGGCGGCCCCGTGCTCACGTTCCGGCCTCACCTCAGCCTGCTGCAGCTGGGCAAGGGCGGCCGCCACCTGCGCGGCGGCCGGGGGCCCGGACAGCGTGCCCAGCCGCGGGCCGAGGGCGGTTCCGTCCACCCAGCGCTGCAGCCACAGTCCCGCCTCGGGCATCAGGGCTACAGCGCCCGGCACGAACACCTGCGTCCCCGCCCGGAACCCGGCCGCCTCGAGGTGCTGGTGAAGGCGGAAAGTCCGCCCGTCGGCGCCACGAGCGCGCACCTTGGCAACCAACCTTGCCGGCTGGCTGTGATTCAGGCGCAGGTCGTATTCGATCACGGCCCGGCGGCCCGGCTTGTGGCGAACCAGCCGGATTCGTTCGAGGGCCAGCTGACAGGCGTCCAGGGCCGCCGCCGCGTGTCGCTGCAACCACGGCTCCATGACCAGCGGGTCAAGCGCATCTGTCAACCCCGGCAGCGCGGGGTCCTGCACGACACCGACCGGGCACCCGAGGGGGAGGGTCATGCCGCCACCTCACTGTCGAGGGCGGCGGCGAGGGACTCGGCGCGGTCCAGCAGGCGTGCGGTGCGTTCCTCCCAGTCCGGTTCCCGATGACGGAACGGGTCGGGCGTGAGGCGGAGCAGCGCCATGGCGGTATAGAGCGCCAGCCGGCCGGGAACCCGCCCCGCCTCCTCCCGGTATCCATCCAGGAAACCCGCGATCAGTGCTGGGCTGGGGACCGGCCCACCCCGCAGCCGGTCCCGCTCCAGATGCGCCAGGAAGAGTCCAAGATCCAGGGCGGGATCGCCGAGGGCCGCGCTGTCGAGGTCGAGCACACCGGCATGCTCGCCGTCGAGCAGCACCTGCTTGGCGTAGAAGTCCCCATGAATCGGCCGCTGAGGGACCGGGGCGGCCCGCACCCGGTCTGCGAGCCGGGTGGCCAGGGCCGTGATGCGTCCGCCCAGGGGAGGCAGCAGCCAGGCGACACCGGCCGCCGTGGCCTCCAGGGTCGCGGCTTCCAGTTCCCGGGGCAGCGCCGGAAGGCCGATCCCTGCTTGCCCGTGCAGGCGGGCCAGCGCCCGACCGACCGTCGTCAGCATCCCCGGGGTCGCCGCGCACTCGCCCAGGGCGTCGCTCAGCAACCGGCCGGGCAGCCACCCAAAGCCGATCAGCTGGAGTTGCGGCACCTCCAGCCGGAGCGGCGCCAGCCGCAGTGGACCATCGTCCTGAAAGGCCCGCGCAGCCGCGACCGACGCGGCGAAGCGGCGCCGGGCGTGCAGCTTGAGCACCAGTGATGGGCCGCCCGCAGCGGGGTCGAACCTGCCGACCCAGCGGCGCTCGGGCTTGTATCGGAGCTCGGTGAGCCGCCCCATCCCCGGGTGCCCCGTCACCGACGTCAATTCCCCGCGTGTGCCCCGGATCAGGGGAGACAATCCGGGCAGGGCCGCATCCGTGGGGAAGATTCGCAACAGGGTGGCTCCGTCGCGGAGCGCCACCAGCTCCGATCCGGGCAGGCCAGCCTGGGCGGCGCGACGAAGAGCACGCGTCACCTTGGGGCGATCCGCCGGGCCGAAGCTCTTGGCGTACGCCGGATGAGGGCCTTGGGGCAGGCTCAGCAGATAGCCAGCGACCGCGTTGGTGCCCGGCTTGTAGCGGAGGTAACCAAGCGCGGCACCGGTCACCCCCAGGTCCGGAAGGGCGCTGCGAAGCGCAGCCAGCAGGGTCGCCTCGTCCAGCAGGGTCGCCAGAGCCGGGAGGGCCGGGTCGCGCCGGATCAGGTCCCGCTCAGCTGGCGAGAGCATGGGACCTCCGGACCACGGTGACCTGGCCATGGTGCAGCCGCCACTCGGTGTCCAGCGTGGCGGCCAGGGCGGCATCGTGGGTGACGACCAGCAGGGTGGCCCCGTCGGCGAATCGCGTCAGCGCCTCGGTGACGGCGCGAGCGTTCTCGGCATCGAGGCCGGTAGTCGGCTCGTCGAGGATGACGATCGGCGCCCGCCGCAGGGCGGCCCGGGCAAGGGCGATCCGCTGGCGTTGCCCGGCCGAGAGGGTCAGGCCACGCTCGCCGACCAGGGTGTCGTAGCCCTGGGGCAGCTGTGCGATGAACTCGTGCGCGCTCGCGAGCCGGGCCGCGGCCTCCACCTCGGCCGGCGTCGCGCCGGGCCGCCCCAAGCCGATGTTCTCGCCCACCGTCGCGTGGAAAAGGATCGTGTCCTGCAGGACCACGCTCACCTGGGCCCGCACCGATGCCAGGGTGAACTCGCGGATGTCCGCACCGTCCAGCAGCACCCGCCCGGTCCAGGGGTCGGCGAGACGGAGGACGAGGCTCGCGAGTGTGCTCTTCCCGGCGCCGGACGAACCGACAATCGCGATGCGACTCCCCGGTGGCGCCTCCACGCTCACCCCGTCCAGCACCGGGCGGTCGCGTTCATACCCGAAGCCCACGCGGTCGAAGCGGATGGCGCCGCACAGCGGCGGCGCTGCCATCGCGCCCGGACAGTCGCGCACCTCCGGATCCCGGTCGAGCAGTTCCAGGATCCGCTCACCCGCCGCCGCCGCGCGGGCCAAGCGCCCCGTGTACTTGGCCACATCCTGCAGCGGCCGAAAGCCGCTCTTCAGGTAGCTCAGGAACACCAGCAGCTCCCCGGCGGTCAGCGAACCGTCCAGCACCAGGCCGGCACCGGCAGCGAGGACCAGCGCCGTCCCCAACGCCACCAGCAGGTCCACGGACCGCTCCAGCTGGGCCGCCAGTTGGCGTCCCCGGACGTCGTCCTCGGCACTGGCGCGGTTCTGCTGCCCGAAGCTCCGGCCCAGGGCCTGTTCCAGCGACAGCGCCTGCACCACCCGGATCGCCCCCAGCGCCTCCGCCGCCCCGCTCGTCACCAGGCCTTCCCGCCGCCGTTGCCGGCGCGCGCTCTCATGGATGCGCGGGGCGAGACGGCCGGACACGAGATAGAACAGCGGCAGCACCAGCAGTGCGAGGGCCGCCAGCCGCCATTCCAGCCAGATCATCAGTCCGGCCATGACCACGAGGATCAGCAGGTTGCCCAGCAGTGGCAGCAGGGCGGAAACCAGTACTTCCTTGAGCAGGTCCACGTCCCGGCCCAGCCGGAGGACCAGGTCCCCGTTCCGCTGCCGGGTGTGAAACCCGAGCGACAGGCGGGTGAGGTGCTGATAGAGTTGCTCCCGCACCTGGGACAGCAGCCGGTTGCCGGTACGCGAGAACCCCAACGTGCTCCAGTAGGCCGCGTACGCCCGGCCGCCCACCAGCAGCACCAGCGCCAGCGCGGCGCCCACCAGGACCGGGATGGTGTCCTGTCCCCGGGAGCGGCCCAGCACCTCGTCGAAGACGTACTTGAGCGGCCACGGCTCGAGCGCGCGGAGCGCCACCTCGGCCAGGAGCGCCGCCACTGCACCTGTGGCCGCCAGGCGCTGGGTCCGCAGCAGCGGCCAGAATCGCCGTCCCACCCGGAGCAGGCTAGGGATCACGCGGACGGAGGACGGGCGGCTCATGACCGGGCCTCGAGTCCGAGGGAGCGTGGGTGGGGGCACCCCGCCAGTGCCAGCACCCGGCGGGCACTAGCGTCCCAGGTGTGGTGCCGCAGGACCATCGTGCGGGCCGCCGTCCCCAGCCGGCGGCGGAGCCGGGGGTCCGCCGCCAGATGCCGGAGCGCAGTAGCCAGGTCCCGAGGATCTCCGGGACGGACCAGCCGCGCCGTCACACCGTCCTGGAGCAGCGATCGCAGCTGGCCAATGGCGCTGGCCACCACCGGGACTCCAGCGGCCATGTACTCGTAGACCTTGAGCGGGGAGAAGTAGAAGTCAGGCAGGTCCTCATACGGCGCGACGGCGCAGTCCATGGACGCGAGCCAGCCCGGAACGGCCTGAGGCGCCACCGCACCCACCAGGACCACCCGGTCCGCGATACCCAGATCCGCCGCCCGGGTCTCGAGTCGCTCGCGTTCCGGGCCGTCGCCCACCAGCAGGAGCCGACTCGCCGGCAGCCGCCGGGCCAGGACAGCAAAGGCCTCGAGCAGGACCGGAAGGCCGTGCCACGGCTTGAGCGAACCCAGGAAACCCACGGTGAAGCGGTCCGGTCGGGTGGGCTCGGCGGGCACCAGCGGACGGGCAAAGCGTTCGGGATCCACCGCGTTGGGGACCACGTGGATCCGGTCCCCTGGCGCGCCGCGACCGGCCAGATACCGGGCCACCTCCTCCGAGACCGCCGCCAGCACGGTGGCGGAGCCAAAGGCGCGTGCGGCAACCCGCTCGGCCGCCGGCCGTTCTGTCAGGCCACGGTGCAGGGCCTGCTCCTCGATGAGCGGCGCGTTCACCTCCAGCACGGAGGGCACGGCGGCCCGCCGCGCCCAGTCCATCGCGGCGTAGCTCCACAGGGAGTAGCGCTCGTACACGAGGTCGAAGGGCCCGCGTTCCTGCAGGGCCGTGCGAAGCGGGTGGTTCACCGCCAACGCGCTGGCACCTGAGGGCCGGTCGGGGTGTCGAGGCGTGCGGGGCAGGTGGTGCACCCGCAGGCCCGCCAGGTCGGCCGGCCGGGCTTCCTCCCCAGGACGGGTGGTGAACAGCTCCACGTGATGCCCCTGCCGGATCAGCGCCGAGAGCATGGCCTGCACGTGCACCGAGCACCCCTTGCGCCCGAACACGGGGACTCCACCATCGGCGGACACATATGCCACCCGCATCAGGCTACCTCCTGCGCCAGCCGGCGTGGCCCGAAGAAGCTCTCCCGCAGGACGGCTGCGTTCCGGTGGATATCAAACTCCTGCACCATCAGCCGCCGTGCCGCGTCGGCCAGCCGGATCCGGAGGCTGCGCCCGGCGAGCAGCCGAGCGATGGCACCCGCCAGGGCCTCCGGGTCCCGCTCCGGCACCAGCAGGCCGGTCTCCTCGTTCCTCAGCACCTCGGGGATCCCGGTCACCGGCGTCGCCACACAGGGGGTGCCGAGGGCCATGGCCTCCAGCAGCACCGTGGGCAGGCCGTCGCGGTCACCGTCGGCGCTCACCACACATGGCGCCGCCAGCACCGCGGCCCGGCGCAGCTGCTCCACGACCACACTCCGCGGCTGCGCGCCGAGGCAGCGCACCCGGTCCGCCAGACCGAGGCCGGTGAGCCGCTCCCGGAGCATTCCCGCCAGCGGGCCGGCCCCGATGAGGTCGCACTGAAAGGCGACTCCACGCCGAAGCAGAAGGCCGCAGGCGTCGAGCAGTACTTCGGCCCCCTTCTTGGGTACCAGCCGGCCCACGAAGAGCACCCGGGGCGCCCGTTCCCGCGGACTGGAAAAAGGGAACTCCGCAAGGTCGATCCCGTTGTAGATGCGCCGGACGCGGCCCGCCGCATCGCCGCAGGTCGCACGCAGCCACTCCAGGTTGTAGTCGCTGACAGTGATGGCGGCCCGGGCGTCGGCGAGCTTGCGCCGCAGGTCCTCGGCCGCCACGCTCTCGTGGTAGATGTCCTTCGCGTGCGCCGTGAAGCTGTAGGGGATGCCCGTGAGCCGGGAGGCAATCCGGGCCACGTTGGTGGCCGAGGTGGCGAAGTGGGCATGCAGGTGGTCGAGGTCGCGCGCCTGGGCCAGCATCGCCAGCTGGATGCCCTGGTAGATATCGCGGCGGGAATCGCCCCCAAGCCCGGGGAGCTGCCGCAGCAGGGCGGGCAGCCGATGACGGGCCTCCTCGATCAGGTGCGCGGTGGCGCCTTCCGGCAGCGCGTCGTCGGGGATCGCCAGCGAGGTGACCGGAGCGCGGACGCGGCTCACCGCCTCCTGCACGACCGACTCGACCGGCTCCCGCAGCGCCACGATCTCCAGCGACAGCCCCGCCGCCTCATGGGCCAGGATCTCGTTGACCACAAAGGTCTCCGAGAACCGGGGGTACCGTTTCAGCACGTAGCCCACCCGACCCGGCTCAGACCGCGACACGTTGCACCAGCCCTTCGGTGGTGTCGGCCGGGACCGCGGGCCGCACCGGGCGCCTCAGCAGCAACTGGGCGGCCAGGTGCGGTACGCGGGCGGCGCCGCCGAAGTCGAGGGAAACGGCCGGCCGGCGTGGCAACGGTCCGGCCAGCCAGGTGCCCAGATGCTCGGGCGACATGGCGGCCGGGAGAAGCAGGTCCACCAGGCCGAGACGCTCGAGCCGCTCCGCCCGCAGCAGCTGCTCGACCCGCGGCTCCACCCGCGGGACGACCAGCGCCGGCTTGCGGAAGGCCACGACCTCGGTGATGGAGTTGTAGCCCCCCATGGTGACCACCCGCTCCGCCCCCCGCATCAGCGGCTCGGTGTCGGTCAGGAAGCGGTGCAGGTGCAGGCCCGGATCAGCCGCCATCCGCGAGGTGATCCGATCCAGGGCCGCGCCCGCCATAAACGGTCCCGCCACGATCACGCCATCCCACCCCGGCGGCCGGACGGCCGCCGCAAAGGCCTCCGCCAGGCGGTCCCCGTCCTGACCGCCTCCGACCATGCAGAGTGCGTAGGGACGGGGCGGCGGGGGTAGCGCGTGGTCGCGGCCGACGGTCCACCGGTCACGGGGATCGAGGTATCCGGTGAAGCGCAGCTTGCGGGCGGCTTCCCGGGGAAGTCCATACTCCGTCACCGGATTGCAGACCCGACGGTCGCCGTATATCCAGATGGCGTCGTAGTACTGCCGCACGGCGTGCACCATGCCCTCCGCCGCCCATTCCCGCCGGACCACACCAGCCTCATCCAGCAGGTCCCGGAGGCCGAGCACACACCGGGTACCGTGCCGGGACCGCAGCGCCAGCAGCGCGGGCTCCAACTCGCCGAACACGCCGCGAGGCACCTTGTCCACCACCAGCAGGTCGGGGGCGAACGAATCAAGGACCGCCAGCAGGGCCCCGGCCCGGAGGTCCACGAGACTCTTGAGCGACACGTCGAGGGACCGGGCCCGGTAGCTGCCATCGGTGCCCTTCTGGAACGCTGGGAGCGTGACGGCCTCGACCCCAGGGGGGAGGGGATAGGCCGCCGCCTCACGCGCCCCGAACAACATGAGGATGGATGGCGCCGGCCTGAGGTTCGTGAGCGCGTTGGCGACCAGCAGGTTCCGGCGCATGTGCCCGAGCCCCATCGTGTCATGCGAGTACAGGGCGATCTTCAGGTGGCGCGTTGTCATCGGGGCCTCATGGTCGAGTGGAGCGGCATTCCAGCATCCGAGCCCTGATCGGGCAAGTGATGTGCTGCACCACGCCGAGCAGACCATCAGCCGGTTATCCCGTTGCGCGGACCGCACTTGGGACTCCACGTGACGGCTCGCGGACTGCGCTCGCCACCGCATCAATTCGCATCGCCCTGTAGCGGAGCGCTCCAGGTCCGTGGCCAACCCAACCCGGAGAGCACCGCGGCCACGGGGCTGGCCGCCCGCAACCCGCGCCGGTTCGCGTGAAACCGAATGGTCGCGCTACAATTCCCCGGCCCGTCGCGGACCCTGGGGCCCGCGCCGAACCCTCGGCGCCACCCGCTCAACGTTTTGGGGAGGCTGTGCGTATCTCGACTGTAGCCGACCGCGAATTGGCCGTCCGGGCCAGGCTCGGAGACCGGGACGCCTTCGGGGCGCTGGTGGACCTGCACGCCCCGATGGTGCGCCGCCTTACCCGGGCCATCCTCCGGCAGGCGGCGGATGCCGACGACGCGGCGCAGGACGCCTTCGCCGCGGCGTGGGCGGCGCTGGGCCGGTTCGATCCGGCACAGCCGCTGGCACCATGGCTTGCGCGCATCGCGCTGAACACGGCCCGGGACCTTGCCCGGCGGAACCGTGTCCGGCGAACCGAGGAGATCCCTGCTACCCTCGCCGCGGCCCGCGGCGGGCCGGAGGAGGAGACCGAGCGGCGGCTGTTGCGAGAGCGGCTGGACCGCGCCCTGGCGAGCTTGCCGGAGCGGCAGCGACTGGCCGTCGTGCTGCACGATGCCGAGGGCTACCGGCACGCCGAGATCGCCGAGCTGCTGGATCTGCCGGAGGGCACGGTGCGCTCGGATGTGTTCCAGGGCCGGCGGCGGCTGCGGGCCTCGCTCGGCACAATCCATGGAGGGCCGGAATGACCACCGATAACCCGTTCAGCAGCGAGCGCGACACCGAACTCGGCGGGTTGCTGCGGGCCCATCTGGAAGGCAGCGACCACGCCGGCTTCACCGCCGGGGTGCGGGCGCGGCTGGCCGGCGTGCCGGTCGGCCGGCAGGACGAGTCGCTGTGGGAGGTCCTCGCTGCATGGGCTCGGCCCGGAATCGCCGCGGGATTCCTGCTGGCCACCCTGGCCGGCGCCGTCCTGGCGATGCAGGCGTCGGGGAGCACGGATGCCAATCAGCCGGTCCTGGCCGAGACGCCCGAACGGGATGAGTTCGTCGGTGTCGTGCTCGGCGCTGCGAGGTAACGAATGACCGAAACCAGCCGGTGGAAAGCCATCGGGTTGCTGCTCCTGGCAGGCCTGCTCGGTGGGGTTGCCGGAAGCGGGATCACCGCCTGGACCGTGGGTGGAAACCACGGCCGGGGAGACCATCGCCGGGGCAGCGACTGGTACGTGGAGCTGCTGCAGCGGGAGCTGGATCTGACCCCGGCGCAGCGCGACAGCGTCGAGGCGGTCCTCGATCGCTACGCGGCCCCCATGGAGGCCGTCTGGACCGACATGGAAACCCGGATCGATTCCCTGCGTATCGCCATCCGGCGTGATGTCCAGGCCCAGCTCTCGCCCGAACAACAGACCCGATACACCAGAGTGACCGGTCGGCTCGATGCCGAGCGGCGCTCGCACCGCAAGAGATGATGAATCCCATGAAGTGTCTGCAGCCCGCAGCGATGGCGCTCGCCGCCGGCCTGGCCCTGCTCTCGCCGGGACCGGTGTCGGCCCAGACCCCGTCGGTCACGCTCGAGGAGGCCGTGCGGCGCGCCCAGGCCACGCAGCCCGGCGTGATCACTGCCTTTGGCAACGTGAACACGGCCGAGGCCCAGCTCCGGACCACCAGGCTCGGGGCCTACCTGCCTAACCTCACCGCGACCACCACGGGCACCAAGAGCTACTCCGCCACTCCCCGGCTGGACCAGTCCACCGGCCGCCTGACCACCACGACCACCAGCGTCAACATGGGGCTGTCGGCCAGCGTGGACCTGTTCACGGGCTTCCGCCGCGGCGCCGACTCGCGCGCCGCGCGCGCCGGTCTCGATGCGGCGGAGGCCAACCTCACCAACGCCCAGTTCCAGGCGGGGCTGAGTGTCACCCAGCAGTTCTTCGATGCGCTTGCCGCCCAGCAGCTGGTACGAGTGCGGGAGGCCGGCGTGCGCCGGGCGGAGGAGCAGCTCAGCCTTTCGGAGGCCAAGCTCCGTGTCGGGTCCGCCACCCGGAGCGACTCGCTCCGCTCGCTGGTCAACCTGGGCAACGCCCGGCTGCAGCTGATCTCGGCCGAGAGCGACGTGGCCCGGACCCAGGCGGGGCTGGCGCGGCTGATCGGGGCGGAAGGCCGGGTCGAGGCGACCGATGATTCCGCGTTCTACGTCTCCGTCACCCGGCTGGACACCGCCGCGCTGCGGCAGGACGCGCTGGCCAACTCGCCCCGGGTGCAGGCGGCGGAGGCCAGCAGCCTCGCCGCGGATGCCTCCGTGAAGGCGGCTCGTGCGGCATACTTCCCCACGCTGGCCCTCTCGGGCGACGCCAACTGGAGCGGCAACAGTCTCGGCGACTACAGTCTCGAGGGCAACCAGCAGCTCCGGCTGGGCCTCTCCTGGCCGCTGTTCAACCGGTTCCAGCGGGAACAGACCATCCAGACCCGGATCAGCTCGCTCAACGCCGCCGAGGCGACGGCGCGCGATGCCCGGCGGGAGATCGAGGCGTCGCTCACCACCCAGTTCGCCGCCCTGGAGGCGGCCCGGGTCCGCATCGAGATCACCGGCACCAGTGTGGTGGCGGCCACGGAGGATCTTCGGGTGGTCAACGAGCGCTACCGGGTCGGGGCGGCGACGATCCTCGACGTGCTGAATTCGCAGGAAGCCCTTGCGCAGGCGGAGGTGGACGCCGTGACTGCGCGCTTCGATTTCCTCAAGGCCCGGGCCCAGATCGAGGCCCTGATCGGACGCCGCATATGACCAGCGCACTGCACGACACCGCCGAACGGATGGCCATGCTCCCCGCCGATGTGCCGCGGGATGCCGTCATCGTGACCCGCAACCTCCAGCGCCAGTACGACATGGGCG
>CAZCVG010000043.1:13934-18150 GCA_964501735.1 uncultured Gemmatimonadaceae bacterium | reverse complement strand
CAGCAGGACCAGAAGTCCCAGCTCCAGAACAAGCTCAAGGCCATGGAGGTCCTCCGGGCCCGGCTGCTCGACCGCATGATCGCGGAGCAGGAAGCGGCCCGCTCGCGGGACCGGAAGGCCATGGTGGGCACCGGGGACCGTTCCGCCAAGGTGCGGACCTACAACTACCCCCAGAGCCGGATCACCGATCACCGGATCAACCTGTCGGCCTTCAACCTGGAGCAGGTGCTGGGCGGGGACCTCGACGAGTTCGTGAACGCCCTTCGCATGGCCAGCCGCCAGGAGCAGCTGGGTGAGTAAGCTGAGCCTCAGCCTCGGCGACGTGGTCCTGACTGCGGCCAGCCGGCTCGGGGCGGCGCGGTGCGACGCCCCGGAGGAGGAGGCGTGGCGCATCTGGGCCGACCTCACCGGGCAGACTCCCGGCCGGAGCCGGCTGGAGCGGAGCGGGCCGGCCGACCCGGCCCTGGTGGCCCGGTTTGAGGCGGCGGTGGGGCGGCGGGCGGCCGGCGAGCCGCTGGCGTACGTCACCGGGCTGGCGGGCTTCCGACGGCTGACCCTCCGGGCCGACCGGCGGGCGCTCATCCCCCGGCCCGAAACGGAGGGCCTGGTGGACCTCCTGCTGGCCCGGGTGGCAACCGGGCGGGTGGCGGACCTGGGCACCGGCAGCGGGTGTATCGCCCTCGCCCTCGCGGACGAGGGCCGTTACGATGCCGTCCTGGCGGTGGACCGCTCGGCCGAGGCGCTGGCGCTGGCGGCGGAAAACCGGGCGCGCACCGGACTCGGGGTGACCCTGATCCGGGGGGACTTCGCCGGGGCACTGGGACCGGCCACCCTGGACGCGGTGGTGTCCAACCCGCCCTATCTTACGGCGGAGGAGTACCTTGCCCTGGAACCCGGGGTCCGGGAATTCGAGCCGGCGGGGGCGCTGGCCAGCGGGGTGGACGGCCTGGAGGCAACCCGGAGGGTCGTCGCCGAGGCCAGCCGGGTCCTCCGCCCCGGAGGGTGGCTGGCGCTGGAGGTGGATTGCAGCAGGGCGGGTGCGGTGGCGCGGCTGGCGCACGCGGCAGGTCTGGATTCCGTGGATGTTCTCGACGACCTATTCGGCCGCGCGCGGTACCTGATCGCGCGGAGGAGCGAGGCGAAGTGATCTGGGACAAGGCAGAAGAACTGGGGCGGCTCATCGGCCAGACCCCCGAGTACAAGGCCCTCCGGCGGGCGGAAACCGCCCTCCGCGAGGACAGCGACGCGCAGGCCAAGGTCGAGCTGATCCAGACGCTCGCCCGGCAGATGGATGAGCTGGTGGCCCAGGGCCAGATGCCCGACCAGCCCACGGCCGAGAAGTATGAGACCGCGGTGCGCGAGCTCGAGGTCAGCCCGACCGGCCAGGCCTACGCCGTGTCCCGGGCCAACTTCGAGAAGGTGATGATCAAGGTGAACCAGCTCATCGCCCAGGGGATGGAGAAGGGGGCGACCAGCAGCATCATCACGCTCGGATGAGTCCCGGGGTCTTCCTGGTGGTGGAAGGGCCGGAGGGGGCGGGAAAGAGCACCCTCGCGGCCGCCCTGGCCGGCCGCTTCCGGGAGGCCGGCATGGACCCGCTGCTGGTGCGCGAGCCCGGCGGGACGCCGGCTGGCGAACGGATCCGGGCGCTGCTCCTGGACCCCTCCGGCAGCATGGCGCCGGCCAGCGAGATGCTCCTCTTCCTGGCCGCGCGCGCCGAACTGGTGGCTCGGGTCGTGGGGCCGGCGCTGGCGGCCGGACGGGTCGTCCTGGCGGACCGGTTCCAGCTGTCCACGGAAGCCTACCAGTGCGGTGGGCGGGGGGTGGACCGGGAGCTCTTCCGGTCGGCCAACCTGGCCGCTACTGGGGGACTGGAACCCCACCTCACGCTGGTGCTCGATCTGCCGGTGGACCTGGGGTTCGCCCGCAAGCAGACCACCGGGCAGGGGCTCGACCGGATTGAACAGGCTGGCCGGGAGTTCCACGAGCGGGTCGGGGCGGTGTTCCGCTCTGCGACCGGGCCCGGCATCGTGCACCTGGATGCAACCCGGCCCCCGGAACAGGTCTTGCACGCTGCGTGGCAGGCGGTGGAGGCTGGGGTCCCCGGCGCGCTGGCGGGGAGGCCGCATTAGCTTGTAGGAAGAGCAGGCCGGGTGTCGCGACCCCGGCGAACCATCGAAGCCGGAGGTCAGGATGCGCCAGCGTTGGGGTCTGATCGCGTTCGTTGCGATCATCTCGTTCTTCACCGGTGGCTGGTTGCTGCAGCGCGGGACGGCCCGGGACGGCAACGTCTACCAGCAGGCCCGGCTGTTCGACGATGTCCTGTCGCACGTCAGCGCCTACTACGTGGATTCCATCCCCCAGGCCGAGCTCTACCAGAAGGCCACCACGGGGCTCCTGGATGAACTGAAAGACCCGTATTCCGTCCTCCTCCAGGGGGAGGATTACCGGGCCCTCACCGAAACCACCACCGGCAACTACGGCGGCCTGGGCATCCAGATTGACGTGCGGGACGGCTGGATCACGGTGGTGGCACCCCTGCCCGAGACGCCCGCCGAGCGGGCCGGGATCGAAACCGGGGACCAGATCATCTCCGTGGATGGCAAGTCCACCGAAGGGTGGACCAGCGAGCAGGCCGTCAAGGCGCTGCGCGGGAATGCCGGCAGCGAAATCGACCTCAAGATCCGGCGGTCGGGCATCGCCCAGCCGCTCACGTTCCAGCTGACCCGGGCGGTGATCCACGTGCGCTCGGTGCCGCCGGGCAATCTCTTCCCGGGCGGCGTCGGGTACGTGTCCATCAGCACCATCGCGGAGAGCTCCACGCCGGAGCTGCGGCGTGAAATCACCGGCCTGCTCGCCAAGGGGATGACCTCGCTGCTGCTGGACCTGCGGGGCAACCCGGGTGGCCTGCTCGACCAGGGCGTGAAGGTGACCGACCTCTTCCTGGACAAGGACCAGGAGATCGTGGCCACCCGCGGCCGGGCCCGGGGCGCCACCAAGACGTTCGCCGACGAAGCCCGCCAGGAGTGGCCCAACCTGCCGATCGTGGTGCTGGTCAACGACGGTACGGCCAGCGCCGCCGAGATCATCTCCGGCGCCCTGCAGGACCACGACCGCGCGGTGGTGGTCGGGGTGCCGACCTTCGGCAAGGGGCTGGTGCAGACCCTCTTCCCGTTCTCCGATAACACCGCGCTCAAGCTGACTACCGGGCGCTGGTACACCCCCAGCGGGCGGACCATCCAGCGCCAGGCCCGCAGCGAGGAGGATCAGGCGCGGATCGCGGCCATCGAGGCGGACAGCGCCGGGGCCCCCGCCGATACCACCACCCGCCCGGTCTACCGGACCGACAGCGGCCGGCTGGTGCGGGGCGGTGGCGGAATCGTCCCCGACCTGGTGGTGCGGCAGGACTCGCTCACCGACAGCGAGCGGGCCTTCGCGGCGGCCCTGGGCTCGAAGTTCGCCGAGTACCGCGACGCCATCACCTCCACCGCGCTGCAGGTCAAGAACGACCGGTCGGTGGCCAGCGAGAGCTTCGTGGTCTCCCCGGCGATGCGCGCCGAGGTGCTGCGCCGGTTGCGGGCCAAGGGAGTCGAGCTGAGCGACCAGACCTTCGCCCAGGCCGGCTCGCTGGTGGACGAACAGCTGGGCTACGAGATCGCGCGGTACGTCTTCGGCCGGCCGGCGGAGTTCCGCCGCCGGGCCCTGAACGACCGCCAGATGCAGGTGGCGCTCGAGCTGCTCCGCCGGGCGCAGTCGCCCCAGGAGCTCCTGAGCGCGGCCATGGCCCAGGCCACCACCGTCACCGAGCGGAGGAACTAGCCGTCTCACCGGCGCTGGAGATCCCCGCCGCGCTCGCCACTGGTCTCGCGGTAGGCGCGCTCTCCGCCCTGGCGGGGATCGGTGGCGGGGTGCTGATGGTGCCGTTCCTGTACCTGGTCTACGCATCCGTTGGGGTTTCGCTTTCCGCCCAGACCGTGGTGGCCCACGCCACCAGTCTGGGCGTTGCCTTTGTGACCTCCGTGGTCGGCACCTGGCGCTATGCCCGCGCCGGGGCCATTCACTGGCGCCCGGCCCTGATCTACTCCATACCCGGGATCGCCGCGGCATTCGTCACCGCCCGGCTCCTCACCCGGGCGGGGGAACAGCACTGGGTGCGGCCGCTGTTCGGGCTCTTTCTCCTGGCCTCGGCGTGGGACATGGCCCGGCGGGCGCGGGC
>CAZCVG010000043.1:0-13834 GCA_964501735.1 uncultured Gemmatimonadaceae bacterium | reverse complement strand
GGGGACGACCGGGCCGTGGCCGAGGCCGAGCGGCTGGCCAGGCTTCTTGGCATGACCCCCGTGCGGCTCCCCGCAGGGGCGAAGGTGCGCTACCACGCCGGCGCGGTCGTGGCTTCGAACTATGTGGTCACCCTGGCCGGCGTGGCGGCGCGATTCGCCGCCGAGTCCGGCCTCTCCCGGGACCTGGCGGAGCGGATCTACCTGCCCCTGCTCGCCGGCGCCGCGGCCAACCTGCAGGAGTCCTCCCCGGCGGATGCCCTCACCGGCCCGATCCGCCGCGGCGACGTCGAGACGGTGCGGATGCATCTCGGTGCCCTGGGTGGCGAAGACCGCCGGCTCTACGCCACCGTAGGCCTCGAAGCGGTCCGCCTGGCGCGAGCTGGCGGGCTGGAGCCGGCCATTGCGGACCAGCTGCAGGGGCTCCTCTCGGCCGCGCTGGAATAGGCCGGAACTGCTCGGCAACAGGGCCCGGACGACACTGTCGCCCGAGCCCGTGTGTTTTTGCGCTCCTGAGTGGCGGATCTCGCCGGTGGTCTGCCGGGCCCGGGCGGGAGAGGTTGTGCCCGGGCCGGGGACGGGCCCTTACTGGTTGATCACCCGCACTCCGGACGGCACCTCGAACCGGAAGGTGGCCGGGGTGATCCGGCGGTTGATCTCCACACCGCTCAGCGTCAGCGACCGGTCCTGGCCGCTCCGCTCCCGGATCTCCAGCCGCCGGGGGAGGTGGTCGTACTGGTCGAGCCACACCACCGCCTCGCTGAAGGGGAGCGAGGGGTCCACCGGCGTGAGGGCGACGACATCCACCGCCCGCCCGCCCACGGCATCGGCCCGGACGTACCGGCTACGGTAGCGCTCGCTGGCCCGGGTGAGGATCCAGGCCAGCACGTTGGGGCCGTAGATGGGGTCGCTGGGCACGGCCATCCTGATGACCTGGCCCGGAGTGGTGCTCGGGGTATAGACCCAGAGATGCTCGCCGTCCATGACGATCGCCTCGCCGGCGGGATCGGTGAAGCGCATGGAGAGCCGCGATTCCCCCGCCTGGGTGAGCCGGCCCCGGCTCTCGAAGGTGCCGATCATCGGGTCGCTGATGACCTGGCGGAAGTCGGCGCGGAAGGAGGTCAGCGCCTGGTAGACCCGCGAGGCCTGCTCGACGATGGGCCGCGGGTCGGGCTCCTGCGCCTGACCAGCCGTCGCCGCCGGCAGCGCAAGCACCCCAAGCGCCGCTGCCAGCAGGAACCATGTCCGTTGCCCCGGCCGGGTGCGGGGCCTCACGCGCGCGCTCCCACCGGCCCCGGCACCTTGCGCCCGATGGCGTCGGCGATCAGCCGGATCTCCTGCATCAGCCGGCTGAACTGCTCCGGGTACAGGCTCTGGGCCCCATCCGACAGTGCCTTGTCGGGATTGGGGTGCACCTCGATGAGGAGCCCGTCGGCGCCGGCCGCGACGGCGGCCCGGGCCATGGGAATGACCATGTCCCGGTGTCCGGTGCCGTGGCTCGGGTCGGCCACGATGGGGAGGTGGCTGGCGGCCTTCACCACCGGGATGGCGGAGAGGTCGAACAGGTTGCGGGTGGCGGAATCGAACCCGCGTACGCCGCGCTCGCACAGGATGACGTTCGGGTTGCCCTCAGCCAGGATGTACTCGGCGGAAAGCAGCAGCTCCTGGATGGTGGCGGAGAGCCCGCGTTTGAGCAGGACCGGCTTGCCCAGGCGCCCGACCTTCTTGAGCAGGGAATAATTCTGCATGTTCCGGGCGCCGACCTGGATGATGTCGGCCACCTCGGCGACGAGGTCCGCTCCCTCGGGGTCCATCGCCTCGGTCACGATGCGGAGCCCGGTCTCGGCCCGCGCCCGGGCAAGCAGGGCCAGCCCGGCCCGGCCCATTCCCTGGAAGGAGTAGGGCGAGGACCGGGGCTTGAAGGCGCCGGCCCGGAGGACCGTGGCGCCCGCCTCGCGCACCGCCTCCGCGGCGGCCAGGATCTGCCGTTCGCTCTCCACCGAGCAGGGGCCGGCCATCACGAGGACCGTCTCCTCGCCGATGGTCAGCCCGCCGTCCAGCCGGATGACCGTCGGCTCGGGCCGCCACTCCCGGGACACCTGCTTGTACGGCTTGGTGACGTGAATGACCTCCTGCACGCCGGGGAGCGCCTCCAGCCGGGAGCCGTCCACCCGGCCGTCATTGCCCACCAGCCCCACCGTGGTGCGCTGCCGCCCCGGCATGGGCCGGGCCTGGTAGCCCATCTCGGCGATGGTGTCACAGACGCGCTGGATCTGGTCGTCGGTGGCGCCGTGGTGCATGACGATGAGCATCTTACACCCGCTCCAGCTCGCCCAGCCGCACGCCCACGATGGTGGAGACGCCGGGCTCCTGCATCGTCACCCCGTAGACCGCGTCCGCGGCCTGCATGGTGCGGGGGTTGTGGGTGATGACGATGAACTGGGTGGACGGCTTGAACTCCTCCAGCAGCCGGATGAACCGGCCCACGTTGGCGTCATCCAGGGGGGCGTCCACCTCGTCCATCAGGCAGAACGGGCTGGGCTTGGTGAGGTAGATGCTGAACAGGAGCGACACCGCCACCAGGTAGCGCTCGCCGGTGGAGAGCAGGTGGATGCGCTGGACCTTCTTGCCCCTGGGCGCCGCCGAGATGTCAATCTCGCTCTCCAGCGGGTCATCGGGGTTGGAGAGCCGGAGGTCGCACTCGCCCCCGCCGAAGAGGGTCTGGAAGACGTGCAGGAAGTTCCCCCGGATGGCGGTGAAGGTCTCCAGGAACAGCGCCCGGGCGGTGCCGTCAATCTCGCGGATAGCCTGCTGCAGCGACCCGCGGGCCGCGACCAGGTCGTCCCGCTGGGTGGTGAGGAACTCGAGCCGCTTGGCCTCCTCCGCGTGCTCCTCGACGGCCAGGGCGTTCACCGGGCCGATGGCCTCCAGGGCGTCGGTGATGCGGCGGGATTCGTTCTCGAGGGTCTCCAGGTCCAGCTCGAGCATCGGCGCCTCGGCCAGCAGGGTGTCGAGCGGCTTGCGCCACTCGGTTTCCACCCGCTCGACGATGCTGCGCCGACGCCCGGCGGCTTCGGTCATCTCGATCTCCAGCCGGTGGTACTCGGCGGTGAGCTGGTCCTGGCGCTCGCGGGCGTCGTGGAGCGCCTTCTCCGCCTCGGCGAGCGACTCTCCCGCGAGCGCGGCGTTGCGGTCGGCCTCGGCACTCGCCGCCTCCAGCTCCTCCATGGCCACCCGGCGCTCGGCCCGGGCCTCGATCCACTGGGCCTGCTGCGCCGCCAGCTCCTGGGTGCCGGTTTCGATCTGGCTGAGTTCCCCGGCCAGGAGGCCCGCGGCCTGGTCGGCCTCGCTGCCCAGGCGGGCGGCCCGTTCCAGGGCGGTGCTGGCCGTTTCCAGCCGGGCCATCAGTTGGGCCTCCTGCACCTGCCAGTGGACCCGGGCGTCACGGGCGCTCTCCTGCTGGCCCTCGAGGTCCGCCAGGAGGGCGCGGCCCTGGCCCAGGTTCTCGTCGAGCCGGGCCCGGGCGAGGTCTCCCTCGGTGAGGCTGGCGTCAATCTCCTGCAGCCGGCGCTCGGAGCGCTCGATACGCTCGGTCAGCGAGGCCAGCTGGGCATCCGCCTCGGCCAGTTCACGGGCCACGTTGTGGGCCAAGCGGGTGGCGTCCTCGCGGTGGGCCACCGCCACCCGCTCGGCCTCCCGGGCCTGGTCGGCGGCGTGGCCCGCGGTCTCCAGCGCGGCCTCCGACTCCGCCAGCCGGATCACGGTGGCGCCGAGGGCCAGGTCGGCCCGGTGGAGCTGGGCCTGGCTCTCGGCCACTTCCGAGGAGAGGCTCTCCAGCTCGGCCCGGCGGCGCAACGGGCCCGAGGGACTCGGGGCGCCGGCCAGGAGGATGGCGCCGTTGGAACGCCGGAGGGCCCGGCCCGCCGGGTCGAGGATCTGCAGGCCGGTCAGCAGCGCCTTGACCCAGGGCTCCGCGGCCCCCTGGGCGTAGAGCCGGTTGCCGAGCGGCCCGTCGGTCACGTCCCCGGAGGGACCCTGGTCGGCCGGGAGCAGGACGATGGCGCCGGGCTGCTCGGCGGCATGCCATGCCTGGATGGCGGGGACCACGGAGTTGTCCCGGACCAGCACCGCGTGGACCCACTCGCCCAGCAGCCGCTCGGCCACCTCGGCATCCTCCCGGCCAGTCCGGATGAAATCGCTGAGCGGGCCGATGATGGCGCCCCCGAACTGCTCCCGCGCGGCCAGCAGGGCCGCGGCGCCGGGCGCCAGCCCGACCCGGTCGCGTTCCAGCTCCTCCAGCGCCTGCCGCCGGGCGGTGAGCTGGGCGAGCCCTTCCTCGGCGGTCCGCCGGTCGGCCCGTTCCATCGCCTCCCGCCGCCGCAGCTCGGCCACCAGGTGCCGGGCCCGTTCGGCCTCCGAGGAGGTCCGCCGGGCCTCCGAGGCGTGGCGTTCGGCCACTTCCACCGCTTCCAGCCGCTTGCGCTCAGCGAGTTCCTGCTCGGCCAGGGCCGCCTCCCGGCGCCCTGCCGCGGTCCCGGCCTGCTCGCGCAGGGAGGCGAGGTCGCTCTCGAGCGAATGCCGCTCTCCCTCCAGCGCCCGGAGCGTCTGCATCCGCTTCTGGATTTCCTCCTCCAGCTGGCGCACCACCTGCCGCTGCTCGCCCAGGCGCAGGCGGACTTCCTGTTCGGCGGCGCTGCGGGAGGCCAGTTCCGCCTGGATCCGCTCCCGCTCGAGCTGCACCGCGGCGTTCTCGGCCTCGGCGGCCTGCTGGTCGCGGAGGGCCTGCTGCCGCCGGGCCTCCATCTGGCCGCGCTCCTCGCTGGCGCGGAGTTTCCGCGCGGCGGCGTTGGCCAGCCGTTCGGCCGCGAGGGCGAGATCGCCGTCGAGCTTGCCCAGGTCCACCCGGACGTCCCCCAGCTGCCGGGCGGTCTCGGTGCGCTGCAGCTCGGCCAGGGCGCGGGCCCGGGCGACCTCGTCCCGCCGGGTCTCGATCTGGACCACCGCCTCACGCGCGGCGGGCAGTTCGTGCTCCAGTTCGCCGTGGCGCCGCTCGGAATTGACCATGGTCTCGCCCAGCTGGGCCAGCAGCTGCCGGGCCAGGGTGAGCTGGACCGCGAACTTCTCCTCCATGAGCTTGCCGTGGCGCTCGGCCTTCCCCTTCTGGCGGGCGAGGCTGCGGAGCTGGCTCTGGACCTCGGCGATGAGATCCTCCACCCGCTGCAGGTCCCCGGCGGTCTCCTCCAGGCGGCGCTCGGTGGTCTGCCGCCGGTCCCGGTAGAGCCCGATGCCCGCGGCCTCCTCGAACAGGGCGCGCCGGTCCTCGGCCCGGTCGGAGAGCAGCCACTCGATCATCTTGGCCTCGATGACCACGCCGGCGTCGGTGCTCAGCCCCGTGCCCCGGAGCAGGTCCTGGATGTCGCGCAGCCGGACCACGGTGCCGTTCAGCAGGTAATCCGACTGGCCACTGCGCGAGAGCCGCCGGGTGATCTGCACCTCGCGATAGGCGATGGGCAGGTCCCCATCGGTATTGTCGAGGAACAGCGACACCTGGGTCACGTTCACCGGCCGCCGGGCGGCCGACCCCTGGAAGATCACGTCCTCCATCTTGCCGCCGCGGAGGATGCGGGCGGACTGCTCGCCCAGCACCCACCGCACCGCGTCGGAGACGTTCGACTTGCCGCAGCCGTTGGGCCCGACGATGGAGGTGACGCCGTCCTGGAAGGAAAGCGTCATCGTGTCGGCGAACGACTTGAACCCGGACAGCTCGAGCTTGGTGAGCTTCATTGCGGGGCGGTCCTGTGTCAGCGATCGGGTTGGTAGACGAAGAACGGGCGGCCCAGCCGGCGTCCGGTGGACTCGGCCGCCTCCCGGGAGGGATACGGGCCCAGCACGACCCGGTAGCCGTCCTCGCCGGCACGCGGGTCGAGCACGCTGGCGGGCAGGCCCTGCTGGGAGAGCTGGCGGGCCAGTTCGGCCGCCCACGACTGGTTCTGCGAGCTGGAGACCTGCAGGTACACGGTGCTCCGCGGTCCTGCCGTGGCGGCATCGGGCTCGACCGCCTCGGGCACCGGCGCCTCCACCAGGGCGCTGGCGGTCCCGGTCTCGGGGGTCCAGGCCAGCGGCAGCCAGAGGTCGGCGGCGCCGCCCCGGACCCGGCCCCGCTCGGGGAAATCGCCCTGCGCGAGGTCCCAGGCGACCACATCCCGCCCGTCGCGCACCAGCAGCAGCTGCTGGTTGGTGATCGTCGGGAGGTCGGCGCCCCACTCGGCGGCGAAGCTGCCCATGAAGCGGTTGGTGGCCATGTCCACCAGCCACAGCGAGTCGGCCGCGGCGGGGTGGACCATCAGCCAGCGTCCGTACGGGTCGGCGCGCAGAGCACCGGCACTGCCGGGAAGGTCTATCTGCGCCACCCGTTCGCGGGTGAACCGGCTGTACACCAGCACCGACCCGGTGCGGCGGGCCACGTAGAACCGGTGCCCCGACGGCGAGAACAGGACGGCCCGGGCATGCCCCGAGACCGGGATGGACATCGTCGCGGTGGTATCCTCGGGATCCGCCAGGAGCACCGCGCTGTCAGCGGCCACGGCGAGGAGGTCGCCCCAGTAGGTCGAGGCCACATCCCCGGTCGGGAGCAGGGTGCGGGTCGGGGGATCTTCCGGGTACAGCAGGGTGAGCGCATTGGCCGCCCCCGCCGAGACCGTCAGGAGGCCGGCGTTGCGGGTGCCGAAGAGATCGCGGGGCCGGGCCGGCAGGCGGCTGGAGAACCGCACCGGGTTCCGGCGGACGAACTGGGTGACCCGGAGGCTGTCATCCACCGCATAGACGGTCCGGTCGGGGCCCATGGCGATGTCGCGGATCCCGCTCGCCAGCACCGGCCGGGGCCGGGCGGAGAGGAGATCCAGGGCCACCAGCTCGTTCCGGGTGCCCAGCAGGTAGACCAGCCCGAGGTCGAGGTCGGGCCCGACCACCCGCCGGAGCGGGGGCAGGGAGGCATCGCTCTTCCAGCCCCACGGGGCCATGGTGGCGGGCCGGTACAACTCGGCGGCCCCACCGGCGGCAGGCAGGCGGAGGAGGCTCGACGGCGGCGTGGTGGAGGCGGCGGAGAGGCCGCGGGCGGGTGCCTGTGAACCGGATCGGCAGGCCAGGGAAACGGCCGCGACCACCACCGCCAGCAACGAGGGGAATCGCACGCCCTAAGATAGCGGAGGGGGAGGGGTTCGGGGGAGCGGGGTGGGAGTGTCCGGGGCAAGCTCCCGGGCGAGGAGTCCCGGGGAGCGGGCTGCGCAGCCGGGGGCCTCCGGTTCGGGTCCCGGGTGCAAGCGTGGCTCCCGAAAAACCCCACGGGGGCCGGCGGGACCGGGAACACCCGCCGGCTGCTCGGGCCCGGGGAGGGTGGGCCCGAGTCGAACTGTCCGGCGCTAGAACACCGGTCCCAGGCTCAGGGTCCAGTAACCGCCCAGGGCAGGCCGCCCCTGCGGGATCGAATAATCGAGCCGCAGGATGACGAAGTTGAACAGGTTCATCCGGGCCGAGGCGCCGAAGGTCTGGAGCGGGGCGCGGACCCGGATGGGGTCGTCCCCCGGCTCCCGCTTCCACTTGAGGTCGTCGCCCTCATTCCACGCCATGCCCACATCGTAGAACAGGGCGCCTTCGATCGGCGGGAAGCCGGCGGGGACGAACCTGAACTCCGGCGTGAGCAGCGGGAACCGGATCTCGGCGCTGGCCACGGCCAGCTGGGTGCCCACCAGGCGGTCCAGCTCGAAGCAGCCGGTGGTGGTGCCGGGGTCGCCGGTGCTGCACTCGTTGCGGTAATAGCTCCCCGACGTGTGCCCGCGGAGCAGCTCGGTGTTGCCGAGGAAGACCCGGAAGCGCTCGGCATCCCGTCCAATCCGGCCGAAGTACAGGCCGCGCGTGGCCAGGACCAGCGGCCCCGCGATCTTGTCGTAGCGCCGGTAGTCGGCCAGGCCCTCGAAGTAGCGCCACCCGCCGAGGGTCTGGGACACCTGCAGCCGGTAGCGGCGCCCGTAGAACGGGCCGACGTACCCGGGCAGGGAATTGTCGAAAGTGTAGGCCACCGACGGCTCGACATAGCTGGCGCCCGGAAGGCTGCGCTCCCGCTCCCGGGGCTCGGTCACCGGAACGCCATTCGGGGTGAAGGTCTCGGTGATGGTCTGCAGCCGGTCGCTGATGGCGGCCGCGGTCATGCCGAACTCGAACCGGGTGAACCGGCTCAGCGGGTAGAGCGCCTGGCCCTGGACCGACCGGACCACGATCCGGCGCAGGTTGGTGATGAAGACGTTGTTGCCGTTCGTGTCCACGGTGAACAGCGTCGGCTCGAGAAAGTAATACGGCTCCTGGCCCACGCCGACCGCCCAGTTCACCCGGTTGGACAGGTTCACGTAGGTCGCGTTGACCAGCGCCTCGGTGATCCGGCCGTTCACGTACGCGGCGAACAGCAGGTTGTGGTTGCCCAGCATGTCCGAGAGCGCGATGGCGCTGCCCCCGAAGATGCCCTGGCCGAAGTTGTCCCGGACGTAACCGATGGTCGGCCGGGCCACGTAGTCGGGGCGGAACTGCACCCGGTACTTGCGGACGGTGAACTCGGCCGTGTCGGGCAGGACGAACTCGGTCGAGTCCATCAGGGCCGTGATGGACACCGGGCGGTCGGCCGAGTCGGCCGGGGCCGGCACCGAGTCCGCCTGCCGGAATCCCTCCGGCGTCACGTAGATGGAGCCCGGTGCTTCCAGCGGGGTGGCCAGGGCGGGCGTGCTGTCGGGAGTGGCCGGATACCCGAGCACCGGCCCGAAGGCCGAGTCGCGGGGCGCGGCGGGCGCCGCCGTGTCCCCGGGGGTGGGGTACGCGAACCGGGGCCCGAAGGCCGAGTCCCTGGGCGGGCGCACCGGGCGCCAGGGATCCCGCTTCAGGTCGCGGGGCTGATCGAGGCTGAACACATCGAAGCGATCCCGGGCATAGTAGACGAAGGCGAGCCGGTCGGCCTCGCGGGCCCAGGACAGCACCGGGGAGAGAGGCGTGATGCCCTGCACGCCGGTGAACAAGTCGGTGATCTGGTACGACTGGCGGTCCTCGAGGTTGTACAGGTAGATGTTGCTCACCCCGTCGCGGTCGGACACGTAGGCCAGGTCCCGGCCATCGGGCGACCACTGGGGGCTCACGTTGCGGCCCTCGGCCCCGCCGGTGAGCACCTCGATCCGTCCCGTGGCCACGTCCAGCAGGGAGAGCTGGAGCGTGCCGAGCTGCAGCCGGTCGAAGTCGGTCTCGGGCCCGCGGTCGCTGCTGAACGCGATGGTGCGGCCGTCCGGCGACCAGGCAGGATGCAGGTCGGCGTAGCGGTCCTCGGTCAGCCGGCGGAGCCCGCGCCCGTCGGCGCCGATGATGAACAGGTCCGACAGGCCGCCGTCATAGCCGGTGAAGACCAGCTGCCGCCCGTCCGGGCTCCACGACGGCGTGGTGATCCCGTTGAGCTTGACCTTGATCCGGCGAACTTCCTTGTTGCGCCGGACATCCAGGATCACGATGTCATCGCGGGGGCCGCGCTTGGCCGCGAAGGCCAGCAGCCGGCCGTCCGGCGACCAGCTCGCCGCCGAGTTGATGAAGCGGAACGTCTCGTAGTTGCTGCTGTAGGACGACTCCAGCAGCCGGCGCTTGACCTTGCCGGTCTCGGCATCGGCCAGGTACAGGTCCACGAAGTAGAAGTCCTTCTCGCTGAAGAAGGCCACCTCCTTCCCGTCCGGCGAGAGCGCGGGGGCCAGGTGCAGGGTACCCTCCGAGCGGTCCTGGCTCAGCATCTCCTTGGCGAAGTCCCGCGCCCGCTGGCGGCTGGCCACCTCGGGCAGGTAGGTCTGCTGGACGTGCTCCTTCCACATGGCGGACAGCTGCTTGTAGTCCACGCCTAGTACCCGGCGGATGGAGCCCTCGAGGCCGCCACCCCCGGCCAGGGTGCCCTGCATGATCGCGCCGATGGCCTCGTCGCCCCAGCGGCCGCCGATGAACGCGACCAGGGCCTGGCCGTAGCGGTACGGGAAGATCCGCCAGTCGTTCTCCAGCTGGTGGATGGTGGGGATCTTGCCCTCGATGGCCGCATCCCGGAGCCACATGGCGGTGTTGGCGTCCACGGTGCCGATCGACAGGTATTCCGCCATTCCCTCCACGAACCACAGCGGCGGGTTGACGTTGATCAGGGTCTGCAGCCCGGCGCCGGCCCGGCCCCGGCTCCAGATGTCATACTGGAACTGGTGCACCATCTCGTGCTGCAGCACATGCTGGAGCTCCTCGTAGCTCCCCGTGAAGGGCATGATGATGCGCTGCTTGAAGAAGTCGGTGACCCCGCCGGTCCCCTCGCTGGGGGAGTCCCCGCCCAGCGCGTTGGTCTGCTGGAAGTCGGAGTGCGAGGCGTAGAGGATGATGGGCTTCCGTTCCTTGTATTCGTGCCGCAGGATGCGCGACAGCACCGCGTAGGAGCGCTCCGCCATCCGCCCGGCATCCAGCGCGGCCTGCCGCGCCTCCGGGTAGAAGTGGATGTCGAAGTGCTCGGTCTTGAGGATCTGGAAGTCGAAGGCCCGGTACTGGACCTTGTTCTGGCCGAAGTACTGTGCCGAGAGGACCGCGGGGGCCCCGGCGAGGAGGCAGAGGCCTAGCGCAAGACGACGAATCATGAAGTACTCCTGCCGGTCAGGCGCCGGGCCGGAACTCCGGCGCATCGCTCCAGAGACGCTCCAGCTGGTAGAAGCCGCGCGCCTCCGGGTGGAACAGGTGAACGACAAAATCGACAAAGTCCAGCAACACCCAGCGGCCGGTCGGCAGACCCTCCACGTGATGGGCGCGGATGCCGCGCCGGCCGAGTTTCTCCAGCACCGAGTTGGCGATGCCGCGCACGTGCGCATCGGAGGTGCCGGAAGCGACGACGAAGTAGTCGGTCGCGTCGCTCAGTCCCCGGAGGTCCAGGACCTTCAGGTCGCGGCCCTTGAGGTCCTCGATGGCCCCGATGGCGGCCGCCAGGTCGCCGGTGGGGGGCGCGCCCCGTGCGCCGCCCCGCGTCACTGGCCCTCCGGATGCGAGGGCGTGCCGTCCTCCACCTGCCAGAACACCGCCCACGCGCCGAAGCCGACATGGGTCCCGAGCACCCCGGTGGCCAGGGCCACGAACACGTCCCGCGGCGCGAACGCCGCCATCAGCGCGGCCTGCACCCGCTCTGCCGCTTCCGGCGCCTCGGCGTGAACGATGCCGAAGCGCACCCGGGACGGGCGGGGGGTGAGCCGCTGTTCCAGCAGACTCAGCACCCTGGGCACCAGGTTCTGCCGCCCCCGGACCCGGGCCACCGGGACGATGGCGCCGGCGCGATCCAGCGACAGGATCGGCTTCACGTCCAGCACGCCCGCCAGCCAGGCCTTGCCCCGGGTCACCCGGCCCGAGCGGAGCAGGTTGTCGAACCGGTCGACGGTGACGAAACACCCCGACTGCGCCCGCACCCGCCGCAACTCAGCTGCAATGGCCTCGGCCCGCCACCCCGATTCCGCCAGCTCCGCCCCCCGCAGCGCCAGCAGGCCCAGGCCGAGCGAGGCCGAGGCGCTGTCCACGAAGTGGATCTTCTCGATCCCGGCCGCCCGGGCGGCGGTGAGGCCGCCCTGGTACGTCCCGGACAGGCGGGCACTGAGCAGGACCGCGACCACTTCATCGGCCTCGGTCCTCGCCTCCCGGAGCACCCGGACGAAATCCCCGGGCGCGGGCTGCGACGTGGTTGGGGGAACCGTGGCCACCCGCATGCGGCGGTAGAAGTCCTCCGCCTTGAGTTCCAGCCGGTCGCGAAAGGTTTCCTCCCCGAAGGTCACCTGGAGCGGCACCAGGGTGATCTGGTGGCGGTCCAGCACGGCGTCCGGCAGGTCGGCCGACGAGTCGGCCACGATGGCGACCGGCCGCTGGTCCTGGTGGGCCAGCTGCCGGTGCTGGGCCCGCATGTCCTCGGCCTTGGTGGTCTCGATGGTGCCCCATCGGGCCGCGTAGGTAAAGACGGCCTCCGGGACGTCCGTGTGCACATGGACCTTGAGAATATCGCCGGCCAGCACGACCTGCAGCGAACCGCCGAAGCTCCGGAGCTGGGCCCGCACCGTATTGGCGGCGGGAAGCTGGGATCCCCTGACCATGACCTCGGTGCAGAACTGGTAGTCCCGTTCGGCGGCCACTTCGATGGTCGCGGCGGGCACGACGCCGTCTCCACCCTGCGGATACGCCACCGCCGGCAGGATCGGATCTCCGTCAATGAGCCGGACCACGCCCTCCAGCATGCGCACGAATCCCTTCCCGCCGGCGTCCACCACGCCGGCCTCCTTGAGCACCGCCAGCAGCTCCGGGGTGCGGGCCAGCGTGGCCTCGCCCTCGGCCAGCATGCGGGCCATGAACACGCTGATGTCGGGCGAGTCGGCGGCGGCCCGCTCGGCGGCGGCCGCCGATTCCCGGGCGACCGTGAGGATGGTGCCCTCGCGCGGGTCGTCGAGGGACTGGTACAGCTGGTCCACCCCGTGGCGGATGGCCCGGGCCATCTCGCCGGCGCTGGCCTGCTCCTTCCCGGCCAGCTGTTCGCTCACGCCCAGGAGGAAGTGGGCCAGCATCATGCCGGAGTTGCCCCGGGCGCCGAACACCGCCCCCCGCGCCGCGGTGCGGGCGGTGGCCTCAAGCGAGGCGTCGCCGAGCGCCCGGAGGGCGTCGGCGACGGAGCGCAGGGTGAGGCTGAAGTTGGTGCCGGTATCGCCGTCGGGGACCGGAAAGACGTTGATCCGGTTGATTTCCTCGCGCCCGGCGGCGACCCAGTCGGCGGCGGCAAGGAGGGAGCGTGCCAGGCGCGGCCCATCGACGTATCGAATGGCCACCGTCATCGGCGGGCGCTACTCCGCCACCACGGTCAGGCGCACCTCGGCGGTCACGTCCTGATGCAGCCGCACCGGGATGGTGTGCTGGCCGACGGTCTTGATGGGGTGCTCCAGCTCGATCCGCCGCTTGTCCACGGTCTGCCCCTGGGCGGCGAGCGCCTCCGCCACGTCCTGGGCGGTGATGGACCCGAACAGCCGGTCTCCCTCGCCCGCCTTGCGCGACAGGGTCAGGCTCACGCCATTCAGCCGGGCCGCCTGGGCCTCGGCCTCCTGGCGCTCGGCGGCCATCCGGGCGGTGCGGGCCTTCGATTCGGCCGCGATCCGCTGCTTGTTGCCGGCCGTTGCCTCGTAGGCCAGCCCGTGGGGCAGCAGGTAGTTGCGGGCATAGCCGGGCTTGACCTTCACCAGCTCACCGGCCTTGCCGAGGGACGCGACGTCCTGCCTGAGGATCACTTCCATGGTTTCTTCTCCTGGTCCGCGGCGCCAAAGCGGCGCCGGAAATCCACCCAAGTATCGGCCAGCCCGATGGCGAAGCAGCCGCCCAGGGCCACCGGCAGAATGAACAGCACGCCCGCGAGGATGACGATCACGATCGCCAGCGGGAACGACTCCACCGACCCCCACAGCACCGCCGCGCCCCGCGCGGCATAGAGGCCGCCGGCCACCAGGGCGAGGTTGCCGCCCAGCGCCTGGGCCACCGGCGGCAGCGGCAGCAGGAACACCGCCAGCGCGACCACCACCAGCCACACCAGGTGGTCGGTGAAGCGGAACTCGGCGAACGGGCCCGATGGCTCCCCGGCCGGCTGGGTGGCGAGCCGGTGGTACCAGTTCCAGGCCAGGGCCAGTCCCGGCAGGGCCGTGAGGACCAGCAGGGCGGGGAACAGCTCGGCCATGACCGCCACGCCATCGGCGAGCGCATCCACGTACACCGCGATCCCGGCCATCCGCTCCGCCGC
>CAZCVG010000042.1:0-18831 GCA_964501735.1 uncultured Gemmatimonadaceae bacterium | reverse complement strand
GCTCGCCCGACCGCCTCGTGGTGGACCTCGTCGGCGCCACCCTCAAGCGCACCGGAGCCAGCTACGACGGCGTCCAGCGCGCCGGGATCCGGGACATCCGCTACTCGCAGTTCCGGCCCGACGTCGTCCGGATCGTCATTGATCTCGACGCCGCCCGCGACTACCAGCTCGACCGCGGCAGCGACGCCGTCCGGGTGCGCTTCGGCGCCGACCGGACCTTCCTGGCCTGGTCCAGCCTCAGCCCGGCGGAACTCACCCCGCCCCCGGTGCCGGCCACGCCCCGTGCCGCGCCCGAGGTGCGCCTGGCGGCCGAGCCGCCGGCCCCGGTCCAGCAGCAGGCGCCCCGCATCACGGTGACCTGGGACCGCGCCAACATCGGCGATGTCATCGCCGGCTTCGCCGCCTTCTCCGGCCGGACCATCGTGCTCGGCAAGGACGTCAAGGGCGAGGTGACCGCCGAGATCAAGAACCAGCCGTGGACCGAGGCCTTTGCCGCGGTGCTGGCCACCCAGGGCCTCCAGGCGATCCAGCTGCCCGGCGGCATCATCCGGGTGGACTCGCCGGCGGCGCTGGCGTCGCTCGACTCCCTGGAGCCGCTCACCACCCGGATGGTGCCGGTCAACTACGCCAGCGCCAGCCAGCTCTTGCCCAGCGTCAAGTCGGTGCTGTCCAAGCGCGGCACGGTGGTCGCCGACACCACCACCAACTCGCTGATCATCACCGAGACCGGCAGCAAGGTCAACGCGGTCAGCGACTTCGTGAAGAACCTCGACATCCGCACCCCGCAGATCTCCATCCAGTCCAAGATCATCTTCGTGGACCGGACCAACATCGAGGCGCTCGGGGTCAAGTACGACCTCGGGGCCGACGACGGGCCGTTCTTCAACAAGTTGCGCCAGCGCATTGACCCGGCCACCGGCGACGCCTTCGACGCCAACACCATCGTCTTTGCCGGCGAGGGGATCGGCGCCGTGGCCAATGCCGAGGGGCTCATCAGTTCGCCGGCCCTGAACCTGATCTGGAGCGCCACCGTCGGCGGGTTCAAGTTCACCAGCTTCATTGACGCGCTGCAGCGGGTGGACCTCGCCGACGTGCAGGCCGAGCCGTCCATCACCACCCTCGACAACCGCGAGGCGGTCATCAAGGTGGGCGAGGATATCCCGGTCCGGATCGTGGACTTCGGGTCCGCCGGTGCCGGCGGCGGGGCCTCGCAGCCCCAGGCCACCGTGCAGTTCAAGGAGACCGGCATCCAGCTCAAGGTCACCCCGCACGTGACCAACAACCGCCAGGTGCTGATGCAGCTCGAGGCCGAGCGCTCCGACATCCGGCTGCTGTCGGCGGTGGACCTCGGCTTCACCATCCGGAAGCAGAACGCCAAGAACCAGCTGCTCGTCAACGACGGCGAGACGGCGGTCATCGGCGGCCTGACCGTCACCGAAGTCACCAAGACCCGCAGCGGTGTCCCCCTGCTCTCGGCCCTGCCGGTGGTGGGCGGCCTGTTCGGGTTCAGCCAGACCCAGGAGACCCGGCGCGACCTGATCATCCTGGTCACGCCCAGGATCATTGACGACGGCAGCGAATAGCGGCCGGCTGAGACGCGTTCCCGAGCGAGCCCGGCCGGTGGGTC
The DNA here is from genome assembly GCA_964501735.1 of uncultured Gemmatimonadaceae bacterium. Lineage (GTDB taxonomy): Bacteria > Gemmatimonadota > Gemmatimonadetes > Gemmatimonadales > GWC2-71-9 > JADJOM01. Next base: position 17,204 of record CAZCVG010000042.1, on the reverse strand, counting down.
GGGCTTCGCTGTTTAGAGCTGCCAGCGATCCGGCAGCGCGGGCGGCGGGCAGGGGGACGGCGGCCGGCCAGGGGCCGGGCGCCCCGCCGGTGCCCGCCTTCCGGTCGCCCTGATAAGGACCCGCACCGCCCACACCATGCCTCTCCGCCTTCTCACCGCCGGCGAATCGCACGGCAAGGCCCTGGTCACCATCGTCGACGGACTCCCGGCCGGCCTGCCGCTGTCCGCCGAGGCGGTGGACCGGGAGCTGGGCCGGCGGATGATGGGCTACGGCCGGGGCGCCCGGATGAAGATCGAGAAGGACCGGATCGAGTGGCTCTCCGGGGTGCGCGCAGGCGAGACGCTGGGCAGCCCCGTCGCCATGGCGGTGCACAACCGCGACTGGACCAACTGGGAAGAGATCATGGCGGCCGAAGGCACCCCCGGCGAGGAGCGCCGCCGCCGCCTCAACCGGCCCCGGCCGGGCCATGCCGACCTGGTGGGCGTCCTCAAGTACGACCGCACCGATGCCCGCGATGTCCTCGAGCGCGCCAGCGCCCGCGAGACCGCCGCACGGGTTGCGGCCGGCGCCCTCGCCCGGCGGCTGCTGGAGGAGTTCGGGATTGAGGTGGGCAGCCATGTGGTCTCCCTCGGCGGCATCCACGTCACCCCGGCCGCCGGCGGCGCGGCCGCCCTGCCGGCGCCGCTCAACGCCGCCGCCGACCGCTCCGAGGTCCGGGTGCTCGATCCCGCCGTCGAGGCCGCGATCATCGCCCGGATCGACAAGGCCCGGAAGGACGGCGACACCCTGGGCGGCGAGTGCGAGGTCGTGGTACGGGGCCTCCCGGTCGGGCTGGGCAGTCACGTGCACTGGGACCGCAAGCTGGACGGCCGCCTCGCCGCCGTGCTCATGTCCATCCCCGCGGTCAAGGCGGTGGAAATCGGCATGGGGTTCGAGGCGGCGCGCCGCCCCGGCTCGGAGGTCCACGATCCGATTGACGCCGCCGCCACGCCGGGCACGCCGGCGCCACCGCCGGCCCTCCGGGGCGGCTACGCCCGGCGGAGCAACAACGCCGGCGGCCTGGAGGGCGGCATGACCACCGGCGAGCCGCTGGTGATCCGGGTGGGCATGAAGCCGATCGCCACGCTCATGTCGCCGCTGCCCACGGTGGATCTCCGCACCGGCCTCGCGGCCAGGGCCCAGAGCGAGCGCTCCGACGTCACGGCCGTCCCCGCCATGGGCGTCATCGCCGAGGCGGTGACCGCCCTGGTGCTGGCGGAGGCCATGATCGAGAAGTTCGGCGGCGACTCGCTCAGGGAGATGCGGCGCAACTTCGAGGGCTACCTCGCCCAGCTGGCCGGGCGCTGGACCGCGGTCGGCACACCCGCAGGGCAGGAGGAGGACGGGTGAAGCGGCATATCCTCTTGATCGGGCTCCCCGGGGTCGGCAAGACCACCGTGGGCCGGATGCTGGCCGAGAAGCTCGGCGCGCCCTTCGTGGACACCGACGCGGTGATCGTCCGCCGCATGCAGAAGCCGGTGGCCCAGGTCTTCGCCGAGGATGGCGAGCCCCGCTTCCGCCAGCTGGAGGCCGAGGCGGTCGCCCGCGCGCTGGAGGGCCCGCCGACGATCATCGCCCCCGGGGGTGGCTGGGCCGCCCAGCCCGGCGCCCTCGAGTCCGCCCGGGGCAACGGTTTCCTTATCTATCTCAAGGCCATGGCCACCACCGCGGCCAAGCGGGCCGGTGGGGAAGGGACCCGTCCCCTCCTCGTGGGCGAGGATCCTGTGGAACGCATGCGGGACCTGCTGCAGGCCCGCGAGCCCTTCTATGCCCAGGCCGACTTCGAGGCGCGGGTGGATGCCAAGACTCCGGCGCAGGTGCTCGACATGGTGCTCGAGGTGGTGCGGGACCAGGCCGGATGGGGTTCGTAACCGCTTGTCATGCAGTGACTTGAAAACTCGCGTCTTGCCAATCTGCTACATCACGCGTTTTCTTGTGTCCGCTCGGCGTTGACGGGCCGAGTAGACTTGCTGGCTAGATCAGGAGCGCATGCCAACTACCAAGAAGCCCAAATCCGCCAAGACGGCCAAGTCGCGCGGCACCAAGCCGGCCGCGGCCAAGGCGCCGGAGGCCAAGGCGCCCGGGAAGAAGCCCCGGGCGTCCCGCCAGAAGAGCGCCGGCGCGGCCACCGAGCTGGCCAGCGGCAGCGCCCTGGTGGTGGTCGAGTCTCCCACCAAGGCCAAGAGCATCGGCAAGTACCTCGGCCGGGGCTACGAAGTGAAGGCCACCATCGGCCATCTGCGGGATCTCCCCACCCGCAAGCTTGGCGTGGACGTGGACAACAACTTCGAGCCGCAGTACGTCACCATCAAAGGCAAGACCCAGACGCTGGCGGACCTCAAGAAGTCCGCCAAGCGCGCTTCTGCGATCTACCTCGCCACCGACCCCGACCGCGAGGGTGAGGCCATCGCCTGGCACGTCGCCGACCAGGTGGACACCAGCGCCCCGGTGCACCGGGTGCTGTTTCACGAGATCACCAAGGAGGCGGTGAAGGAGGCGATGAACAAGCCGGGCCGCATTGACGACCGGCTGGTCAACGCCCAGCAGGCCCGCCGCATCCTCGACCGGCTGGTGGGGTACAAGGCCAGTCCCATCCTGTGGCAGAGCATCAAGACCGGGCTCTCCGCCGGCCGGGTGCAGACGGTGGCGCTCCGGCTCATCGTGGAGCGCGAGCGCGCCATCCGGGCCTTCAAGCCCGAGGAGTACTGGAGCATCGCCGCCGACTGCGCCAAGGGCGGCCAGGCCTTCTCGGCCGAGCTCAAGAAGATTGACGGCCACAATCCCCAGCTCGGCAACGAGGCCGCGGCCCGGCGGGTGGTGGCCGACCTGCAGCAGCTGCCCTTCGTGGTCACCAAGGTGGAGAAGCGCAACCGCCGCAAGCGGCCGGCGGCGCCCTTCACCACCAGCACCATCCAGCAGGAGGCGGCCAAGAAGCTGGGCTTCTCCGCCCGGCGCACCATGCGGGCGGCGCAGGACCTGTACGAGGGCATCGAGATCGGGGAGGACGCCCCGGTCGGCCTCATCACCTACATGCGGACCGACTCCGTGCGGGTCTCCGACGCCGCCATGGAGAACGTCCGGAGCTTCATCGGGAACAACTACCCCGGGCCGTACCTCCCCGAGACGCCCAACAGCTACACCTCGCGGGCCGCCAGGGTGCAGGATGCCCACGAGGCCATCCGGCCCACCGACGTGCGCCGCCGCCCCGAGGAGCTGCAGCGCTTCCTCGAGCCGGACCAGTTCCGGCTCTACCAGCTCATCTGGCAGCGGTTCGTCGCCTCCCAGATGACGCCGGCGGTGTACGACATGACCGTGGTGGACTTCGACCTGGGCCGCTACCTCATGCGCACCAGCGGGTCGGTGCTGCTGTTCGATGGCTTCCACGTGGTCTATACCGAGACCCGCGAGGCCGAGGAGGGGAAGACCGTCGAGGACCTCTCCCCCATCCCGGTGCTGGAGGTTGGGGAGCGGGTGGAGGTGAAGCAGATCGTCCCCAGCCAGCACTTCACCGAGCCGCCGCCCCGGTTCTCCGAGGCCAGCCTGGTCAAGGAGCTGGAGCGGCTGGGCATCGGCCGCCCGTCCACCTACGCCCAGATCATCAGCACCCTCACCGCCCGGGAATACGTGAAGCTGGAGCAGCGCCGCTTCACCACCACCGAGCTGGGCGAGACGGTCGAGCGCATCATGGTGGACAGTTTCCCCTCGATCTTCAACGTCGAGTTCACCTCCGCCATGGAGGGAGAGCTGGACAAGATCGAGGAGGGGGAACTCAAGTGGCAGGCGGTGCTGTCGGACTTCTACGGTCCCTTCTCCCGGGCGCTCAAGGAGGTCAATCTCGGCGCCATCGTGGCCGAGGCCCACGGGCTCGATAGCGAGGAGCTGGCCCGGGAGAAGTGCCCCAAGTGCGGCTCCCAGGTGGAGCTGCGCACCGGGCGGTTCGGGCCCTACTTCGCCTGCGTCAAGTACAAGGACACCTGCGACTACGTGAAGTCGCTCAAGAAGGCCCGCGCCCCGGACCGGCCAACCGACGAGAAGTGCCACCTCTGTCAGGCGCCGATGGTCATCAAGACCGGGCGCTTCGGCGAGTTCCTGGCCTGCACCCGCTACCCCGACTGCAAGGGCACCCGGTCCATCCCGCTGGGCATGAAGTGCCCCAAGTGCGACGTCGGGGACCTGGCCGAGCGCCGCACCAAGAAGGGCAAGTCCTTCTGGGGCTGCATCCGCTACCCGGCCTGCGACTTCTCCACCTGGAACCGGCCGGTGGTGGAAACCTGCCCCAATTGCGGCTGGGTGGGCATGGAGAAGAAGATCAGCAAGGCCGAGGGCGAAACCCGCACCTGCCTCAAGTGCCAGCACCGGGTCGTGGTGATGGACGCGGAGGAGGCGGCCGCCACGTGACCGTCCGCGTGGTCGGCGGGGGACTCGCGGGCTCCGAAGCCGCGTGGGCCCTCGCCGAGCGCGGCGTCCCGGTGACCCTCCACGAGATGCGCCCGGCGGTGCCCACCGCGGCGCACCAGACCGGCCGCCTGGCCGAGCTGGTCTGCAGCAACTCCTTCAAGTCCACCGACCTCACCAACGCCCACGGGCTGCTCAAGGATGAGCTCCGCCGCCTGGGGTCGTTTCTGCTGCCCATCGCTGACGAGGCCCGGGTGCCGGCCGGCGCGGCGCTGGCGGTGGACCGCGAGGTGTTCTCCCGCCTGGCCCACGAGCGCATCGCCGCCCATCCCCGCATCACGGTGGTCACCGGGGAGGTCACCGAGCTGCCGTCGCCGGGGGTGGTGGCCACCGGCCCGCTCACGTCGGAGCGGCTGGCCCAGGCGATCCTGCGCCGCCTCACGCCTGTCATGAGCCACGGTGCTCGGGGAGCGGAGGGATCGGGCGTTTCCCCGGGGGGTGAGGCTGCCGGCGCATGGCCGCCGCCCGGGGAGGCGGCCGATCCCGACGGCCCCCGCGCGCCGTCGTCGGCCCCTGCCGCGCTGGCGTTCTACGACGCCATCGCCCCGATCGTGAGCCGGGAATCCCTCGACGAGTCGGTGGTGTATGCCCTCTCCCGCTACGGCAAGGGCGGGGGCGACGACTACCTCAACTGCCCCATGTCGCGGGAAGAGTACGACGCGTTCATCGCCCTGCTCACCGCGGCCGACCAGTTCACCGCCCACGAGTTCGATGCCGTCCCTTATTTCGAGGGCTGCCTGCCGGTGGAGGAGATGGCCCGGCGCGGACCCGAGACCCTGCGGTTCGGGCCGATGAAGCCGGTCGGGCTGCCCGACCCCCGCACCGGCCGGGAGCCCTGGGCGGTGGTGCAGCTCCGGCGGGAGGACAAGGCGGGCCAGATGTGGAACCTGGTCGGGTTCCAGACCCGGCTCCGCATCCCCGAGCAGCAGCGGGTCTTCCGCACCATCCCCGGACTCGGCCAGGCCGAGTTCCTGCGCTACGGCAGCATCCACCGGAACAGCTACCTCAACAGCCCCGCCTGCCTCGGCCCGGGCCTCACCGCCCCGGGCGATGACACCCTGTTCTTCGCCGGTCAGTTCACCGGGGTGGAGGGCTATACCGAGTCGCTCGGCACCGGCCTGCTGGCGGGGATCAACCTGGCCCGCCGGCTCTCGGGCAAGCCGGTGGCCGTGCCGCCCGCCACCACGATGCTGGGGGCGCTGTACCGCTATCTTCGGGAAGCCGACCCGCGCCACTTCCAGCCCATGAACGCCAACTTCGGCCTGCTGGATCCGCTCGACGGGACGCCTCGGCGCATCGCCAAGGACCGCAGGAAGGAGCTGCTGGTGGATCGTGCCGTGGGGGAGTTCAACACCTGGCTCCAGGACCTGACGTGAAGCCCGGTCGCCGGACGGACCGGCCGTGCCACCCCGAGCTGGCCGCCTTTCTCGAACACCTCGAGAAGGAGCGTCAGGTCTCCCCGCACACGGTGAAGGCCTATCGTCGCGACCTGGAGAGCTTTGTCGAGTTCCTCGACCGCCACCAGGGCGGCGAGTGGGACTTCGCCGGGGTGGACCGGCTGGCGCTCCGCGGCTTCCTGGGCGAGCTCGAGCGCCGTGGCCTGGCCCGGCGATCCATGGCCCGAGCGCTCTCGGCCATCCGGGCGCTGTACCGCTTCCTGCAGGCCCACCAGGGCCTGGAGCGCTCCCCGGTGCGGGCGGCACGCACACCCCGGGCGGCCCGGAAGCTCCCGGGTTACCTCGACCGCGACCGCACCGAGCTGCTGTTCCAGAGCGCCGAGCTGCGGGCCACCGGCCCCGACCCGGCGGGCCGCCGGGACCTGGCCATCCTGGAGCTGTTCTACAGCAGCGGGCTCCGGCTGTCCGAGCTGACTGGCCTCAACCTCCCCGACCTGGACCTGCTGTCGGACCAGGTGAAGGTGCGGGGGAAGGGACGCAAGGAGCGGCTGGTGCCGCTGGGCTCCCGGGCCAGCCGGGCCCTGCGGGGGTACCTGCAGCAGCGGGAGGAGATCCGGGTCGCGCCGGCGGATCGTCAGGCGGTGTTCGTGGGCCCCCGCGGGCGGCGGCTCACCCCGCGCACTGTCCAGCGGGTGGTCCACCGGGCCTTCGATGCCATCGGCGCCGAGGGGCTCAAGACCCATTCGCTGCGTCACACCTTCGCCACCCACCTGCTGGATGCCGGCGCCGACCTGCGCGCGGTGCAGGAGCTGCTGGGCCACGCCAGCCTCAGCACCACCCAGATCTACACCCACACCAGCGTGGAACGGCTGAAGAAGGTGTACCAGAAGGCGCATCCCCGGGCCTGACGGGGCCGGGGACTGTCTGGCCCCGGGGGCACCGCCGCAAGTTGGATGGGCGGGGCGGAGATCGGGCCGGGAGAGCACGACAACCGTTTGCCTCCATCCTTCCACTTCCCCCGTGATCCGTGTCAGGCATCCGCTGGGGTGGTGCCCCATCCCGGGTCTTCCGACTGTCCGGCCTACACAGTAGCTTCCCCCTGCCGATTGCCGTGCATTGCTCGCCCTCATCCCGGGTGCGGCATGCAGAACGTGAGGCAGTCCCTCACGCGACTTCTATCCACCGCGTCGAGTGCCAGTGATGACTCCTGCTCCATCGGATGGCTCCGCCTGGCGCGAGGATCGTGCAGTGCTCCGCGCAGTCGCGCAAGAGCTGCTTGCCTTTACGCTCGCCCTGCAGGCAACCTTGGGTCGCGGCAATCTCATCTGCTCTCCGCTTGGCCTCCGCGCGGCGCTCGAAATCCTGCGTGCAGGTGCCGGCGGCGAGACGGCGGACGAACTCTCGCGTGCCTTACAGGCACCGGCGCCGTGGGCCCGGGCGCTAGCTGCGCTGGACGCCCATCTCCGCCCCTTCGACCGGGATGGCGCGATCCTCCGCCTCACGCACGCGCTCTGGGTGCATGCCTCCGTGCCGCTCCTTCCCCGCTTCCGGGAAGTGGTTGAGGAGGAGTATCTCGGCGACCTGATGACCCTCGACTCCTCTTCCGGGCCGCCGGTTGAGGCGCGGATCAACCGTTGGGTAACCACTGCGACGCGGGGCAGGATCACCGAGCTGGTACAAGCCGGCGCATTGACGCCGGACACCGGGCTGCTCCTCACGAATGCCGTATATTTCAAGGGCGCATGGCGCACGGCATTCGATCGCTCCGCGACCCTCATCGAGCCTTTTCACCTTGACGGCGGCGATCATGTTCCAGTGCCGCTCATGCGTCAGACAGAAGTGATCCCGTACATGGAGGCACCCGGTTTCCAGGCTGTCCTGCTCCCTTACCGCGGTAGCGGGCTCGGCATGCTCATCCTGCTCCCGAGGAGATGGGACGGGCTTCGGGACTTCGAACAGACTCTCACCGTCCAGCTGCTCGAGGACTGTCTTCAGAAGCTGCGCCTCCAGGAAGTGAATATCGTCCTTCCCCGGTTTCGGGTGACCTGGAACGCCGACCTGCGTGGCGCACTCAGCGCCCTTGGGGTCCAGCGTGCCTTCGATTCGAAGCGGGCGGATTTCTCCGGGATCAATGGCTGCCCCGCGGGCAGGCGCGGGGCGCTGTCCTTTTCGACGGTATTGCATGGCGCATTTGTGGCGGTGGACGAGATGGGGACCGAGGCGGCTGCCGCGACCGTTGGCGTGCTTACCGTGTTGAGCAGAGAGTTGGTGGCACCGCCACCCCCCATCACATTCCGAGCCGATCATCCCTTTCTCTTTCTGGTCTGGCACCGTGAGTCGGGCGTCCCGGTCTTCGCCGGGCGGTGTGCGACGCCGAGGGCCGACGGACCGGAGCGGTAGCATGAGGGGATCCTGCCGCGAGCCACGCACGACCGTCTTCTCCGGTTCCATCTTGGCCCGGAGCATTCCATCCCCATGACCCCCTCACAGGTCGAGCGGCTCCGCGCGGCCCTGGCCGAGCGCTATGTGATCGAGCGCGAGCTCGGCCAGGGAGGGATGGCGGTCGTCTTCCTCGCACGAGACCTCCGGTTGGAGCGGCAGGTTGCCCTCAAGGTCCTGCGCCCCGAGCTCTCCGCAATGCTGGGCGGGGAGCGGTTCCTGCGCGAGATCCGGCTCACCGCCCAGCTCCAGCATCCGCACGTGGTCGCGGTCCACGACTCCGGGGACGCCGGGGGGCTGCTGTACTACGTGATGCAGTACCTCGAGGGCGAATCACTGCGGCAGCGACTCGATCGCGAGGGGCCGCTGCCCATCGAGGATGCGGTCCGCGTGGCCTGCGAGGTGGCCGATGCGCTCGGCTTCGCGCACCGGCACGGAATCGTGCACCGGGACATCAAGCCCGATAACATCCTGCTGTCCGCAGGCCACGCGCTGGTCGCCGACTTCGGGGTGGCCCGGGCGGCGGATGCGGCCGGCCTCCGCCTGACGGAGACCGGCCTCGCCGTCGGGACGCCGGCGTACATGAGCCCGGAGCAGGGGGCCGCGGACCCCCACGTGGACGGCCGGGCAGACCTCTACGCCCTCGGGTGCGTGCTCTACGAGATGCTCGCGGGCGACCCTCCCTTCGGCGGGTCCACCGCGCAGGTCATCGTAGCGCGTCACATGACCGACCCGGCCCCGCCCCTCGCCACGGTGCGCCCCGAGGTGCCGACCGCGCTGGAGAAGGTCATCCGGCGGGCCCTCGCGAAGGTGCCGGCCGATCGCTTCGCCAGCGCGGAAGCGATGGCGGCAGCCCTGCGCGCTGCGGCAGCACCGGCACCCGAGTCTCCCGCCGTCCCCGCCCCTGCCCGGGCGCCCTTCTGGCGTGGTGCAGTCCTCGGGCTGGGGGCGCTCGCCGTCGTGGCCGCGGCCCTCTGGACGCGCAGCCCAGGCGACGGGCCCGCGGCCCTGGACGATGCCCAGGCCATCCGCTCGATCGCGGTGCTCCCGCTCCGCAACTCAGGGGACTCTAGCGACACCTATTTCGCCGAGGGCATCGGCGAGCAGATCGGCTCGGCGCTCGTTCGGCTACCCGGTGTCACCGTGCACTCCTGGGCCGCGGTCCTGGAGGCCATCAAGGTGAGCCGGAATCCGGCCGTGCTCGGGCCCAAGCTGCGCGTTGAGTACGTCCTCGATGGGAGCTTCCAGCGCTCGGGGGCGCGCACGCGGGTCAGTGTGCAGCTGGTGCGCGTGGCGGACGGGGCCGTGATCTGGTCGCAGCCCTATGACGGGACCGGGACCGACATTTTCGTGATCCAGGACAGCGTCTCCCGCGGCGTGGCCGGTGAGCTGGCGCTGCGGCTCAACCCCTCCGCGCAGCGCGCGCTGGTGCACCGGACCACGCAGGACCTCGAGGCCTACAACGAGTACCTGCTCGGCCGGCACTTCCAGTGGCAGCTCACCGTGGCCGCGCTCGAGACGGCGATCGGGCACTACGAGCGGGCGATCGCCCAGGACTCGACCTACGCCGATGCGTGGCAGGGGCTCGTTGAGGCCTCGGCCCTGCGGGACCAGTGGGGTCCTGGCCGGCACGGCCCGCCCGTGCCCACCCTCATCGACCGGGTACTCGCGCTCGACAGCACCAACGGGGCCGCCCATGCGTATCGGGCGGAGCAGCTGGCGCTCCAGTGGGATTTCCCAGGCGCGGAGCGCGAGTACCGGCTGGCCCTCAAGTACAATCCGGGCATCGCGGAGAGCTACGTGCTCTACGCGCAGTACCTGAACGCGACCGGGCGGCATGCCGAGGCGCTCAAGCAGGCGCGCCATGCTGCGGTGCTGAATCCCGTGTCGAGCTTCGTGATCGCCAACCTGGCCATCCGGTACGAGATGGTCGAGCAGTATGACAGCGCCGAGGCCATCGCCCGCCGCGCCATCGCGCTCGATCCGGGGAATTGGGTAGCCCATTTCACTCTCGGCCTCGCGCAGGTGGGGAAGGGGCAGGCCGCCCTCGGGGTGGCGTCCCTCGAGGAGGCGGAGCGCCGCCTTGGCCAGGCCGGCGCTTTCTGGCCGGCCATCGGGTGGGCCATGGGCCGCGCGGGGCGCCGGGAGGATGCGCGCAGGCTCATGGTCGCACGGGATTCCCCGCCGGGCGTCGACCTGATGCGGGAGCATGCGACGGACTACGTGCGCCTTGGGCTCGGCGACACGGCCGGTGTGCTCGACCGGCTTGCCACCGCCGTCGCGACTCGCCGGGCAGACTTGTACTTCAGCCGCGATCCACTCTTCTGGGCCCCGCTCCGGAACACGCCACGGTACCGGGAGATCCTGCGTCAGGTGGACTACACACCCTAGCGGGCGCCCGACCGCCCGCGTTCCGTCATCCACGCCCTCGCATGCCGGAGTTCCTCGGCTTCCGGGGGCGTGGCATGCTTGCCCCCGTCCGTCAAGTGGTCGAGCACCGCCGCGAGTTCCTCCCAGGCAGGCCCGAAACTGGAATCCGCGTTCAGCACCTGCCGGAACAGCTCTGCGGCCCATCGAAGATCCGCGGGGACATCACTGTGTCGATACGTGAGGGCCCGAAGGTAGGTCAGGTAGGCCGCGGTGCCCGTCGGACTGGCTGGGACGCGAACGGTGCGGCCGAAGGCGGCAAGCACCTCTGCGCTCAGGTGGTCCGGAAGGCTCGTCAACGACTCGGCGGGGAGCTCGTAGGCGTGCGAAAAGACTCCTGCCTGGTCCACTGAGCTGGTCAGGTTGCTCCGAACGATGAGGTGGCGACCCCGAGAGAGCGTGACCTTGAGCCGGAAGGCCGAGGTGGCCAATGGGGCGACCTGGACAATGGTGTCGCCGACGCGTGAAAGTGCCCGCGCCGTCTCCTCCGCCAGCGGTTCGCCCATCCAAGCCTCGGTCGAGGGTTCGACCGTGAACGGGAGAACGGCGACCGTGCCCGCCTTCACGCCCGGGGGCGCGGCGCTGCACGCCAGGCCAAGCCACACGGCTGCACCAGCCGTGAAGGGCAGTCTCCCGCGAAGAGTGGCCGGGTGTGGCATCAGAACTCCAGGCGGAGCCCGACCCGGGCGCGCCGCGCCGGCTGGTAGGCGATCGGCCGGCCGAAGGTGGCCAGGGCGGCCTGCTGCTCCAGCTCGACCGCGGTGCGGGAGTTCGGCAGGTGCTGCAGGTCGAGGAGCAGGGTGCTCCTCAGGCGGCCCCGAGTGACCAGGTCCCACGTCAGCCGCAGGTCGAGATCCACGATGGTCGGGGTTCGGCCCGCGGAACCGCGCGGCGAGAGGAACGTGAGGTAGTCCGGGCCGGGGATCAGGCCCAGCTCGCTGATCGGGGTCCCGCTCGCCAGCCAGAAGACGCCCCCGATCCCCAGGCGCTGCCCGACGCGCCGCGTCGTGACGATCCGAAGCTGGTGCGTACGGTCATTCGGCAGGAGGCCCGTGCCGTTGACGAGCTGCTCGGGCGTATCGAACTGGGGCCCGGCGTGCGGGGCGGGGAGGTCCATGTCCGTGGCGTACAGCCCGGTATAGTTGCCACGGGTGCGGGAGAGGATGTAGGAGGCGAGGACGGTGGTGGGTCCCCTGCCGTCGGTCCGCAGCGAGAGTTCGAGGGCACGATACGAGCGCCGGGCTAGGGGAAGTCCCGCAAGCCGGCCACGCCCGGGATTGCCGAGGGCGTAGGTGACGCCATCAGAACCGTCCTCGATCGCCCATTCGAGGTCACGGGCCACCCCGCGCACGCCCGCGACCATACCCTCCCCGAGGCGGCGCTCCAGCCCGACAGACACCTCATGCACCGCCTGTGCAATGAACTCGAAGCTTCCGGCCTGGCTCACCGGCGTCACCGTTGGGGGCGGGTCCGTCCGGGGGTCGTGATCCGAGGAACCGCCACCGAACCACGCATTCCCCATGATTGCCGCGAGCCACAGGGAGGTCCGCTCGACGAACCGGCCATAGGACGCGTACAGTTTCGTGGTGCCCGGCCGGCCCGGCTGGTAGATCAGGCCAAGCCGCGGCTGGAGACCGCTGGTGAGGTCGATCCGGCCGCCCCCCGGGGCCCGCATGCGCTGGCGCTCCCAGCGAAGCCCGGCCGTGGCGAGCAACCGCGGATGGACCTGCCAGGCATCCTGCAGGAACAGGCTCGGGGCGGAGTTGGTGAGGGTCCCCTCCTGGAAGAAATAGAAGGATCCCCATGAGCCAACCGCGTCATTCGTAATGAATCCTCCGCTTTCCGTCGGAATGGCCTCGAAGTGGGTGTGCCCGCGCGTACGCTCGAACTCTGCGCCCATTCGGATTGTGTGGCGGGGCATGAGGACAAGTGCCTGCGCACCCACCGTCCAGCGTGTTCCCCGAAGCTCCTGCCGCATCCCTACGCCGCCCGAGACGACGCCGATCCCTGAGGTGAAGTCAAGGAAGTGCGCCTGGTTGCGCCCCGCGGCCGTCGCTCCCTCGAAGTCGTCCCGGCTGTGGTATCGCTGCCCTGTCACCTCGAGGAGCACCGACGAGCCGAGGCGCCGGGAGGCGCGGAGGGCCAGGTTCAGGCCACCCGTGCGGTGGGTGGTGAGGAGCGGATCGGGAGACAGTGCCGAATCCACCACCGCCACCTCGCGGTTGGTGGCCGGATCGGCCAGCAGCGCGAGATCCACGCTCGTGGCCGGCCCGGGGCGCCAGGTCAGCTTCCCGGCGAACGCATGCTGCTCCTGCCGGGCGCGCTGCAGGGGAACGCCGGCGATCTCGAGATCCCGCGTCGTGATCAGCGGGTTGTACGCCGCGAAGAACCAGAGGCGGTCATGCCGGAGCGGTCCGCCGACACCGACGCCTCCGTCGAATTCCGTGAACCCGCGCACCGCCCCCGACCCGCCACGTGCCTCCGCGGAGAGTCCATCACCGGCGAGGAACCCGTAGCTGCGGAGCGACAGTTCGTTCCCGCCCGTCGGGGTCACGGCGTTGATCACCGTGCCCAGTCCCTGGCCGAGGCTCGCTTCGTAGACGCCGGAGCGGACTTCGACCTGTTCGAGCATGTAGGAGGGGAGTCGCAGTCCCGGGGCCCCGGTGAGCGGGTTGGTGACGTTGAGCCCATCGACGTACCAGGTGTTCTCGGTGCCTGTCGCGCCGCTGAAGTTCACCCCATCGCCGTAGAAGCTGGTGTTCGCCCCCGGGGCGAGGCCGGCGGCCGCGGTGAATTCCCGCTCCACGGGGAGCGCATCAAGGGCGTCCGCGTCCAGCGTGGTCTGGACCGCGGTGCTTTGGAAGTCGAGCGTGATCCGTGAGGCTTCGACCGAGAGTGGCTCGAGCTCAACCGGGCTCACGACGAGGGTGGTGGCAGGCATCCGGACGGTCGTGGCGAGGCGGACCGGCACCCCCTCGTAGGCGACAGGCCGGTACCCGATCCATCGGACGAGCACCCGGTAGTGGCCCGGTGGCAGGAGGGTGACCAGGAACCGCCCGACAGCGTCCGCGCGTGCCAGGCGGACGCCGGGAAGGGCCGGGCCGCTCACCACGATCTCGGCACCCCGGAGCGGGGTGGAATCCGCCGCCAGTACGTATCCCTCGATATTGCCTGTAGTGACCTGGGCAGCGGCCGGGGTGGCGGTCAGGAGCAGGCTGAGGCCGACTAGAACGTGGACACGCATCAGGAGCTCCTTGGGACGGGGACAGGATCAGGAATCCACCCGCACTCTAGCCGGCGGCCATTCCCGGACCGTACCTTCAGCGTTCCCACACCGTCCAGGCGGTCCGAGGTGGCTGAGGCGCCCCTGCAACTGCTGGTTCTAGGGCCGACGGAACTCACCGGAGCCGGTGAGGGGGTGTCGGCCGCCCTTATCCGGCAACCGAAGCGGCTGGCCCTTCTGGCCTACCTGGCGCTCGCCACGGCCGACGGGTATCGGCGACGAGACTCGATCGTCGGGATGTTCTGGCCGGACCTGGACCAGATGCACGGCCGCCAGCAGTTCCGTAAGGCATTGCACGCCTTACGTAAGGCGCTCGGCCCGGGGGCGGTGGGCCTCCGGGGCGAGGAGGAAGTCCGCCTGGAACCCCAGGTCTGGTGTGATGCAGTGGCATTCCGCCGCCACGTCGAGGCGGGGACATGGGGGGAGGCCCTGGCACTGTACCGGGGGGACCTGCTGGACGGATTGTTCCCGGGTGGGGTTGGCCAGGAGTTCGAGGACTGGCTTGGGGAGCAACGGCGGTTGCTCCGCCTTTGCGCCGCCCAGGCCGCCTGGGAGTGCAGCGCGAGGGAGGACCTGGCTGGGCGGCGCGCCGAGGCGCTCATGCTCGCTCGGAGGGCGGTGGAGTTCGATCCCGAGGGGGAGGAGTCGGTGCGGCGTTATATCGCACTGCTCGACCGCCATGGCGACCGCGCCGCGGCCCTGCGGGTGTTCGCCGAGTGGGAGCGTCGCTTGAAGGACGCCTATGGGGTGGCACCGGCGCCCGAGACGCGCTGGCTCGGCCGCCGTATCCGGGCCCGCCGGGACGGCGAGTCGTCCGAGACACCGGCATTCCTCCGGGCGCTCCTGCGGCCCACCCGGCAGGGCGAACCAGTCGATGGAGGCCCCCTCGGAGAGGCTGCACCGGCCCGGCGGCCATCCAGGTTCGGATGGGGTCCTGGCATCCTCGGGGTGGGGGTCCTCTGCCTGTTGTTCTGGGTGGCTGGCCGCGGGGGCCGCAACGCGAATCGTGAGGGATCAGCGGGGCCACCGCCCAACGCCACCATCGTGGCAGTCCTGCCGTTCCGCGATTTCGGAGACAGCGCCGATGCCCGGGTGGCTCAGGCCTTCGTCGAGGACGTGACGCTGCATCTGGAGCGGATGGCACCGCCCGCCGTCCGATCCACGATGCGTGAGGCGCTGCCCCCCGAGGCCTCCACGAATCTCGAAGCCCTCGGCGCCCAGCTCGGTGTCACCCACATGGTGGACGGGAGTGTGCGGCACCTGAGGAACCATCTTCGCATCACCGTGCGCCTGGTTCGCGGCCATGACGGCGTCACGCTGTGGGCACAGAGCTTCGATACCGTGGGAGGCGATCCCGGCGGGGAGCAGGGGCTGGCCCAATTGGTGGCGGATAGTCTCCGAGACTACCTCATGAAGGCTGATCCGTGAGACCTCCCGCGCTCCATGACGCCTCCTTGCCCACCCTCCGGCCTGTAGCGCCCCGTTTGGCGAGCCGGCTGCCGCCAGCGGCCCGCGCGGGGTCACCTGAGGGGCACGGCAACGATCCCCTCCCCTTCGCGAAGACCGGGCCGCCGGCGAGACGTCCTTGGCTCAGCGGCGGCACTTCACGATGGATGCAGGGTGGTGCAGCGCGCTCATGGCGAACGCATGGCTGTCACCTCGCGCCGGGATCTGGAGTCTACGAAGAATGCTGGACGTCTTAAGCGGGTGGCAAAATGCACGCGCCTCACGGTGGCGTCTGTCGCGGACGGACTGGCGGTACATGGTCGGTCGAGGGAGCCGGCCTCCCCTGCATTCGCGGGCGCAGCATGCGGCCCAGCTGCGCATGCCGAGTCCACGGTCCGGGCGCGGGGCTGCTAGATTCCCCGCGTCCGGCACCCACGAGGCGGTCCATGCACGTCTACCACGGCACCACCATCCTCACCGTCCGCAAGGGCGGGCGCGTGGCCCTCGGCGGCGACGGCCAGGTCAGCATCGGCGAGACCGTGGTGAAGGCCACCGCCACCAAGGTGCGCACCCTCAAGGGCGGCAAGGTGCTGGCCGGCTTCGCCGGGTCGGTGGCCGATGCGCTGACCCTGTACGAGAAATTCGAGGAGAAGCTGGACCGCTTCCCCGGCAACCTGCCCCGGGCCGCGGTGGAGCTGGCCAAGGACTGGCGCAGCGACCGGATCCTCCGGCGGCTGGAGGCCCTCCTGGTGGTGGCCGACCTGGAGCACACCTTCCTGCTCTCGGGCGGCGGCGAGCTGATCGAGCCGGACGACGGCATCCTCGCGGTGGGGTCGGGGGGCAACTTCGCCCTGGCGGCGGCCCGGGCGCTCCTGCCTGACGAGCGGCTGGGCGCCCGCGAGGTGGTGGAGCGGTCGCTGGGCATCGCGGCCGACATCTGCGTGTTCACCAACCGGAGCCTCACCATCCTGGAGCTGTGACGGCCTCCCGCCGCCCGGCCCGAGCGCTGGAGCACACCCCGTGACCTCGACCCCCAACTCCGAACCAGCGGCCTCCGAGCAGGTGCTGCCGCCCTGGCTGGAGGAAATGCCGCCCCGGCAGATCGTGGCGGAACTCGACCGCTACATCGTGGGGCAGACCGCCGCCAAGCGGGCCGTGGCCATTGCCATCCGCAACCGCTGGCGCCGGGCCCAGACGCCGGAGGACATCCGGGACGAGATCACGCCGTACAACCTGATCCTCATCGGCCCCACCGGCGTGGGCAAGACCGAGATCGCCCGGCGGCTGGCCCGGCTGGCGGGCGCACCGTTCATCAAGGTGGAGGCCACCAAGTTCACCGAGGTGGGCTACGTCGGCCGGGACGCCGAGTCCATGGTGCGCGAGCTGGTGGACGCCGCCATCACCATGGTGCGCGCCGAGCGCGAGGACGAGGTCTACCCCACCGCCGAGGTGCGGGCCGAGGAGCGGCTGCTGGACATCCTCCTCCCCCCGGCGCCCGACCCCCCGCCCGAGCCGGAACGCGGCGGCCGGCCCGGGATCTTCGTGGTGAGCCCCGGCGGGCAGGCCCGGCAGGAGCCGGAGGGGGAGGCCGAGGGGGAGCGGCGCAACCGCTCGCGCGAGAAGCTCCGCCAGCTGCTGCGCGACGGGCGCCTGGACGAGCGCGAGGTGGACATCGAGGTCACCCCGCAGGGCTACCCCATGCTGGAGATGATGCAGC
>CAZCVG010000041.1:0-19075 GCA_964501735.1 uncultured Gemmatimonadaceae bacterium | reverse complement strand
GCACGACCGGCCCGCTGGGGCTGGCCGGCGACTTCACCGTGAACGGCCAGGTCGTGACGGTGGTCGCCACCGATTCGCTGATCGAGGTCCGCGACAAGATCAACGCCCTCAACACGGGCTCGAGCGCTACCCGGGTGAGCGCCTCGATTCTTTCGGTCGGCACCACGAGCCACAAGCTGGTGCTGACGAGCCAGACCACCGGGGCCGCGGGCATGGCCCTGGCCGACACCGCCGGCAGCGCCCTGCAGTCGCTGGGCCTCCTGTCCAACCCGACCACCATTGACCCGGCCGCCGTGCTCCAGGCGGGTGCGGATCTGGCCTTCACGATTGACGGCGTCGCGTTCACCCGGACCACCAACACCGTCAGTGACGCGATCCAGGGCCTCACCCTCAACTTCACCGGTGCCGAGGCCGGCGCCGTGACCCGGCTGACGGTCGAGCGCTTTGCCGAAGGCGCCCGCGCCAGCATCCAGGCGGTGGTGGATGCCTACAACAAGCTGGTGGACTTCCTCAAGGAACAGGGCACCAGCGACCCCGAGGCCACCACCCGGCCGGCGCTCTACGGCGACAGCCTCGTCCGGACGATGCGGAGCCGCCTCCCGGAGCTGATGCTCGCGACCGTGGGCGCCGCGGCCAGCGACCTCAACCGCCCCGGCCTGGCCGGCATCGCGCTCGACAGCGCGGGCAAGCTGACCTTCGACACCACCAAGTTCGAGGCCGCGTTCAAGGACCGGCTCGACGACGTCCGCAAGCTGTTCCAGCAGACCGGCACGGCCACCGGCACGGGGCTGAGCTATGTCGGCAGCACCCCCGACAGCAAGGCCGGCACCTATGCCGTGGACATCACCCAGCTCGCCACCCAGACGAGTATCACCGGCGCCGGCCTCACCGGCGGCGTCTACAGCGACGACGGCACCCCCGACACCATGACGGTGACCGACACCCGGCTGGGGAAGTCGGTCAGTATCTCGCTCACCGATGGCATGACCTCGGCCCAGATCGTCTCCGCGCTTGGCGCGGCCATCACCACCGGCGGCCTCGGGCTGACGGTGGCCGACGTGGGCGGCCAGGTGCAGCTCACCCAGGTGGGGTACGGCTCCGGGGCCGGGATTACCGTGGCCTACACGGCCGGCGGTACCCAGGGCGGCGAGCCGATCGCGGCCGGCACCTACGCCAACGGCCTGGACATCGCGGGGACCATCGGCGGCCTGGCGGCGACCGGCTCGGGCCAGGTGCTCCTGGGCGACAGCGGCACCGACGTCGCCGGCATCTCGGTGCGCTACTCCGGGGCCACCCTCGGCCCCGCCGGCGACACCACGGTGAACCTCGGCACGGGCGCCGAGCTGGAACGGCTGGTCACCGCATTCGTCCAGAGCAACACCGGGTTCGTCTCGCTCCGCGACCTCTCCCTGGCGCAGAACATCCTGCGCCAGGAGGAGCGGGCCGAGACCATCGAGGCGCGGCTGGAAGTCCGGCGCGCCTCCCTGCTGGCGCAGTTCGCCCGGATGGAGTCGGCGCTGGCCCAGTTCCAGAATCAGTCGCGGTCGGTGACCGCCATGCTTGGGGCACTCAGCCAGTCAGGAGGCAGTCAGTGAGCTACGCGGCCGTCAGCCGGTACCAGCAGAACGACGTGGTCTCGATGTCACCCGCCCGCCGGGTGGTATTTCTCTACGGCCAGGCGCTGGCCAGCCTCCGGCAGGCCGGGCGGCACCTGGAGAAGGGCGAGATCGAGGCCCGCAGCAGGAGCCTCAACCGCGCCCGCGAAATCTTCGGCGAGCTCCTGGCCACCCTCGACTTCGAGGCCGGGGGCGAGATCGCGGGGAATCTGGCCGCCCTGTATGCCTGGTTCATCGGCGAGGCCTTCCAGGTGGACCTGAAGCCCGATCCCGCGCGCCTGGAGCGGTTGATCACGCTGGTCGCCGACCTTCACGCCGCCTGGACGGCCGCGGCGGATCAGGTTGACCACGCGCCCCAGCCGGCCGCGGCGGCCTCGTGAGTGATCTGCCCGCGGCACTGTCGGACACCGCGGTACGGGCCCTCGACGCCAGCCGGGCAGCCTACGCCCGCTATCTTCACCTGCTGGACGCCCAGCGGGCCGCGATCCGCTCGGACGACCTCGACCTGCTGGCCACCCTGGCCGACGAGGCCAGCGCGGTGCTCTCAACCCTCGAACGCGAGACCCGGCTCCCGCCCGAGCTGGGCCAGCACCTGGCCGGCGCGGCCGGCCCGCGCGCCCACGCGGTGCGCACCCTGATGGCGTCACTCGGCGGCGAGGTCGAGACCGCCCGGGCCGGCATCGGGGAGTTCACCACCCACCTCGAGGCTCGCCGGCGCGCCCTGCTCGGGGCCTTGGCCGACCTCTCCGGGGGTGGATCCCCCTTCCGTCCCCCCCGCCCCGCCCCAGCCGCCCTGGACGCTACCGGCTGAATTTTCCCCTAAAGTCCTGCCGGCACCCGGACGATAGTGAGGGTCAGAGGGTAGTTCACGACCGGAGGCGAGGCCATGTGGATTCAAGCAACTCAACCAGGGGTGGCCGAGGCCGCACTGCCCGGATCCCGGGCAGCCGGGGCCAGGCCAGCGACCCCCCAGAGTACGCCGCCCCCCGCCGACCGGGTGGTGGTCAGCGATCAGGCCCGGGAACTCTCGGCCCGGTTTGCGGCCCAGGAAGGCCCTGAGCTGCAACTGTCGCCGGAGCGCCTGCGCGAGCTGATCGAGCAGGCCGACTCGTCCGACTCGCCCAGCGAGTAGCCAGGGCCGTTGCACCGTTTGGAGTGACGTCAAGAACGGCCGGGCCAGGGCCCGGCGCACAGTCATAGAGGAGCGCGAAACGCATGTCCATTGATCCTGCCAACGCCAGCCCGGGCCAGCCACTCGCCGGCCCCCGTATCGACCAGGCCAACGGCAACCAGTCTGCACGGCACTCGGGCGCCGCCCGCGCGCTGCCGCACGACACCGCTCCCCCGGCCGGCGACAGCCGGGACCAGGTCCGCCTCTCCGAGGAGGCCAGGGCCGCGGCGCAGAGCGAGGCCCTGACCAGCCCCTCGGGACTGTCTCCGGAGCGGCTGCGGGAGCTCCTCAAGCGGCTTACGTCGGGGTATTACGACAATCCAGAGGTGAGGGAACGCATCGCCCAGCGCATCCATGAGGAGTGGCGCCGTGGTGATGTGCACATTGACTGAGTCCCGGCCCCGGAGCGCCGCCCATGAAGTGCCTGGTAGTTGACGATTCCGCCACCATGCGACGGATCGTGGTCAATGCCCTGAGAAGCATCGGCTACGACAACGTGGTGGAAGCGGCCGACGGCAGCGATGCCCTGCAGAAGTGCGATGCCAGCATCGAGCTGGTCATCACCGACTGGAACATGCCGGTCATGGGCGGGCTGGAACTGGTCAAGGGACTCCGCACCAACCCGGCCCACGCCCGGACGCCGGTGCTGATGGTCACCACCCGAAGCGTGAAGGAAGACATCCTCCAGGCCGTCGAGGCGGGGGTCTCCAGCTACATCCTCAAGCCGTTCACCCCCCAGGTCCTGAAGGAGAAGATCGACCACGTCCTCTCCGTCACCCCCGGGTCGGCATGACCGGCGCATCCCGACCGGGAGGCCTCGACGGCACCCGCATCAAGGCGCTCGCCGGCGACCTGCAGGCGACGTTTGCCCTGCTCGATGAGCTCATCACCGAGCTCCGCCTCCACCAGGCCGAATGGGCCCACTCCGGCCGGACCGCCGAGCTGGTGGCCAGGCTCTCCGCCCAGCCTCACCTGGTGGAACTCCCCGCGGTGCTGCTGTGCGCCCACGAGGAGATCGCCAAGGTGCTCGCCGGCATCCGGCGGACCCGCTCCGCCCTCGAGTCGCATGCGGTGGAGCGCCTGCGGGACACCCAGCACCGGCTCTCGGATGTCACCGCCACCACCGAACACGCCACGATCGAGCTGCTG
Organism: uncultured Gemmatimonadaceae bacterium; assembly: GCA_964501735.1. Taxonomy (GTDB): domain Bacteria; phylum Gemmatimonadota; class Gemmatimonadetes; order Gemmatimonadales; family GWC2-71-9; genus JADJOM01. The sequence continues at coordinate 15,139 of CAZCVG010000041.1, read as the reverse complement.
AACGGGCTGGACCGCTCGCTGGAGCTCATTGATACACTGGAGCGCGAGGCGCACGCCGAGGCGCAGGCCGGCAGCTTCCAGGCGCTGCGGCAGGAAGTCAGCGCCCTGTACCACCACCTGCAGTTCCAGGATATCGCCGCCCAGCAGCTCCAGGGCGTCACCCACTCGCTGCTCGACCTGGAAGTCCGGGTCGGGGCCGTGGCCGCGCTGTTCGACCGCACCCTCGGCGCCGCTGAGGGCCGGGCGTCGCTGCCGGGCATCGCGGCCCCGCCGCCCCCCGGACCGCTGGCCTACAATCCCCATGCGACGATGCGGCGGAATGCCGCCGACCAGGCGCTAATTGACCAGACCTTCGAGGGGGCCCGCCATGGCCAGCCCGCCGACCGCCGGACCGTCGGCTAGCCCGCTCCCGCGCCCGGGCCATATCGTCCCGCTGGATGACATCCAGCGGGACAAGCTGTCGTTGATCGGGCACATGGCCTCGAGCATCGCCCACGAGCTGTCCAACCCGCTGGCCACCATCGTGGCGAGTTCCCAGGCCCTGCTGTCCTTCTGGCCCGCCACCCCGCCCGGCCCCGAGGGCTGGGCACCGCCCTCGGCGCTGGCCGGGCCGGGGGTGCCGCTGCAGCAGCTGCGCGAGGATCTCGAGCTGATCCTCGCCGAGGCCCGCCGCGCCGGCGACATCGTCCACGGCCTGCTGGCCAGCGCCCGGCATCATCCGCCCGAGTGGCGCTACTGCTGGGCCGCCGACATCGTCCGGCGGGCGGTGGCCCTCTCGCGTCACCACCTCAAGCTGCACAACATCACGCTCCAGGCGCCCTGGTTCGACCCCGACGACGGCTACCCGCTGTGGAGCCGCATGCGAGGTGATGCTAACCAGCTCCAGCAGGTGCTGCTCAACCTCATCATCAACGCCCAGCAGGCCATCACGGCCACCCGCGGGTACGGCTCGGTGCGGGTGAGCCTCGCCCCCGTGGGCACCGACGCCATCCTCGTCACCGTCGAGGATGACGGCCCTGGCGTCCCGGACGCACTGCGTGACGACATCTTCCAGCCCTTCTTCACCACCAAGCCCGCCGGGGAGGGTACCGGGCTCGGGCTCTCGATTTCCGCGGGGATCGTCCGCGCCCACGGGGGCGAGATCCGGGTCGAGACCCGCAGCGGCGGGGGCGCGTCGTTCCAGATCGTCCTGCCGTCTCTGGCCGGCCAGGAGCGCCTCATGCCAGCACCCGAGCTCAGCACGCCGCCGCTCGAGCTGGACCTCCCCCCCCTGTGCGTGGAGCCGCCCAGCCACCGGCGGGTGCTGCTGGTGGATGACGAGCCGGGAATCCGGCGCAGCGTGGGAAGGTTCCTCCGCCGCTACGGCTTCCTGGTCACCGACGTGCCCAGCGCCCAGGCCGCGATCCGGGCGCTGTCGGAGGAAGCCTTCGACCTGATCGTCTCGGACCTCCGGATGCCGGGCCTCTCCGGGGAAGAGTTCTACGAATTCCTCCAGCGGGCCCACCCGGAGATGCTGCCGCGGGTGCTCTTCACCAGCGGCGACATGCACCGCGAGGAGAGCCGCCGGTTCCTGGCCCAGTGCGGCTGCCCCGCCCTGCAGAAGCCCTATGGCCTGCCGGAACTGATCCACGCCCTCGACACCCTCTGTCCGCCGCCGGTGCTGCCCGACCGCCGCGCCACCGCCTGACGGCCACGGACCGGTTGCCATGGTCCCCGCGAGCCACCTGGCCCCCTTCCCCATGCCTCTCATCGATCCGACGGCCCCGGCCCCGAGTGCCGATCGCATGGTCCTGGCGGTGCTGCCCGGCGCGATCCTCGTGCTGGACGCCCTCGGCATTGTCCGCGATGCCAATCCGGCCGCGGAGCGGACGTTTGTCCGGCCCGCCGAGTCGCTGAAGGGGGGCTCGATTGACCGCCTGCTGGCCCTGCCGGAGCAGGCCGCCGGGGGCGGCCTGGCCAGCTGGCTCCGGGATCACCGTGGGCGGGAGACCGAACAGCTGGTGGACTGCCGGGGACGCACTCCGGATGGCACCGAGTTCCGGTGCGATGTCACCGTGGCCCCGCTGGGCGGGCCGGGGTCGCCAGGGAAGTGGGTCCTGCTGGTGGACGAGACCAGCCGCCGGGAGTTCCAGAGCGTGCAGCGGCGGGAATCCGCCAAGATGGCCGCGGTGGCCACCCTGGCCGCGGGCATCGCCAACGACTTCAACAACTCGCTCGCCGCCATCAGCGGCAGCATCGAGGCCGCCCGGCTGCGGATCGTCTCCCAGGACCGGGTGCCGCCGAGGGAGCTGATCGAGGCGAAGGAGGCCACCCGCGCCGCCGCCCGCCTGGTGCGCCGCCTGCTCAACTTCGCGCGGCCCTCGCCCGGGGTCCGCAGGGCCCTCGACCCCCGCCTGCTGGTGGAGGAGGCCGCCCAGGTCCTCGGCCGGGACCTCGACCCGCGCATCTCGCTGGTCACCCGGCTGGACCATGGCAACTGGCGCATTCATGCCGACCTGGAGCAGCTCACCGACCTCATCGTGAGTCTTGGCAACAATGCCGTGGAGGCCATGCCGGCCGGTGGCATCCTGACCCTGGCGACGGCCCGCGTGGCCGGTGGCGGTGCCGGCCCGACCTCAGCCGATGGCCGAGAGTTCGTCCGCATCGAGGTCCGCGACACCGGTGCCGGCATCCCCGCCGATGTCCTGCCCCGGATCTTCGAGCCGTTCTTCACCACCAAGGAGGCGGGCCGGGGCTCCGGCCTGGGACTGGCCACGGCCTACGCGGTGCTGCGCCAGCACGAGGCCGGCATCACCGTCGAAAGCGCCGAGGGCGCCGGCTCGATCTTCCACCTCTTCCTGCCCCGGACCCAGGACCCCCTCGCGGCGGCGGCCCCCGGCCTGAGCCTCGAGCCGGGAAGTGGCCGTGGCAGCATCCTCCTGGTGGACGACGAGGCGGCGGTGCGCCGGCCCCTGCGCCAGGCCCTGGGCCTCTGCGGCTACACGGTGCGTGAGGCGCGGGACGGCCTGGAGGCACTCCGCCTCCATGGCGAGCCCGGCACCTGCACCGACCTGGTGGTCCTGGACGTGAAGATGCCAGGCATGTCCGGCTGGGATGTGCTGGCCGAGCTCAGGCGGCGCGACCCCAGACTGCCGGTGATCCTCACCAGTGGCTATGCCCAGGAGGACAGCCATCCTCCCGCCGGGGCCACGCCGCCCGACGCGTACCTCCCCAAGCCGTACGACCTCGCCGACCTCATGGCACAGGTGCACCGGCTGCTGCCGCCCGATCGGGCCCCCGAATCATGAAGGCCTTGGTCATCGAGGATGAGCCCATGGTGCGGCTGCTACTCAAGCGATTGCTGAGCCGGTTCTTCCCCTACAACGTGCTGGAGGCGGGGGATGGTGAGGCGGGCCTGGCCATGGTCGAGCGGGAACGCCCGGCGGTGGTGTTCATGGACATCTTCATGCCCACCGTGGACGGGGTCGCCTTTCTGGAGCGCCTGCGCGCCAACCCCGAGTTCGCCGACCTGCCGGTGATCGCCATCTCCTCGGCCAAGGACCGGGACCTGGTCCTCAAGCTCCGGGATCTCGGGATCTCGGACTACCTGGTCAAGCCCCTGGAACTGCAGGCCACCTGCAAGCGCCTGGAGCGGCTCATCCCCACGCTGCTCGCACGGCGCGCCTCGGCCCAACCGCGCCGTCCCACGGGCTGACGGCCCGTCCCGGCCCGAAGTACCTTACCGCTATCCCCGGAAACACCGGGTAGCAGGCCCGAGGCCGCCGGCCTGAACCCCGCGGCGGACCCCGGCCCGGGGCAACCATCGCGAGAATCGAATCCATGCGAGTCTACCTGTCGGTGGACATGGAAGGCGTCGCCGGCGTGGTCCACGAGGATCAGACCAACCCCGTGGACCCGCGCTGTGCCCCGGAGTACGCCCGTTTCCGCCGGCTGATGACCGCGGAGGCCAACGCCGCCATCGAAGGCGCGCTGGCCGGGGGCGCCACCCAGGTGCTGGTCAACGACAGCCACTGGACCATGCGGAACCTGCTGGCCGAGGAGCTGCACCCCGGCGCGGCACTCATCTCGGGCGGGCCCAAGATGTGGTCCATGATGGAAGGCATTGACCTCGGCTGGGACCTGGCCGCCTGCATCGGCTACCACGCCCGGGCCGGGACCGCGAATGCGGTGCTCGACCACACCTATACCTCCCGCATTCTCGATGTGCGCCTGAACGGACGCCCGGTCGGGGAGCTGGGCCTCAATGCCGCGCTGGCTGGCGTACACGGCACCCCGGTGACCCTGGTCAGCGGAGACCAGGCCCTCGCCGCCGAGGCGCGGGACCTCCTCGGCGAGGCCGTCCGCACTGTGGTGGTGAAGCAGTCCCTCAGCCGGGGCGCCGCGCAGTCGCTCGCCCCGGCGGTGGCCTGCGAGATGATCCGCACCGGCATGCGGGACGCCGTCCAGGCCGCCGCCAGCGAGCCCGGGCGGCCCCTCGACCTCGGGTCCCCGGTCCGGCTCGAGGTGGACTTCCAGTCCACCGTCCACGCCGACCACGCCGCCATGGCCCCCGGGATCGAGCGCCGCGGGCCCCGGACCATCGCCTACACCCATCCCGACTACCGGGAGGTCTTCCGGGCCTTCCGGACCGCCTTCAACCTGGCGGGCGAATGACCCGGCGGACCGCCTGACAACTCCCCCCCATCGAGCGGAGCCAGCGCCTGAACCCTGTCCTCCCCCTGCCCGCTTCCCGCCGAGGGGCGGCCCGCGCCGCGGGCCTCGCGCTGCTGTGCCTGGCGGCCGCCTGCAGCCATGGTTCGCGGGCCACGATACCGGGGATCGTTCCAGTGGGGCGCCTGGAGGTAGACTACCTGGCGTGGCGCGACGCAGCGGACCGGGTGCTGCTCGCCGAGGCGCTGGGCACGGACACGACCACCGACGGCCGCCCGCTGGCTTTCGCGCGTCGAGAGGAACACCGTCGCTGGACCGCGCTCACCCGACAGTTCTCCGCTGCCCTCGCAGCGACGGCGGAGGATTCGGCGGCGCTTCAGCTCATGCGGGATGTGGCCGCGGGGCGGGATGCCTCGGCCGGGGACCCCGGGGAGGCAACCCGCTGCCCGCCACCGGGCGCCACCCGCGCGAGCAACGGGCACCTCAGCCTGGCCGACCTCGGCGCCAGGACCATGGCCTGCTTCGAGGTCGCGGCGCGCCACATCGTGGTGGATGGTGACACCCTCAACCGGCTGGCCATTCTCGGCCTGCTGCCGCAGGTCCCCGACCGGGAGCGCCGGCGGCGGCTCTTCCTGGCGCTGGACCCGGTGTGGCGCAGCATCAACGACGACAACTCTCCGGGCAGCCCCTATCGCACCATGCTGCGCCAGCACGCGGCAGCCTGGGGCGATTCGCTCTCCCCCGTGACCGCCAAGGCGCCGGCGTTCGGTGTCAGCACCGCCCGGTTCGAGGGCTGGCTCGAGGAGGCACTCACCCGGTACCGCCGGCTGCTCCCCGATTCGCTGATGGAACCGTGGGACTGGTACTACGAGACCGGGGAGGCCAGCCGCCGCCTGAGTCCCCGGCTGCCCGACGTGGCCGCTCTCGAGCAGGTCAATCGGGCCTACTTCGAGGCCATGGGTGCCAGGCCCGCGGACCTCCGCATCCATTACGATCTGGCGGCACGCCCCGGCAAGTACCCGGTCGCCTACACCACCTTCGGCGGCCGCCGGCCGGTCGAGCCCTGGGTCTTTGCCAGCTACCTCATGGGCGGATTCGACAACCTCGCCGAGCTCCTCCACGAGACCGGCCACGCGATCCACATTGCCGCCATCGAGACCCGGCCCGCCTTCCTCGACTGGCCTGACAACGACACCTACTCCGAGGCGCTGGCCGATGTCCCGGCCCTGGAGATCTACGAGCCGGCCTGGCAGCAGCGATTCCTCGGGGACAGCGTTCCCCTCGCCGCCGCCCTGCGGGCCCGCTACGCCGCGATTGCTTTCGACATGACGTGGTCGCTGTTCGAGCTCCGCACCTACCGCGATCCCGCCGTGGACCCCAATGTGCTCTGGTCGGGCCTCGCCGAGCGCTACCTCGGCATCCGGCCCCACCCCGAGTGGTCGTGGTGGGCGATGCGCGGCCAGCTCATTGATGCCCCGGGCTACCTGCTCAACTACGCCCTCGGCGCCTTCATCGCCGCCGACATCCGGGCCCGGCTCGCGGGAACCGGCGGGGCTGGCGCCGGGACCTACCAGCAGCTCAAGGCCGCGCTCTTCCGCCCCGGCCGGAGCGAGTCCTCCCGTGAGGTGCTCGAGCGATTCCTGGGCCGGCCGATCTCCGCCGACGCCCTGCTGGCCGACCTCGCCCGGATCGCCCCGTGAGCCGCCCGCCGCTCACCTCGGTGGACGCGGCGGACCGGGCCCTGGTCATTCGGCTGGGTGTGCTCCTGGGCATTCCCGCACTCTTCCTCCTGAGCCTCCTCGACCTGGCGTTCTTTGCCCGCGGGCAGATCGGGCCGGGGCTGCTGCTGGCGCTTCTGCTGCTCAACATCCCCCTCACGCTGCTCATCGTGTACGGCGTGTGGTGGGCCATCAGCGGATACTCCCGGGGGCTGGTCCACATGCTGCTCGGCGCCGGCAACATCGCCCCCGACCCCCAGCATTCCTCCCAGGAGTCGCTGGTGGCGAGGGGGTTCTATCGTGAGGCGGCGGAGGCCTACCGCACCCACCTGCTGGCATCCCCGAACGACCATGCCGCCCGGATCAAGCTCGCCGCCGTGGAGTTCCAGCACCTCAACGATCCCGGAGCTGCCGAGCGGCTCTATCTCGAGGTGCGCGCGGGCCGTCCCGACCCCCGGCACGAGACCATGGCTACCAACCTGCTGATCGAGCTGTACCGGACCACCGGGCAGCGGGGCCGGCTGATGACCGAACTGGCCCGCTATGCGCAAAGGCATCGCGGGACCCGGGCGGGGGAGAACGCGGCCCGGGCGCTCAGGGAGATGAAGGCGGAGGGCGAGTAAGCCCGGCAGGCGGGAATCAGGCGCGGCGCAGCGTGAAGAGCACGATCTCCGGCGGGCACCGGAACCGCGCCCGGATGCCGCTGGTGCCGATCCCCCGGGTTACATAGAACGGGGCGAAGGTGTCCCGGTACCACCCGGCGACGAAACGCCCCGACGCTGGCGGGGTGATCGGTGGCAGGAACGGCGGCCTGATCTGGCCGCCGTGGGTGTGGCCGGCCAGCGCCAGCATCGGCCGGGGGTCGGTTCGCCGGGCCAGCAGGTCGGCATAGCCCGGGGCGTGGAACGCCCAGATGGCCGGGGTGCCGGTGGGCAGGTCGCGGAGCGCTGCGTCGGGATCGGGCAACCCTGCCCGGGGATCGTCCAGGCCCACCACGGCAAGGGCCACCCCGCCTGCCGGCACCGAAAGCACCTCGTTCACCAGCAGCACCGCCCCGGCCGATTCCGCACTCCGGCGAAGATCTGCCGGCCGGACGCCGGCCTGGTACTCCCAGTTGCCCATCGTGATCACGGTCCCCAGCTTGCCCCGGCACGCCCGGAAGAACGGCGGCAGCTCCGCCACCAGGCTGGCGTGCTCCACCAGGTCCCCGGTGATCACCGTGAGGTCCGGCTGGAGCCCGCTAACCAGCTCCATGGCCCGCTCGGCGGCGGGATGGAGCCCGCGGTAAAGGTGGATGTCGCTCAGCTGGGCGATGGTGAGCCCGTCGAGCCCCGGCGCCAGCCCGGGGACGGGCACCTCCTGGGCGGCGACCTGCACCCGGCGCGGGGCCCATGCGAAGGCATCCGCGCCGAGGCCCGCCCCGCCGGCAAGGGCACCGCCGGCCAGCATCAGGAGCCGGCGGCGCGAGAGCAGGCGTTGGCTCAACGGCGGCTCAGTGTGGAGGCGGGATGGGAGAGCGGCGGGCTCAGGCCGCCTCGGGGATCATGGCCGGGTAGTGGAACGGCACTACCTACGATTCCACCCGGACCACGTCCACGATCTGCCCTACCATGCAAGTGCTCATCAGGTCGGACCGCTTCTTGAGCACCAGCACCACCGCCTTGCCCTCCACCAGCAGCGACGCGGGCGCCTGGTCCGGACGCAGTTCATAGGATGCGCCGTCCCTGGCCTCCAGCCGCCAGCAGTTCATGCCGACCTGGGCCTTCCGGACGGTCCCTTCCATCCGGAACTCATCCTGTGCCAGCGCTTGCACCGTCGGGTCTCCGGTCTGGCTCCCCGCCGGGCAGGCGGCGGCCATCAGGGTGAACAGGGCCAGCCAGGCGGCGCGGGCCGGCCATCGTCGTGTGATCATCATCCGCCCTCCGGGCGCGAGAATGCCCCGGATTGTATACCGCAGCGTGCGGACGGGGCAACACGGAGATGCCCAGGCCCGCCAGACTGGTACAGCCGGCCCAGACCGCGCAGGCCGACGCGGCGAAGACCTCGATCAAGCCGCTCATTCCCGGCTGGCCATCGGCCCGGGCAGCGCCAGCAGCACCTTGGCGTGCCAGGGACTCCGCTCGTTGCCGATCAGGAACCGGCTGACCCCGACGTCATCCTCCAGCTGCAGGGCGGCCGGGCGATCCTCCGGCGGCAGCCGGAACCAGAACGAGGTGCGATAGGACTCCGCCGGCCGGAGGGGGTGGTCCATCGGGATGGTCGAGTCGTGGATGCCGGCCGCGGCCAGCTCGCCCGGCGAGAGCGGACCGGCCACCCCGCCTCCGCTGGTCCGAAGCAGGACCCGCCGGGGCGTGGGGGCCAGGGTTGCGTCCAGCGGCCGGCGGGCCGAGATGGTGGTCTCGTCAAACCGGGCCTGAACTGTAAGAACCCACAACCGGCCCTCACCAGGGGGTTCCGGGACCGGGGCCACGGAAACCACCCGGTACGCCAGATGGCAGTCCAGTTCGCAGAAGTACTTCTCACCATCCGGCGGAATGACCACCTCCCTGCTCGTGAGGGAGACCACGGTCAGGACCACGGCATAGGCGGTCGCGACGGCAGCCGCCCCGAGGGCCGCGTACCGGGCCCGCGGCAGTCTCCCGCCGATCGCCCAGCGAAGCGCGAAGGCGGCGAGCAGCACCGTCAGGCCCACGGTCCCCAGGAACGCGAGCGCCGCGAGCAGCTCGGCGAGGGTAGAGGTGGTCATCTGGGCGGCTCCGCAGGGAGTTGGGGAAGCCGGGCGACGGCCCGCACAGCCCGCCGCCGGGAGAAGTTCCAGCCCCGAAGGTCGGCTGGTTCCGCTACCTGACCACGCAGCATGGTCGAGAGTGAGTCCCGGCCCGATTCAGGGATCCGGGGCCATGCCGCCACCAGCGCCGGGGTGGCGTCCAGGCTCAGGCTGGCCAGGTAGTTCACGTCGAGCGGCTTCCCGGCCTCGGCACGGCGCAGGTTGGTCGCGACGACCAAACGTTCGGGGTTGACCGCGTGGAGCAGGAGGAGCCAGATCCCCCAGCCGACCAGGGCCCCCGGCATGAAGCGGCGTGTGGCCCCGCGCAGGACCGTCGCGCCGAACCACCAGCAGGTAACCGCCACCCCGCCGATCAGGGCGGTGGCGAACACCCGGTCCACCGTGAGGCCGAATTCGGCCTGGTAGACCACCATCCGGTGCAGTGCCGATGCGATGATGGCCAGCAGCAGGCCCAGCATCGTCCCGGCAAGGAGCCGGTACAGGCGGCGGGCGGCAGCGGTGGTGGTCTCGACCCATGCCTCACACGCTAGCAACATCGGCAGCACCAGGGCCGAGACGGCCGCCAGCTCGAAGAAGCCGCGCCGGGCGTACTCGGCCAGGGTGACCCCGGCGGTGCGCTCGACCCAGGCCGCCCCGCCGAAGAGGTAGGGCAGCTGGAACGCGATGAAGGCGGCGAACAGCAGGTCCAGTGTGCCCAGGGTCATGCCCAGCTCGATCGGTCCGAGCCCCCGCCCACGCATGGCGGGAGCGGCAAGCACAGCGGTGCCCTCCCGGGGATCAGCGCCGCCCACCAGGGCCGCGGCCACCCAGGCCAGCCCAAGGGTTGGCACCACATGGCTGGCCATCACCTCGGGGTCCACCCGCACCAGGCCCACCAGAAAGTCGCCGAAGACCCGGTCGGAGGCGCCCAGCAGCGAGCCGAACACCAGGAGACACGGCAGCGCCAGCAGGCTCCCCCGCGCCACCGCACCCAGCACCGAGGCCTGCCCCGCCGGCAGCGGCGGCCGGGGGGCGAAGAGGGTGGGAATCCACCCCACCGCTCCCCGGCGCCCGAGCTGAACCGCCGCCCGCATCACCCGGACGGCGGACAGCCGAGCGAAGGCCACGGCCTCCGGGGCGGCGGCCAGCGGCAGGAGGGCGAACACCAGGGCCAGGCCCACGAGGTCGAGCAGGCGCAGCATCGGGTTCTCGCGCCAGAGCCATCCGCCGGCGAGCATGAGCGCCACGACGAGCAGGTTGCGCTCGAGCCCCTCCGGGCCGGTGCCTGACCGGGCCCGGACCCAGTGCCAGGTGCAGACCACGGCCGCGACCCAGAGCGCCACGTTGAGGCCGGCGCCCTCGCCCCGGATGAGCCAGTCCCCGGCGATGCCGAGGGTGAGCAGGGCCGGCCCGATCCTGGGCCGGGGCATCTCGTGCGAAGCACTTTGAGCTACAAAGCTTCCCGCCACACAATCCTCCTGCCGGATGGGGGACATCGACCCTCAGCCCCGGGCTGCCTGGATCAGGGCTTCCATGTGCGTGAGATACCGCTCCAGCGCCTTGCGGCCCGCCGCGGTCAGGCGGTACTCGGTGCGGGGGATCCGGTCCGCGAACCCCTTGCTGCAGGCGATGTAGCCCGCATCCTCCAGCTTCCGCGCGTGGACGCTGAGGTTGCCGTCCGTGGTCTCGAGGAACGCCTTCAGCTCGTTGAACGACAGCACGTCGTTGACGGCCAGGACGCTCAGGATGGCCAGGCGGACGCGCTCATGGATGACCCGGTCCAGGTCCGGCGCCAGCGGCGAGCGCCCGCCAGAGCGCGCCGAGAGCCGGGGCGTGCCCGCCCCGTCCTGTCCCGTCTTCCTGGCGGTGTTTCCCTTACCCACCGTGCCTCCTCGCGATGTAGATCCCGAACCCGATGTGGACCCCGCCGAACCCGGCCGCCAGCAGCCAGTCCCCGGCCGCCGGAACGAACAGCGCCGCCACGCCGAGCGCGAGGAAGCAGCCGCCCATGACCGGCACCGCCGGCACCGACAGGGCCCCGCCCGCCATGACCGCGGCGCCGTAGCACAGCAGCCAGACCGTGGGGAGCAGGGTGGTCATTCCGGCCCGATAGAGCGCCAGCGTGAGGAGGGCGCCCACCACCACCGGCGGGACGTAGGCGAGCAGGAACCGCCGCCCGGGGCGGGCGGTGAGTGGAGTGTCCAGGCGGCCGGCCTTCCTCACCATCGCCACGCCGCCGATGGCGAAGGCCAGCCACCCCTCCGCCAGCCAGGTCAGGAGCCAGCGGTCGGTGGAGGGCTGGGCGGCGGCCAGTGCCGCCGCCACCAGGGCCGTAACCCCCATGCCCACCCCGCCCCACCCCGGGACCGCGGTAAAGGCCCCGGCCCGTTCCATGGTGTCCCGGATGAACCGGAGGTTCTCGGCGGCGTGCTGGTGGAGCGGGGTCTCTGGGCCCGGGAGGCGGGGCTCGGTGCGGCGAGGGCGTGGAGCGGGCATGGGGACGAAGGTATGGAGGAAACGGGAAGTCGTCAAGTACTTTACATTACAAACCACACTTTCGCGGTTCCGCCCGCGGGACCCCCCGACCGGCCCGGCGGGGGCCGGGGGATGGCTGGCCCGGCGGCTACAACGGCAGCCTTGCCGGTCCGGGCCAGGACCTACTGCACGGTCACGCTCTGGGCCGCGGCCACCGTGGAGATGTAACCCGGGATCGATGCGGAGATCACGCTGGTCCCGGGGGCCACCGGCTGGAGACCCGCGCCCTGGGTGGCCACCGAGAACGGCGTGTAATACGTCCCCGGCACGACCTGAGCGGTCTGGGTCGCGGCCCCGGTGGGTTGCGCCGCTGTGACCAGCGAGGCGGCGCTGACATTGCCGGAGGTGAAGGTCACGGTCACGTTCCCCGGGCCACCGAACCGGACGTTCTGCACGCTGACGCCGTTACCGGAGGGTATCCCGACATAGGCGTAGATATCCGCGACCGGGGCGGTGGAGGCGATCGTGGCCGGCACCCCCGCCAGCTGCACCCCGGACTGCACCACCGTCGTGGACCCGGTTCCATTGGTAAACCCGGGCGCACTCACGGTCACCGTGGTAGTCAGGCCCTGGGTCTGCCCCTCCAGGCCCTGCACGTAGAAGCCCACGCTCTGCGTGCCGTTGGGCACGGCGATGGTAATCTGGCTCGCCCCGGCCGTCGTGGCGTTGGGGGAGAGCAGCAGCGCCGCATTCCCGCTGGTCAGCGTGACCGTCACCCCGCCGTGGGCGGAGCCACCCAGGAAGAAGCTGGTGCTGGTCTGCAGCCCGCTGCCCACCGTGGTCGAGTTCACCGAGATCCCGGGCGTCGATACCGTGACCGACGCTGTGGCGTTCGGGGTCGCAAGGTAGCCCGCCGCGGCCACGCTCACCGTGGTGGTCCCGGCCTGGAGCGGGTGGAAGGCCACACCACCCGACGTGGTATCGAACGGCGTGTAGTAGGTCCCCGGCACGATCTGCGCCGTCTGGGTCCCGCCCGGGGCAGTGGCAGCCTTGAGCAGTTCACCGACGCCCGCCGGCGAGGTGAAGGTCACGGTCAGGTTCCCCGGCCCGCCCACCCGCAGGTTCTGCACCGTGCTCAGCCCGTTCCCCGACGGCACCCCGACGTAGGCATAGACCGGGTTGGACGGCGAGAGCAGGGTGGTCGTGCCCGGGAGGCCGTTCACCGTGATCCCCGCCTGCACCACACTGATGGAGGCCGTGCCGTCGGTGAATCCCGAGGCGCTCACCGTGACCGTGGTGGTGACCGACTGGGTCTGTCCCTCAAGACCCTGGACGTAGAAGCCCACGCTCTGGGTGCCGTTGGGCACGGCGATGGTGATCTGGCTGGTGCCAGCCGTGGTCGCGTTGGGCGAAAGGAGCATCGCCGCATTGGAGCTGGTCAGCGTGACTGTGACGCCACCGTGGGTTGACGCACCGAGGAAGAAGCTGGTGCTGGTCTGCAGCCCGCTGCCCACCGTCACCGGGTTCACCGAGATGCCCGGCTGCGACACCGTGACCGACGCCGTCGCGTTCGGGGTGGCCAGGTAGCCGGTGGCGGCCACGCTCACCGTAGTGGTCCCCGAGAGCAGCGGGTGGAACGCCACCCCCCCGGAGGTGGTGTCGAACGGCGTGTAGTAGGTCCCAGGCACGATCTGCGCTGTCTGGCTCGCCCCCGGGGCGGTCGCGGCCTTGAGCAGCTCACCGACCCCCGTCGGCGAGGTGAAGGTGACCGTGAGGTTCCCCGGCCCGCCCACGCGCAGGTTCTGCACCGTGCCCAGCCCGTTCCCCGACGGCACCCCGACGTAGGCATAGACCGCGTTGGACGGCGACAGCGTGGTGGTCGTCCCCGGGAGGCCGTTCACCGTGATCCCCGCCTGCACCACCGTCATCGTGGCAGTGCCGTTGCTGAAGCCGGGCGCGCTCACCGTCACCAGCGACGGCACCGCCTGGGTCTGGCCCTCGAGGCCCTGGATGTAGAAGCCCACACTCTGGACGCCGTTGGCCACCGCCAGGGTGATCTGGCTGGTACCCGCGGTCGTCGCGTTGGGCGACAGCAGCACCGCCGGATCGGCGCTGGTCAGGGTCACACTCACTCCGCCGTGGGCGCCGGCGCCAAGGAAGAAGCTGGTGCTGGTCTGCAGGCCGCTCCCCACCGTGGCGGCATTCACCGAGATACCTGGCTGCGACACCGTGACCGACGCCGTCGCGTTGGGCGTCGACAGGTAGCCCACCGCCGACACGCTCACCGTCGTGGACCCTGCCGTGAGTGGGTGGAAGGCCACCCCGCCCGAGGTGGTGTCAAACGGGGTGTAGTAGGTCCCCGGCACGATCTGCGCCGTCTGGGTGTCGCTCGGCGCCGTGGCCGCCTTGAGCAGGTCGCCCGCACCGCCCGGCGTGCCGAAGGTGACCGTGAGGTTCCCCGGCCCGCCCACCCGCAGGTTCTGCACCGTGCCCAGCCCGTTCCCCGACGGCACCCCGACGTAGGCATAGAGCGGGTTCGAGGCCGAGAGCGTGGTGGTCGTCCCGGGGAGGCCGTTGATCGTGATCCCCGCCTGCACCACCGTCATGGTGCCGGTCCCGTTGCTGAAGCCGGGGGCGCTCACCGTCACCAGCGACGGCACCGCCTGGGTCTGCCCCTCCAGGCCCTGGACATAGAAGCCCACGCTCTGGACGCCGTTGGCCACCGCCATGGTGATCTGGCTGGTCCCGGCCGTGCTGGCGTTGGGCGACAGCAGCACCGCCGGATCGGCGCTGGTCAGGGTGACGTTCACTCCTCCATGGGCGCCCGCGCCGAGGAAGAAGCTGGTGCTGGTCTGCAGCCCGCTGCCCACCGTCACCGCGCTCGCCGAGATGCCCGGCTGCGACACCGTGACCGGCGCCGTCGCGTTGGGCGTCGACAGGTAGCCCGCCGCCGCCACGCTCACCGTGGTGCTGCCCGAGAGCAGCGGGCGGAAGGCCACCCCGCCCGAGGTGGTGTCGAACGGTGTGTAGTAGGTCCCCGGCACGATCTGCGCCGTCTGGCTCGCACCCGGGGCGGTCGCGGCCTTGAGCAGCTCACCTACCCCCGCCGGCGAGGTGAAGGTGACCGTGAGGTTCCCCGGCCCGCCCACCCGCAGGTTCTGCACCGTGCCCAGCCCGTTCCCCGACGGCACCCCGACGTAGGCATAGAGCGGGTTCGAGGCCGAGAGCGTGGTGGTCGTCCCGGGGAGGCCGTTGATCGTGATCCCCGCCTGCACCACCGTCATGGTGCCGGTCCCGTTGCTGAAGCCGGGGGCGCTCACCGTCACCAGCGACGGCACCGCCTGGGTCTGCCCCTCCAGGCCCTGGACATAGAAGCCCACGCTCTGGACGCCGTTGGCCACCGCCATGGTGATCTGGCTGGTCCCGGCCGTGCTGGCGTTGGGGGACAGCAGCACCGCCGGGTCGGCGCTGGTCAGGGTCACGCTCACCCCGCCGTGATTCCCGGCGCCGAGGAAGAAGCTGGTACTGG